>JAZAIZ010000191.1:0-26677 GCA_036230545.1 Myxococcota bacterium
CCCCTTTGTGGAGGTTCACCTCTCCAACGTCTACAGCCGAGAGGCCTTTAGGCATGAGTCACTGCTCGCTCCCAAGGCCGTGGGAGTCATCTGTGGATTTGGCCCGGATTCCTACCTTCTTGGCGTGCGGGCGCTTCTAAACTCCTGATCCCTGGCGCACACCTCCCTCACATTATTAGCCCATTGTGGGCCCCGAACCCCTATGGTAAGAGCCCCCGGTCACATCGCGCTGGTTTGACTTTGGAAAGAATTAGAGGAGACATCGAATGTATTCCACCCAGGATTTTCGCAACGGCCTTAAGATTGAGTATCAGGGAGAGCCCTATATTATTGTTGAGTTTCAACATGTTAAGCCCGGTAAGGGAGGTGCCTTTGTGCGCACCAAGCTCAAAAACCTCCTCAGCGGACGCGTCCTGGACCCCACCTTCAAGTCCGGAGATAAAGTAGGCAAGCCCGATCTTGAAGAGAAAGAGATGCAGTACCTCTATCAGGAAGGGGGCCACTACACCTTCATGGACAACAGCACCTATGAGCAGGTTCTGGTCGACAAAGAGGGCCTCGGCGACGCTATCAAATTCATGAAAGAAAACACCGACTGTCAGGTCCTGATCTGGAACGGCCGCGCGATCTCCGTGGAGTTGCAAAACAAAGTCGTGTTGCAAATCATCGAATGTGAGCCAGGGGTGAAAGGTGACACGGCAACAGGCGCCACCAAACCTGCCAAACTTGAAACCGGTTATCAGGTGAATGTGCCGCTCTTTGTTAACGAAGGGGACTCGATTGAGATCGACACCCGCACAGGCGAGTACGTCGGACGAGCCTAAGAACTCCCCCCTTTAGTGCGCTCCCTGCTCCGGGGAGCGCGGTGCTTTGATCCGCTTCAGCCAGTTGATTTGGAGGCCTCCGTCCCGCCCCTTCCCAACACGGACTCGGACTCTGTCTCCCGCCCCAAGATAATAGGCGACGAGGTTTTGCTGCGTCGCAGGTGAAGTGTAATCAACCCCTGCACCAGCTTTGGGGTAGAGCACCCTCCCCTTCACAAGGCTCCCCTTGGAGAGTCGCCCCTCAACATCTTCTTCTATGCGCAGCTTCAGGGAGACATGAGGAAATCCGTGGGAGGTCCTCCCCACGACCACGGCGGTGATATCCTTGGTGCCACCAGCCTCCATCGGAACCGCCACCGGCTTCCCCGCCCGAATGGAGCCCCCTCCTTCGGGCTTTGTCATGGCGAGCAGATCTCCCTCCATCAGCGCCAGCGCCCCCAAGAGATCCGGCTCCTCCGGCAGAACGATCTTGATCTCGGCGAGCTTCGCCATAACTTCCTGGGGAGCCAGCCCCGAGATCTTTAAATCACCATCCCCCAGGAGCACTCGCGCCCCCGGCAGATTGTTCCTTAAGGTCTCCACAAGCTCCTGCCGCACCAATTCCAGGGGCACCATCAGCGTCAGCGTCTCGCCGTGGACCTTGAATGAAGTCGCCAGCCCAGGGTGAAAATCCCCCTTCATGACGTCCCTTACCAATAAGGTATCCACATCACTGGCCACTGCTGAGCCGGCCATAAAAACCAGGACCGCCATCACCCGACACCATCCCATCATCAACAACTCCCTTCATGCCCCCGCTCAAACACGGCGCGGACAGCCTGACGCTCAAACAGTATCAAGAGTGAGAGCACTCCAGCAACCAAAGCCTCTCTTCACCCACAAAGATTCTCCCAAACCAACGCGCCCCGGCCCCTTGAGGGCAGCCCTAACCCAAAGCATGATTCACCGCTCCCGGAGGCTTGCGTCACGCCGTCCCACCTGATTAGAGGCGAGCATGAAACCCCTGAGCCTCCTCCTTGTCGTGCTGACACTGCTCAACTGCTCCGAACCACTCCCAGAGGAGCAATCTCCCTTACCCGAGCCCATCGCCCCCGGCAGCGCCTTTATTCTCACCACGGCGCTCACTTACACCACCAGCAGCCTCGCCACCTTCTCAATTGAGAAGCCCTCCGAAATCACCGATGACCTCCTCCTCGCCAGCGGCGATGCCGTCCTCGTCAAACTCGGCCACTGGCTGGGGATCTTGAACCGAGGCCAGGACAGTAATCTCCACCTTATTGGTCGCGAAGGCCAGGTGGGCCCCCAATACGCCCTCCCCGGGTGCGGCCCCCATGACGCCCTGCTCCTTAGGGATGGGCGCGTGGTGATCAGCTGTTATGAAGCCCCTGAGCTGCAAATTCTCTCGTTGGAAAGCGGTGAAATCGAGCTCTTCTCTCTCGAACGCTTCGCCGACGCTGACGGACTCCCCGAGCTTGATCATCTCGCGCTCGTGGGCGACGTGCTCTACGTCACCGCCCAACGCCTGGACCGAGAAAACGGTTTCTCCGCCACCCAGGCTGGCCTGCTCATCGGCGTGCATATTCCTTCTCTCACCCTGATGGACCTCTCACCTGAGCAGCCAGACCAGCCGGCTCTCGAGCTCCCCTGCCGCAATCCCTACACTCGACTCGCCACGACCTCCCGCGACTCCCTCCTTGTTGGCTGCGTCGCAGACTTTCAAACCCCCACCCACGCCGGCTTGCTTGAGATCTTCCCCGACACCGCGCAGGTAGAGGTCATCACGAGCGCGGAAACCCTTGGAGGCTACCCCAGCGACCTGCGAGTCTCCCCCGAGGGGACGCCGTGGGTACAGATCTATACCCCTTCTCCCCACGACCCCTACACCACCCAGAAGATAACCATTCTGTCTCTTGAGCCCACCCCACAGCCTCCTCGAATCACCCACGCTGGCTTCACCCTTGCGGGCTTTGATTTTGACTCCAGGGGTACCCTCTATTACGCGCTTCGAGGCCAGGAGGCCCCGGGGCTCTACCGCCTAAGCGAAGACAACTCCGAGGTTCTTCCCCCCCTCGTGCTCACACTGCCCCCCATGGACGTCGCCTTTTTTTGAACCGGCAACGTCCGCGACAGCGCTCACAAGCGAAGAGCGCAGCTCACCTCCCCCGATAAACGCGGGCTCCCACAATTCTGGCGTTTCTCTGGCTGAAGGGGTATTTGGCCTAAGACTAACTCCCTAAGGGCTCCATGACTGCACCCCAAAAAACAACCCGAAGCGCTCAAATCGCCAGACTTCTGCTCCTTGGGACTCTCTTAGTGATGCTCGCTGGGATCATGGCGCGCCTGTATTTCTCCGACCAACGAATCAGAGGACTCCTTGAGCAACAATTAACACAAACACTTCAAGCCCCCGTGGAGTTGGGGAGCTTCAGCCTGAACCTCTTCTCCGGGGTCGACGTCAGAGGCTTTAAGGTCCACGCCCCCGACGGACTGACCCTGCCGCCTCTCGCCCTGGAGCGCTTTCACATACAGTGGAGTCTTCTCCCGCTCCTGGGCGGGAAGCTTCGCATCCCGAAGATCATCATTGAAAACCCCCACATTCAATTTGAACAGACCTCACACACCGACACCCTTAAGGCTCTCACTCCTCCCGAAGCTCCTTCAGCCTCCCCGGCTCCAACACCAGCCCCTCCCTCCTCTCCCACAAGCGAGTTCAGCCTTCCGGAACTCCCCCTTGAGATCGCCATTGAGACCTTCATTCTCTCCGGCGCAACCCTCGAAGCCACCACTCCCGAGGGACAGGTCAGTCTTCCCGATCTCACCTTCACCGCTTCCCTGCATGGCGAGGGCAAGCGCTTCTCCATCACAAGCGCGTTGCAAATCGGCTCCCCTTCCTCCCCCGCCCCGCTAACGCTCCATCGGGAGGACGCGAGCGCAACCCTCGCCACCCACGTGTCCCTTCAACTCAACTCAAGTGGCCCCCAAGCCACCACACTCCAGCTCCTGGTGGACTCCACCGCCTCTGCGTCACTGCCCGCGGGACCTCAACCCCCCGCTATCCCCATTCACGGCGAGGTCACCCTCAGTGGGGATCTTCATCAACAAACCCTTCAGCTATCAACCTGTCACTGGAGGGTGGGGGATCAAACAGCGCTTCGATTCAAAGCAGCTCTGAACGAATTCCTAAGGGATCCGCATCTTCTCCTCGAAGAGCTCCGCTTCACCTCCAACCTTGAAGAGTTCACCCCCCTTGCCCGGGTGTTCGTCCCCTCCATGCAGCTCACAGGGCTGGTTGAAGCCTCGGGAGAACCACTGGAGCTAACCCTCAGTGATATCAATAGCGCCGCGCCCCCTGAGGGAGCGCTCCCCTTCGCGCTCAAGAACATCAGCATCGAGCACCCTCTCTTCACCCTCCATGATCTCAACGTGAACGGAGCCCTCCAAGCCACAGGGACTCACCTGGAGCTAACAACGACGCTGCAGCTCGACTCCATCCTCCAGGGGCAGAACAAACTTGAAGCTCTCGACCTCTCCCTGCGCACCAGAACCCCAAGCGCTCCCTGGCTTCCGGGGCAGCTCCCCGACGAGGACGACCGGGTCGACACCACCCTGCACCTGGAGGCAAGGGGCCTGACAAGCCCCGCTGGGGGGGTTGAGGAGGTAAAGGTCGACGTCGAGACCTCCTGCCCCATCTCCACTTTAAAGGGGAGCGCCAACACAACCCCCATCACCGCTTCTCTTAAGATCACCACCGGGGGTGTCCACAGTGACCAGGCCTCCCTCGAGGGAGTTCATCTTGTGCTCGACAGCGTTCTGCCAGAGCTAAGCCCGGACGCGCTCCAGGCCACCCTCCGGCTCGAAGCGTTTGACCCCACCCTGGCCCTTGACGAAACCTCCCTCCTCCTCCCGCAGGCCACTGTCGCGCTCCGATTGGAGAAACACCTCGAGCAGGTCACGCTCCCAACGCTGGACCTCAATCTCGGCTCCCTGCTCCATCTCTCCCTCAGCGGCCAGGCAGATCAAATCACCAGCGAGCAGCCCATCATTGAGCGCTTGGCCCTTCAGGTCAGCCCTGTCAGCCTTGAAAAGGTGCTCAAGCTTCTCCCCCCCTCCCTCAAACCCGTTCAGCGCTTAAGTGGAGAGGCGAAACTCTCCCTTCAACTCAGCGGGCGCCTGGCTCCCGGCCTTCTCCTGAAGCACTCCACTCCCCCCCCCCTCGCTGACCTTAACAGCGATGTTGCTTGGAGGAAGGGTGCCTCCGACGCTGTGGCCTTCCTCCAAGGGTGGGTCGACAACATCCGCCGCCGGCTCCCCTTTCACCTCGAGGCTATCGCAGAAGTACGAGACCTCAGCGCTCAAAGCGAGCAGGGCTCTGTCTCAGACCTTAACACCCTGGTCCGGCTGACCCTCCCTCGAGGCGCTCCCCGGGTAACCATGGAGCTGAGCGCCGCGAGCCTCCACGGCCCCGCGACACTCACCGCAGCGAAAGGGGCGCTGTCCCTGCAGCTCGCCAAAGATCAAGTCCTCACGCAACTCGAAGGCTCCTTCGCCGAACTCTCCGGTGACTTCCTGCCCCGCCCCCTGGAGAACGCCACCCTCCTCTTTGAGAGCGCGTATCAATTTGGAGGAGACCTTCTCCTTGAGAAGATGGAGTTAACCTCCGGTGGAATCGGAGTGAACTTCTCTGCCAGGGGGGTGCTCAGCGATCCCATCCAGCCCCTCCTCCATCGGGCGTGGCTCGACGAAGCCCTCCCCCAGGTCGACGCCGAGTTCCACTGGACCGGCGGGCTCGATTTAACCCCGCCCTTGGAACTCCCTCAGGAGAACACCTCCATCACTGGTGCTATCAGCCTCAAGGGCGCCTGCTCGATTCACGAGGGGCTGACCCGACTGGAGACCACCGCCTCCTTTGACGGGGTGCATCTCCAAAGTGAAGAGCTCACCCTTGAAAATCTCAGCGGCAGCTTCCCCCTCCGAGGAGAGGTGGCGCTGCGCCCCCAACCTCACGCAGCCATCATCGCTCGGGAGCTGCCCTTCGGCTCGGGCAAGCTCTACTTAATCACAGATCCCGATGACATCCGCGAAGACTCAGCCCGAACCCTTTTTCAAGAAAGACTGCGGGCCTATGCGCCTCACGCTGGGCTTCACATCGACCGCATCATCCAGGGCGACTACGAGTTGCGTGATTTTACCCTCAAAGGCCAACTGGACAAAGGTACCCTCAGCGCCGATGAGATCTCCATGCATGTCCTCGGGGGAGACATCATTGGAGACGCCGGACTTCAGGTCACCTCAGAGCAAGCCCTCGCAGGCACCTTTCGCTTTCAGGTGTCCAATATGGATGCCAGCTATTTCAAGGCGCTTGACCTCAAACCCGGCCCCGAATCGGAGTTGAGCACCAACGTCAACGCTCATTTTCTTTTTGGCCCCAATGAGCGCACCCTCGAAGCAGACATGAACGTCACTCGAATTGGCTCCAAAACCCTTGATCGCTTTCTGCAACTCCTGGATCCAGAACAGACCAACCCAACGATTCAAGACTACCGAAAGTTTCTCTGGTTGATCACCATCGACGAGGTGGCTGTCTGGGTTCGACACGAAAACCTGAACATGGACCTCCTCTACACGACCTTTTTAAGAATCCCCGGAACGCAGTGGGGCTTTCGCCCCATCGACAAGGAGATGATCCGCCGCTTCTCCTTGAGCGAATTAATCATCGACCCCTCCCTTCAAGCCCCCCTTAACGCCTACGCAGGCCCCCTGCTCGGCTGGTGATTTCATGAACCGTTGCTCCCTTCTCTTCCTCCCCGTTCTTGTCCTCTGCGCGCCGAGTTGCACCATCACCACCGTGAACGTCTCCCAAAAGACCGCCCTTGAAAATCAGCTCCTGGGACAGATGGCGCCTCTCTCGGAGGAAGAGCTCCTCATCACCTCCGTACGCAGCGACTCTCCAGCTTCCTCTGTGTCCACCGAGCCCGCCGTCGCAGCGCGACGCCGCCAACTCTTTAACCGAGATGACACCGACGAGCTCAAACGAGCGGGCTGCCTGGGTGAAGCCCTCAACGCACAACTGGTGGTGCGAGCCTGCTCTCAAACCGACCTGCAGGAGCGCCTCGAAACACTCGCCACAGAGGAAAACCAGGATCGCGCAGTCCTGCTTGCCTGGTTTATCGCCAAAGATCCCACCATGACCCCCTCGGATAAGGAACAGCTTCGGGCCATTTATCACAGGCTTCTCGTGCTGCACTCTCCCACCGGGACCCCCTGTGAAGGCCCCTCGGGCTCGTGGTACCTCAAACCTTCGCAAGAGCAGAAGGGAGCCCTTAAGTGAAGCGCCTTCTTCGTCACCCCGGGCTCTTTAGCTGCGCGCTCCTCTCTCTTCTCGCCTGCAGCCCAACATCCCGCCATGGAACCGGGCTCACCCATCCCCCCACCCGTCACTCCTTCTATTTCACCGCAGCGCCGGTCGCGGTGGGACCCTTCGATGAATTTCAACCCACGGCATCCCCCTCCAGTCGGGACATTATCTACGTCAGCGAGCAAGGCGGCAATCAGGATATCTTTCGGGTTAGCTCCACCCAACCAACTCCTCTGCGCCTGACCACCCACTCGGCCGACGACTCCGAGCCCCATCTCTCCCCATCTGGCGACCAAATTCTCTGGATCTCCAAATCCGATGACGTCAAAGGCGACGTCTGGCTGATGGATCTCGATGGGGGCGGGAAGCGGCGCCTGACCGATAGAACAAGCGCTGAACGCACCCCCATCTGGCACCCCCACCTGGCTCAGATCCTCTTTACCACCCGCGCGGTGGGACAGCCCTTTGAACAGATCGAACTATTGGACCTCACCACCGGTGAACGAAAAGTCGTGGTCGAGCGAGGCTATGACCCCGCTATCAGTCCAGATGGCGCGCTCCTCTTCTTCGTCAAGTTGGACCGTCATTTTCAACCAAGAATCTATGCTCACCACCTCCACACCCAGGAGGTGGTCCCCTTAACCGACGGCACCTACGCCGCCGGAATGCCCTTTACTCCGACGTCGCCAGCGCCAGCGTCCAACTCCTCTCCGCTCTTCTTCGCGCGCTTTCTCGACGACGAAAACCGAGATGGTCAAGTAACCCTCAACGATGGCCCCAGCCTTTGGACCATGGAAGTCCCTCACACGGTCTTTAAAACCGGCCTTCTCCCCACTCCCCACCCCCTCACCACAAGCCGCCCCGGGCAATTTCTTGCTGCTGTCAGCGACCACCATCTTTTCTATACTGCCGAAGGACCCTCCGATCTGGATATCTACGCTCTTCCCCGCAATGGGAGCATCCCTCGGGATATCGCCCCGGAGGCCCTCCTCACCGCCATCAAAAACGAACCTGACGCGCAACGACGAAGGCTGGCCCTTCGACACATCCTCTCTCACCACCAAGCCTCCGAGAGCGAAGCCCGCTATGCCCTGGCCCGAGAACTCTTGGAGGAAACCAACTTCAAAGGAGCGCTCCGAGAGCTCAAGGTGGTTATAGAGGGCGACGCCGCAGCCCCCCTAAAATCAATCGCCACCCTCCAATCCATGCGCATCCTCTTGGTAGAAGCCCTCGGGCCCCGCTTGAATATTCAAAACGATGAACAACGACAGCTCGTCTTGAAGCTCACCCACAGACTCCATGCTCTCCCCCTCGCCCAGGATGCGGCCCGCGGCCGGGCTAAGCTCCTTCAGGCGGAACTTCAAATCGCGGGGGGCGAGCGGAAAGCTGCCGTCGAGTCATTGGAGCAGCTTTCGAACGATACGAGCTTCGCCGCTGAGGATCGGGCCATGGCCCTTGAACGGCTCGCAGAACTTTATTCACGCATGCAGCGCCTCGAGGACATCGAGCGAGTCACCTTGAAGCTCCTCTCCCCCGCCCTTGGGGACGAGCGCTTTATTATCCAACGCTCCATTCAGCGTTGGGTCGAGGCCGCAAGCTCCCTCAGCGAGGAATCTCCACTTGCGGCGCTTGAGCGAATCAGCTCCCACTTCGCCCATCTCCCTGCCCTCGCCTCTCGAGCCCTCGCCCGTCTGGCCACCCTGCAGCAGGCTCAAGGGCATCATGAGATCGCCCTCGTCCAATGGCGCTCCCTGATTCAAAACTACCCAGAGCAGCGAGAGCTCCACGCCCGCGCTCTCCGGGAGAGTGCCGCCCTTGCCATGCGGGGGGGAGACATCACCGGTGCCATGGAAGCCTATCAGCAGCTTATCCGGGAATACCCCCGAGACGCCTCCATCCATGAGGAGGCCCGGCGTGGCATGATCAGCATCGCACTCCGTGAGGCACGCCAGGCCGAAGCCGCTCGCAATCCTCAAGAGGCTTATCGTCTCTACGCCGCCCTTCTCCAGACCAATCGCTCCCTTGTACAAGCGCACCGCAACCTGATCAGACTCGCATCGCGCCTGGGCAAACTACCAAAGCACCTCATGGAATATCGCCGCTGGTCTCTTCGGCAACCACGCAATGCACTCGCGCGATATTCATACGGCTACGCATTAACTTTCTCCTCCGAACGTGGCGTTTTGCAACAGGCAGAAAAGGAAGTAAGCGCCAGCCTCGGCATTGACCCTCGCTTCGCCCCCGCTCACCTCACCCTGGGTTGGATCCGGGAGCAAATGGAGAAGCAAGCTCCCCAAAAAGGCCACTTGGAGCGCGCCATTCAGAGCTATCAAGCCTCTCGCGATCTGCTCCTGGCCGGAGAGGACACTGCCTTATTGGCGGCGTCCCACCTGAACCTGGGCAACGCCTTCTTTCGTCTTGGCAAGAGCGACAGCGCGTTTAACGCCTACCTCCAGCGAGAACACTCCGACGAACCTTTTCAAAACCCCAAAACCGAGTTGTTCTTCCGCCTTCACTTTGCCCGCGCCGCGATCCAGCTACAGGTTTACGACGTCGCCCTGGATCAAATTCTACTGGCGCACCACCTCAACAAGACCTTCAAACGCAAAGAGTTCACTGGCCCCATCAGCGCTGTCGCTGCGGCCGCGCACTTTCAAGCCGGACTCCACAACGATGCGCTTCCCTGGTTTAATCAGGCCTACGAATACTACAAATCTGAAGTCCACTGGGACCAGGCGATCCCCCTCTTGAGGGGCAAGGCGCTCTCGCTGATGTACACCCAACAGACTGCACGCGCCCGCGCGAGCTTCAACGAGCTTCTGCATCACCTGAAGGCAGGACACACCCCAAAAGCCGGTGCCGATAGTTTTTTCGCCATCGTCGCACAGGTGCCCGCAGATGCGAACAACATCACCCAGGGCCCCTTTGGTTTTAGCTCCCAGCATGAGTTCGCCATTGGCCTCGGAAAGCTCGCCGCGCTGCATCTCAAAACCGGACATCTCACCACGGCGGCCACGTTCCTTCGCCAACAGCTCGCCATGATACGAAACCTGCAAAGCGACGCTCCCCACGCTATCAGCCTCACCCCGGAACTCGTTGACTCCCTGCACAACAACGCCCTTCTTCACGCGCAGCTCAATCAACACGCCAGCGCCTACCGGCTTTGGACAGAGGTGCTGAACCAGCCCCTCCCCCTGAGTTCCTCCCAGCTGAGCGCCATCATTCAATCAATCCTCTATGCCAGCCACGATGCCCCTCCTCCCGACACTCTCCTCGGGCTTATCGGCCAAAAGACCCGCCCCCTCCTGGCTCCCACCATCGAGGACGCAAGTCCCCCTTCCCCAAAGCTCCTGCGTTTGACCGCCTTCTACCACCTCTACCTGCTGGGGCGCCCAACTCCCCCCACCCCGCTAACCTCTACCCAAGACCTTCAGAAGGTGCTCCACACTCTCGACAGGCGGGTTTACCATCTCAACCAAGCGAAGCGCTTCGCCGAAGTAGCCGAGGACCCCGCCCTTGTAGCTCAACTCTCCTTCCTGCAAGAACTCTCACTGAGCAGCTCCCCTCTGGTGCCCCCTCTTGAAACTCTCACTGACTGGAGTGAAGCCTTTGAGTGGTATTCCATCATCAGACTTCACGCTGCAGCGCCCTCCCAACCCTTTTTGGAGAGAGCTGTTCATCTCTTTATGGAAGCTCCCTGGCCCACCCACCTCCGCGAATCCCAGGCCTTCGCTCGACAAGCCGCCACAACCCTCTTGGCGTCAGGGCAACAAGATCGGGCCTGGGCCCTCCTGGAAAAATTTCGACTCCTCCAGTGGTCTCCCTCCCCCGCAAAGGTCCCCCCGATGGTAGAGGCTGCCTGGGGTCCCCTGCGGCAACTTCGCTCCACCCCGGAGCGCCACCGCGCCTACGCCCTCAAAGCCTCTTGGCTCACCCGTAGCCTCGAGGGCAGCACACCCACCCTGAAATCCTTTCAAGCCGCGCTTCCCACCCAAACCCTTTTCGTTCAAGCCTTTCCCCTCAACGCCAAGGAATGGGTTTGGTTTCTCATCTCCCGCTCAGAGTTCAGGGTGCTTAGAAGCGTCGGAGTTCACAACAACAACCTTCCCACGAAAGTCGTCCAGGCCCTGCGTTCTAAGGCCCAGGATGCCTATACCGCGCACTATTTCGATCTGGGAGAGCGTCTTCCCAACGACGTCAATGCTCACACCCTCACGGAGACCATCAAGAGTTCACCTCTGGCGGTGTCTGAGGTGCTCTCAGCGACCTACCTCCTCGCAACCCTGGAGAGTCGACAATTCCCAACCCTTGAGACCCGAACCTGGGCGTCCCACGCTTCCCCACCCGGGCAGCTCCCCGAAGGACGGCACCAATGGCTCCTTCTGAACATCGACCTCCCAGAGACTCTTTCAACAACCATCCGACCAGGGTTGACCTCTCCCTTGGTTCGATTCACCAAGAAGGGCACCACCCGAAGCGCCCCCCTTGGGGAGTTCATCGGCTCACGCTTCAACTCCCAAGGTGCCATCTTCGGCGCTCTCCCTCCTTCCGCAGTCACCCGACGCTCCCTTGCGCAGACAATGCTGCTTCAGGGGACAACGCGTATGATCTTCGCTCCGGAAACCTCCTCAAAGACCATCGCGCGGTTGCAAAAACTTGAAACGGAGTCCTCCTCTGCGAAGGCGCTCGCCACACTCAACCGCGAAGCCAGCCCATCCGCTCGCATGACCTATGCGGGCGACATCGGCGATACTCCGGTCCAAGAGGTGCTCCTCGCCACCGAGAAACTGCTTGAGTTGGCCCAACAAACCGGCAAGCACTATCGAGCAGCCACCGCGGCGGCAGCCAAAAACCAGCCCGCCAATTGGGAGAGCACTACGACGCTCGTTCAAAAGCTCCTCAATGTCATCGACTTTCTGCAAAGAAGCGAGAACCTGAACATCCTACGTCGGGCAGCCAACCTCTTTCCGCCATCCACACCGCCCCGAATCGTTCAAACCGCGACACGCCTTCCCGCTTTATTGAACAACCTTTCTCTCAGTAACCGAGACCGGCTGGCTCAGCTAAAAGCTCTGCAGGGGGACCTGCCCACCGCGCTCAAGCTACAACAAAGCGTCGTCACCGCCTACCGCGAAGCCGGGGACACGGAGAAAGAAGGCCGCGCCCTTGCCACCCTTGGAAAGGCCTACTACCGCGCCCGCAGCCTGCCCGGAGCTGCCCGGGCCTTTGAGGACTGCATCAAAGTCGCCAGAAAGGGCGAGCACAACGAAGTCGAAGCCGACTGCTCATCGCGACTCGGCTCGGTGCTCCGAGATCGCTACGACTACGCAAGCGCGAGAGTCCACTACAATAGAGCGCAGCGGCTTTATGAAAAGCTAAAACACCCCGATCAACTCTACCCCCTGCGCTATCTTGGTTTTCTGTTTGAGAGTTCTCTCCACGATTATGACGGCGCGCTGGAACAATTCAATCAAGCCTTGTCCATCGCCCGAGCACACTCCCGACACGCGATCATACCAAGACTCTATCTCGACATCGCCAGAGTGCACCGACAAAAAGGCTCCTACATCACCGCCATCGCCACCACTCGGGAAGTCCTCACCATGAAGGGGCAAAATGACCCCGGGGTCCGAGGAGAAGCACTCCTCGAACTCGCCAGAGATTATTGGTACCTCGGGGACTATGCTCAAGCCAGAGAGAATCAGAAAAAGGCTCTCGATCTAGCCATCAAAAGCGCTAAAGCGTTTCTCGAGATTCAGGCAATGAGCCTCGCCGGGCTCATCGACCTTAACGAGGGAAAGTTTCGTCAGGCCGAGCAGAAGGTTCAGACCGCGCTAAAGCTTTCCCAACGGACGCGGAGACTCTCAGAGGTCGCCACCCAACTTAATAACCTCGGCACAATCTATCGAGCCAGTAAGCGTTGGGCCGAAGCAGAGGACGCTTTCAATCAAGCACTTCAGTTAGACATCCGCCTTGAAAACCAGGAAGGTCAGGCCTTTGACCTGCGAAACCTTGGGATCTACTTTGCCCAGAGAAAGCAATTTTCCAAGGCCAGGGAGACCCTCGAGAAGGCACTTCAACTTAGTCGCAAATTAGGAAACAAATACAACGAGCTGCAGACACTCTTTGGTTTAGCCGAGGTCTACGAGGAGGAGCGCGACAATCGAAGCCTTGAGACCTGGCAAGACACCCGCCGCCTGGCACGGAGGCTCTGGAACAGGGAAATCCTATGGAGGTCCCACTACGGTCTGGGTCGACACTTTCTTCTCCAAGGGGATAGCGCTTCAGCTCAATCCTGGTTCAACCGGGCTCTCCCTCTAGCGGAGAAGCTTGGGCATCAACGCGCGGCGATCAACACCCCCTATTCCCGCTTACGGCTCTATGGCGACCTGGCAAATCTAGCCTTTGAAGCCAGCAGCTCCGAAGATGTCTTCCACTATACGGAGCGGGCAAAGGGGAGAAAAGTACTGGATACATTAATCGGCGTCTCCCTAAAACCCACCTCTCCCGGTGCCCGACTTCTCCTTGAAGAGGAAGCCAAAGCACAGCGACGACTCATGGAGGCGCAACGAAGCAGGGTTCCCGCCGAGATCTCCGCCCAAATGGAGCGCCATCAGAAAATCGAGAGTGAGCTCCTCGCAACACACCCCCTCCTTGCACGAACTCAAATCATCTCCCCAATCAGCGCAGAGCGCCTGCAGGAACGTCTGGGAGAGAACACCCTCGTTATAAGCTACGCCTTATTGGACTCCTTCCAGGCTGCCCTGCTCATATCCCGCGATAACATGGAGGTTGTCCCCCTCAACGTTGACCTGCCGCAGCTCACCAAAGAAGTGCTTGACCTCACCCGGCGCATGAGCTCCTTCGCGCCCACTGAAGATCTTCTACAAAAACTGAGCGCCCACTTAATCAGCCCCCTCACACCTCACCTCCAGGGCAAGTCCCATGTGATCGTCATTCCCGATGGCCCTATCACCATGGTCCCCTTTGTGGCCCTCCCCTACGCGGAGGGCGCGCTCATCGACTCCTTCACCCTCAGCTACGAGCTCTCAGCCACGCACCTCTATGAACGCCTGGGGACTCCCGCGCCAGCCTCCCCCACATCGGTGTTAGCCCTCGCCCCGGCCACAGATCTGCCCTTCAGCTACCTTGAAGCACACTCTCTGGAAAACGCCCAGGTCTACACGGGCTATGACGCCACCTACCGCCGAGTCCTAAGCGGACAGGCCGATGCCCTCGCCATTGGCGCCCACGGCCGGCTCTCGGCCAACGCTCCCCTGGCCAACGGCTTACTTCTCTGGAGCGACCACGAACCTCCACAGCCTCAGCTTCTCTCCACACGGCAAATCTTTCAACTGCATGACCTCCCCTCCCTGGTAACCCTCAGCGCATGCCACGCGTGGGACGGGGATGCCCGTCAAGAAGGGGATATCGGGAACGCGTGGTTGAGCATGGCCAACGCCTTCTCAGTTGCCGGCGCTCAGACCGTCGTGGCGAGCCAGGGGAGGGTCTCCGACCTGGCTGCCGCAGTATTAATGAAGCGCTTCTATCGAAACCTTAAAACGCTGCCTCGGGCAGAAGCACTGCGAGAAGCCGCCCTGGTTGTCAGGCGCTATTACCGGCACCCCTCTCACTGGGCGTCCTTCGCCCTAATGGGAGATCCGAGATAAGCCCCGACGCACCGACTCAAGAAGAGCAGAAGAGAAAGTCGTCAGCTCGTTTAGGAGAGCGCTCCGGCCTTGGCTTCTTCGGAGCGAGATACTCATCCAAAGCGGCGCGAACAATCGTCGAAATGGTCTCGTCGTTCAACACGGCCCTTAACTTCAAGGCGCGAATTTGGTCAGGTCGCAAATAATACGTGGCCCGCTTCAACTCCACCGTCGCAGTCTTCCCCGTATTCAACGAGTCCTTCATCTCTTTTCGAGCCAGGTTTCCGTAATAGCTTCCAGACATTTCGCCTCCCGGGTTGTTCGCAAAACTCCATCGTTGATTAGAGTTTAATCGGGCAAATTCATCATGTTGCGTTAGCAACTTGTTTACAAAACGATAACGCTCTCACTCAGAAGGGTCAAAAAAACCGCGGAGCGTTGTCCAGACCGTCTCAGCGTCGCCACACCCAGGGGCTGAAAAGAATCACCACCGAGAAAAGCTCAAGTCGCCCCATGAGCATCAGGGTGCTCATCACCCATTTAGCCGTGTCGGGGAGGTGCCCCCAATTTTGTGCCGGACCAACCTGGCCAAGCCCAGGCCCGATATTGCTCAACGCGGCTAAAGACGCGGTGCAGGATGAGAGAAGATCATATTCATACGCCACCATGGTCATCGTTCCGAGCACAAACGAGAGGGTGTAGAGGCTGCCAAAAGCCATGATATTGGCCCCTACGTGGGGTTCCAGGACGCGAGTTCCCACCCGCAGGGGGCGCACACCATGAGGGTAGATCATGCGATGCAGCTCTCTGATGATGTTCTTACCAAACACCAAAATACGGGTGACTTTAATGCCCCCCGCAGTGGAGCCCATACAGCCTCCGACGATCATAAGCCCGACCAAAACGAACTTCATCAGAGGAACCCACTGCTCAAAGTCCTCGGTGGCGAAGCCGGTGCTCGTCGCGATGGACACCACTTGAAACGTAATATTTCGAATCGCCTCTTCCGCGCTTGAGCCCGTTGGTTGAACCATCAGCCCGATCAAAACCGAGACCGTCAACATATAAAGAAAAAAGCGAAACTCCAGATTCAAGAGGGCGAGTTTCAACCGGCCCCGGATGAAATGAGCATGCACCGAGAAGTTCACGCCCGCGATGACCATAAAAATGATGATAACCCACTGAATAAGAGGACTCGTGAAATGCCCTACCGACGCCGTGTGGGTTGAGAAGCCTCCCGTCGACATGGTGGTGAAGGTGTGGCACATCGCATCGTAGGGGCTCATTCCACAGAGCACCAGCAGAAAACACTGCACCGCGGAGAACACCAGGTAAAGCTCCCACATATCCTTAGCTGCGTCGGTAATTCGCGGGCGATCTCGCTCAAATGCCACCCCCCCCGGGGTCTCTGCTTTCAAGATCCGATACCCCCCAACCCCAAGCACCGGCAGAAGCGCCACACTTAAAACCACAATCCCCATTCCCCCCAGCCATTGGGTCATGCAGCGCCAAAACTGTACCCCATGGGGAAGAAACTCCACCTCCGAGAAGATGCTAGCCCCTGTGGTGGTAAAGCCACTCATCGTCTCAAAGAAGGCATCCGTGGTGCTCGAAACAACCCCCGTTAAAAGATAGGGAAGCATCCCGAAGAGGGCGAATAAAAGCCACGCAAAAGTGACAATGGCAAACCCCTCCCGCACCTGCACTTTAGACTCCGCGTCCCGAAACACCAACCTGAGAATAATCCCCACCGCAAGAGTCAACGACGCAGTGATCCCAAAGGCTTTCACCTCATGAATCTCGTGCGGTCCCCCTGAGTCGTAAACAATCGCTACTACCAAGGGAGCGATGAGAGCACCCGCCAGAATGATCGCCAGGTTCCCCAACACAAATAAAACAGCTTTAGCATTCATCGCGAGGCCAGACTCTCTTCACCGTCGAGTTAATATGCACCAAAAAGTTTTTCGATGGCTTTGATCTCTTTATCCAACACAAACACAAAGACCCGCTGGCCCGGCTGGATGCGGGTTTCTCCGGTTGGGATCTGCATAACCCCGTCGCTCAACACACCTCCCACGATTGCCTCCTTGGGAAAGCGGATATCCTTGAGGGGACCTCCCACAATACGGGAGCCAACCTGCGCCTCCATCTCGAGGATCTCAGCGTGACTATCGGCCACCCGGGTGACGGAGTGGATCCGGCCCTTGCGCACGTGGCGAAGAATCTCACTAACCGTGACCAGGCGCGGGTTAATCACCCGCTCTACCCCCAGGCGATCCAGCACCGCCACATATTCGGGGTGGTACACAAGCACCGCCGTGCGAGCACTGCTGTGTCGTTTAGCCAAAAGCGACGAGAGCATATTATCCTGGTCATCATCGGTCACCGCGCAAAAGAGGTCACAGCGCTCAATGGAGGCCTCCATCAACACCTCAAGATCTGTCGCATCCCCATGCAAGACGGTGGACTTCTCCAAGCGAATCGCGGCATCACGCGCACGCTCCGCATCAGACTCAATGAGAATCAAACGTTTAACGTGACCCTCCAGGGCCTCGGCAAGCGCGACACCGATTCGACTGGCCCCCACAATCAAAACGTGGTCATTACGAGGTGGCGTCCGGTGAACGATCGGCAGAAGAAAATCCACGGTTTCAGCCGACACCAGAATGTGAACGATATCTCCCGCCTCCAAAACCGTATTCCCCTTGGGGATGAGGAGCTTATCCAAGCGATTGATATAGAGAATCAAAAATGCGTTGAGGTCCCCCACCTGCCTGAGCTCTTCAACCGTCCTGCCACACATTGGCGAGTCCGGTGCTACCGAAAAGCCCAGGACCTGCACCTGCCCATCAGCGAAACTGTAATAGTCATTGCAGCCAGGGATCTCGATCATTCGCATCAAAGAGTCAACGACCACCGGTTCGGGGTTGATCACATCATGGATCCCAAAATCAGCCAGGGGCAACATCCCGGAGAACTTGCCGAACTCCTTGTTGCGCACCCGGACAATTCTTCGGGGGACCTTCATGCGCTCGGCGATCATCCCCAGAACGATATTCACCTCATCCACGTTCGTTACCGCAACCAACATATCGGCGTGCTTGATGCCCGCTCGGTGAAGGAGGCGATCAGAGCAGGCGTCTCCCTGCAAGGTGAGGATATCAAATTTATCCGCGAGCTCATTGACGATATGGCGGTCCCTCTCAATCACAGAGACCTGATGCCCTTCGCGGGAAAACTGTTCAGCGAGAGCCGTGCCAACGACCCCCGCACCAACGATTACGGTTCTCATACATTTCCTACACCGCCAGCTCTCTCTGCGGTGTCCTCATTGTGGGTTAGTCCGCCGCCAGCACCTGCGGCGGCTCCAAGGCCGGAACCAGTTGAAACGCGCCGGGCTGATGAAGCGCCCTGATCTGCTCACTCGCGGCGCAGATGCGCCGATAAATACCGTGGTTAACCTTCGCCACAAGTCCTCGCATCTCCGCTCGGGAAATACGATGAGTCGGAGTGGGCGCGAGGTAAGGTTCAAGGCTGTGGTTGATCGTCTCCATAGCAAAAAGCACCCCCGCTACCCCAACAAGAATGCCCCCCACCGCAACGGAGATAGTGGTCGTTCTGGAAAGTTCATTCTGCCCAAAAAGAACCCACCCCGTGCTTGAAGAGGCCACTCCCAGAGCAGACGTTACCAAGGCCCAAAAGACCCGCTTGCCCCGCACCCCCATATCGTAACGGGTCATATCAATGTACTTATCTACACCAGCAAGCTCTGCCACCTGAGCATCACTAAGCACGACATCGTCGAGAAAGACCTGCCACTTGTCCACCACCGGCAGCGTCGACGTCTCCAGGCCTCGGATGGTTAATTGAGGCAGGTTCTTTGCCTCCGGACACGGAATGGTCTGCGCATAAAGCGCACCTGGCCCCAGCATAAGTAGCACAACAACAACCCCGGTCTTCAACATCACGCCAGCCCTTCCCGTTAAACCCCACTTCACTACTCAAATGCCCCGAGGGTGGTTAACGCCCGCCCCAAGGCCAAAGTGTGAATTTCGTGGGTCCCCTCGTAGGTGTACACGCTCTCGATATTCATCATGTGACGAATAACCGGATAGGCGTCGGTGATTCCGATCCCACCCAGCATCCCCCTCGCCATACTAGCAATCTTTCGCGCACATTCAACATTGTGTCGCTTATGCATACTCACCTGAGTGGGAGTCAGTTTTCCCTGATCCTTAAGGCGCCCAAAATGCAGGGACATCAACTGGGAGTTCACGATCATCGTAGCCATCTCGGCCAACTGGGCCTGATAGAGCTGAAAGCCCGCGATAGGCTTACCAAAGGCGATCCGCTCAAGCCCGTAGTTCAGGACAGTCTCGTAACAATCAATGGCGGGACCGGTGATCCCCCATGCGATACCCTCCCGTGCCTGAGTCAGGCACATTAAAGGGCTCTTAAGTCCACCGGACTCCGGGAGGAGGTTCTCCCCCGGAATTCGACAATCGGTCAAATGAATCTCTCCAGTGGGCGACGCACGCAGGGAGAATTTCCCCTCAACTTCCGGGGTTTCAAACCCCTCAGTGCCCCGCTCAATCACAAAGCCGCGAATCCTGTCATCCTCATTGCTAACCTTAGCCCAGACCACCGCCAAATCAGCGATGGGCGAGTTGGTGATCCAGGCCTTGACCCCATTAAGGACCCAACTGTCCCCATCCTTTTCCGCCCGGGTCTGCATAGCCGCCGGATCAGATCCCGCACTGGGCTCGGTCAGGCCAAAACAGCCGATCATCTCACCGCTAGCCAGGCGAGGAAGCCACCGCTCCCGTTGACGCTCGTCCCCGAAGGTCAAGATCGGATACATCACCAGAGAGCCCTGCACACTGCAGAGAGAGCGTAACCCGGAGTCACCACGCTCCAACTCCTGCAGCATTAAACCGTAGGTCACGTTGTTGACCCCCGCACACCCATAGCCCTGAATGCTCGGGCCAAAGACTCCCAACTCTCCCAGCTCTTTCATCAGATGCATGGGGAAGGTCCCCGCCCGATGGGCCTCGGTGATCTCCGGCAGAAAGCGCTGACGAATCCACTGCCGCATGGAATCTCGAACGGACTTCTCATCGTCTCCCAAGAGGTGCTCAATCGCTAAAATATCGTCCAGCTCTATCTGCTTCTGGCCCATGGCGGCTCTCCCTGAATCAAGTTGCGAGCGTGTCTAGCACAAAGCTCACGCCCACGTCGACGCTCCAGCCCTCCGGGAGCCTCCAAAAACGTACGCCCGCTATAACGCGCTGCGTCCTTCAGCGCATCTCCCCCTTTTTGGCCATCACCACAAAGCTCTCCTCAAGCACGCGGGTAAAACCCACCTCATCACAGAGAGAGCTCTGCGCGACGCGAGCCCGCAGGGTTGAGCGCAACTCTGCGAGCTCTGGGAGGCGCGTCGACCACTCAACCGCCTTCGCAATATAGGACGCCTCATCCCGAGCGATAAACTCCGCCAGCCCCAAGCGAGTATTGATGCTGGTTCCCACCCGGCCACTGTGGCGGTCTCCCTCAAGGGTCAACGTTGGAACCCCCATCCAAAGAGCTTCACAGGTGGTGGTGGTCCCGTTATAGGGGTAGGGATCCAACGCCAAATCTATCTGATGATACAGCTCCAGGTGCCCCCGATAGGAAGACACAAAGGGAACCAAACGAACCCGGGCACGATCTACCCCCCGGTCCTCGAACATCCTCAGGTATCGCTCTACTGTAAACGGATCCCTCCACTGCTTCGCCTTCAGGAGCAACTGCGCACCCGAAACCTCCCGCAAAATGGCAGCCCAAACGTCGATGACCTCAGAATTCAACTTGGGAATAATATTGAAGGACCCGAGGGTAAAGCGCCCCGAAACCTCCGCCGGCAGGGCACCCACCCCGGGGCTGCCTCTGCCGGGACGATAGGCGAGAAACCCCGTTTTGAGATATTGGAGAGTTTCCAGGCAGTGCCCGGCCAGCTCTGGAGGGTCGGTCCACTCATCCACCAGACGGTAATCCATCTGACTCATGCCCGTGGTGTTAGGGTACCCCAGCCAGGTAACCTGCACAGGGGCCGGCCTTAAGGCGAACATCGAGAGGCGATTATGGGAGGTGTGACCACCGAGATCCACCAGCACATCAATCTGGTCTGCGGCGATGAGTTCCGCGGTCCGCCGGTCGTCGATGCCCGAGACACCGCGCCAATGATCCGCCGCTCCCCTCAGGCGCTGGGTTACAGCATCCTCGCGCTCCCCATCCGAATAGCAAAAGACCTCGAAACGACTCCGATCATGGTGTTCGATCACTGGCTCAACAAAAAACGCCACCGAGTGCATGCGAAAATCTGCCGAGACATATCCGATTCGCAAACGAGTGGCGGGCCTGCGCTCCGGAAGCTCCACAGGAGCAGCCTTCGCGAAGCGAGCCCCCCAGCGCAGGTGCTCCGCCAACACCCGCTCCGGCCCAAATCGATTTTGATAGCAGAGGCAGAGCAGCAGGTTTGAATGCGCCACGTTGTAATCTCGGCGAATTCTGAGGGCCTCCCGGTACATGCGCTCCGCCTCATCGAGCCTGCCTTGTTCCCGCAAAGCGTTTCCCGCGTTATTGTAGGCCTCTGCATACTCCGGGTTCAGCTGCAGCGCGATCTCCAGCTCGTCGATCGCCTTCGCGCTTTCACCTGCCTGGCTCAAAAGTGCTCCATAATTAGAACGAAGGGGAGCATAACGAGGCTCCAACCCTACAGCCCGGGACAAAACACTCAGCGCCTCCACCACACGCCCGGCTTTTCCAAGTAGCGTCCCTTGGTTGTAGAGCAGAAGCCCATTTTCAGGCTCCAATCGAAGGGCCTCATCAAAAGCCGCGAGAGCCTGGGCAAGGTCTCCCTGCCGTCCGTAAGCGATGCCCGCCCAATGCCAGGCTTTGGCACAATCCGGCTCCTGGCCCACAAATTCCGTGCAGCGTCGAAGCACCTCCCCCCAACGCCCTGAAGCGATCAACCCCTCGATCTCGGCTGAAAACTCTAGAAAAAGCCCCGCGCCCACACCAACCTCCTCTTGAAATATCCCTAAAGCTTTGTAAAACATAGACTTTTTATATTCTTCCTGTCAATTTCACAGCCGGACCCCAAGATGCCCTCTTCTCGGATGACTCAGCCTAACCCCTTGATTTATGTCGTGGTTTTTAGCACTCTGCGCAACACAGGGCTGGGGCGGTGATTGGGGGTCATCGCCAAATTTACCGCAACTTTTCCAAGAGTTAAGGGTTTGAAACTAAGAGTGACCAAAAACCAAACAAACTCTCAACAAGATCCCGATGTGGAGTTGATGCTTGCTTTCCAGGCTGGAAATGAGGAGGCCTTTGTGAAGCTTTACGAGAAATACCGTGACCGCATGATTCAGTTTACGCGGCGCTTCCTCAGCAACGTAGCTCAATCCGAAGAAGCTGCTCAGGACGTCTTTCTCAAGCTCTACAAAACCCGAGACCGTTATACCCCGAGCGCACGCTTCTCCACCTACCTCTACCGAATCGCCACCAACCACTGCCTTAATCTCCAGGGCAGACTCGACACAAAACTCGTCGACCGGCATCAATCAGTAGAAGAGCGCTACACCGACGTCCCCTCCTCCCCCGAGGAGACTCCCGAAGAGTCGGCTCAACGTAGCGAGTTGCGAGTTGCGCTGGAGAAAGCCCTGCAGGGTCTGCCAAAAAATCAACGGGCGGCCTTGGTGCTTTGCCATTACGAAGGTATGAGTTACCGAGAGGCCTCTGCTATTCTTACGCTGACGGAGAGCGCGGTAAAATCGCTGCTTCATAGAGCGCGGGAGAAGCTCATGCGAGAGCTTCGGCCTCAGCGTGCAGAGAGGTGCTGAATCATGAAATGTAAAGACCTTCAACAAGCGTTCATGGACGCACAATACGACAACCAACCGCTCCCACCGGAGGTTGACGCTCACCTCCGCTCGTGCTCCGCTTGTCACGCCTTCAAACAAGACACGAGCGCCCTCGATGCCTTTCTTGCTGCGGACGAGCCCGCCTCCCCAAGACCCGGCTTTGATACTCGCTTTTACGCCCAACTGAACGAGCTTAAATCCCAGGAGTCCCAACCACCCCTCCGCCAACTCCTGAGCCGCGCCCGATGGTGGTTTGCGGGGGCTGCGGTGACCTGCAGCGCGGTGTTAACCCTCTTCCTTGTCCAGCCCGCCGCGCTCCACGAGGGGGACTTCAACGCGGACATGCCCCTGGCCATGGAATTAGATCTCATCGAAGATCTGGATCTCCTTGCTCACCTCGAAGAAGCGGAAGATTTCGAAATTCTCAACCAGCTCCAACTCGGTGATCTTAATGAAGCCACCGGTCAAACAGACAAGGAGCGAGTCCAATGACAAAATACCTCCTCCCAACCACACTCTCCTCCCTGCTCCCCAAGGGACTGCTCGCGCTCATCATCGCGCTCGCCCTCCCCCTCAACGCAGGTGCGGAGACTCAGAGCAACGAACTTGAACGCTCCCGCGCACAATGGGAGAAGCTCTCCTCCGAGGAGCGCGAAGCACTCCGCAAGCGCCTTGAGACCTTTAAAACCCTTCCCCAGCCCGAGCGTACCCAACTCCTGAAACGCTACAAGCGCTTTAAAACCCTCTCCCCCGCAAAGAAAAAAGAGCTTAGAGAGCAATTCAAGGCCTTTAAGGTGCTTCCCCGCTCCGAGCGGGAACAGATTCGTCGCAACTTCAAACGCTACAAGAAGTTTAGCCCCGAGCGCAAAAATAAACTCCGCCGAACCTATCGCAAAATCATGCGGATGGCTCCCAAAGACCGCAAACGCTTCATGGAGAAAATGCGTCGCTGGAAAAAGCTCTCCCCGGAAGAGCGCAAAAAGATCCGCAACCGGGTTCGCAAAAACAGAAACAAGCGCTGACCCCAGTGCTCCCTCGGTCACTGTGTCGATATACCGCTTGGTAAACCCAAAACGACCGCTCCCTCTCCTCGACGCTATCGCTCGTTCGTTGCGCGCCCCCGCCTCTCCCCCTATAACAGGGTACAGGTGGGACCATGATTCAATTCTTTCATGTGTATAAATCCTTCGGTGACCAGTTCGCGCTTCAGGACGTCTCCGTGCAAATCCAAAAAGGCGAGTTCGTCTACTTAACGGGGCCCTCCGGCGCGGGAAAAACCACCTTTCTCAATTTGATCTTCGCAGCTCAGCGCCCCAACCGGGGGCAGATTCTTTTTAACGGCCAGAACATAACTCGCCTCTCTCCCCGGTCGATTCCTTTCTTGCGACGAAATATCGGCGTCGTCTTTCAAGATTTTAAGCTGCTCCCTCGTTCATCGGTTGAGCAAAACGTGTCGCTCCCCCTCGAGGTGCTCGGGACCCGACGCGCCGTGGCTCGACGCCGAACCTTTAAACTCCTCAAAGAGATCGGGCTCGGCCACAAGCTGCACCAATTCCCACTCCGTCTCTCCGGAGGAGAGCAACAGCGCGTGGCGATCGCACGGGCACTCATCAACGAGCCCCAGGTGCTGATCGCCGACGAGCCCACCGGCAACCTTGACGCCGAGCGCTCTCAGGAGATTCTCGCACTACTCGAAGCGGCGAACGCACGCGGCACCACTGTCATCGTCGCGACCCACAATCAGGGGCTCCTGAAGCAGACCACCCGACGGCTGATTCACCTGGAGCAGGGCCGTGTGCTTCAGTAGAGTTCGTCAGGAAGGGGCGCGTGTATGCGCCTCAGTTACTTCACCCTCAAGGCCATCCACTCCCTTAGGGACTCTCTGCGGATAAGCCTAATCACCTCCATCACCCTCGCCACGGCCCTGGTGCTGGTGGGGGCTTACGTGCTCACCCTGCAAAACCTGGAAAAGTTCAGCCTGGTGTGGGGAAGAAGCGCCTCCATCACGGCCTACCTTGAGGACGAGTCCGCCCCCGCTCAATGGGCCTCCACCCAACACAGCCTTGAGACCCTCGCGGCCATTAAGAGCACCACCCTGGTTAAGCCCGAAGAGGCCCTCGAGCGCTTTCGTCAACGCGGCCCCCAGGCGGCGAGTCTAGTGGCCGGGGTCTCTTCGGATATTCTTCCCGCCTCTATTCACGTGGAGTTGAAAGGAGCCTTTGGAGACCTCAAGCAGATTGAGGAAGTCTCTCAGGTCATCGCAACAGTGCCAGGGGTCGCTGACGTCGACTACGGCAAAGAAGAGTTTGAGCGGCTCGCGCAATTCATCGAGGTGCTTCGTTACGGAGGGGGCGTCGCCGGAATTCTCCTCGCCCTGGCCACCATTCTCATCGTTTCCAACACGATTCGCCTCACCGTCTACTCACGCCGGGATGAAATCGCGATTCTCCGTCTGGTGGGAGCAACGCCCGGCTTCATTCGGATGCCCTTTATTATCGAGGGCGCTGTCTGGGGACTCCTCGGAGGGAGCATGACCTGGGCCGGGTTCTGGCTCACCGACGTTCTCCTCGCTCCGCACCTCATGCTCTGGACCTCCGACGTCCTTGGAGGCCTCTTCATTCACCTCTACGAGCCCACCCTTTGCCTCACTCTACTGATCGTCGGGTTGGTGCTGGGGGGAGTTGGCAGCAACCACGCCGTCAATCGTTTTCTCCTTAGGGAGGGGGCCTCCTGATGGCCCTGGCCCTGCTCTCCCTACTCCTCATGCTCCAAGAGCCTCCCTCTCTGCTGGACCAACTCGACGTTCTTGGCGAAGATCTGACCCGCACCGAACGGGAGTTGGGGGACCTGCAGGGTCAAAGGGACACCTTAAGCCTTGAGGTCGCTCAACTGGAGTCCATCCTTGCAGCCAACAGGGTTGAGTTCTCCCGAACAAAAAAGCGTTTTCAGCGACGAGTCATCGCCATCTCAAAGATGCGAAGCGGCGCCCGCATCGCGCTCCTGGGACGGGCGGGCTCTCTCGATGAGTTTCTTCAAACACGAAAACTCCTGCGCGCTATCACCCGTCACGATGCGCGCCTACAGGACAAACATGCCCAGGAAATTGAGCGGCTCTCCACCATTTCAACCCGCATCAACCAAAAACAAGAGGCCCTCGAGGCAACCATCACCGATATCCACCGCCAACGAGAACTCATCGCCTCCAAACGCCAGGCCAAATTGGACTTCCTCCAGGAAGTCTTAAGCAACCGCCCCCAGGGGAGAGAGCTCGCCTTGGAATTCTTGCGCGTGCAGAAGCGATTAACCCACACGATCGGCACCCTCACCCCCGGTCCCGCCACCGGCATGTCATTCGCCTCCCAGCGCCACTCACTCCCTTGGCCCACCCTCGGGAAATTAAGCGCGGGCTTTGGCAAAAAACAAGACCCCTTCTCCGGTACAGTCACAAACCACCCAGGAATCACCCTGGAAGCGCCCTATGGAACCGATATTTATGCGATCTTTCATGGCACCGTTGTCTTCGCAGAGTGGCACTCAGGCTTCGGACAGGTGGTAATCATCGACCACGCCAATGGGTACCACTCTGTGGTTGCCCACCTGAGCGAAGTCGAGGTACGGAAAGGTCAGTATGTTGAACAATTGGAGAAGCTGGGAAGCGTAGGAGACTCGGGCGCCGTTGAAACGACGCGGCTGTATTTTGAAATCAGGAAAGAGGGTCGACCTCAAGATCCTCTGAAATGGCTTCGTCCGGCCCACCGATAAACGAGTCCCTCCACCGAGACCTGCTTTCCTCCACAGGAGAGATGATGCGCTGGCTTAAATTCAGCAGTGGTTTAATCGGAGGCTTGCTCCTTGGCATCTCAACAAGTGCGCTGGGCTCACCAGAGAAGCTCCTTGAAAAGCTCGGCGTCCTCGCTGAGGTGATCGGGCGCATCGAAAACCATT
>JAZAIZ010000192.1:0-2194 GCA_036230545.1 Myxococcota bacterium
CTAACGCTTGCGGCCCCGACGGGACCTGCACTAACACCGTCGGGGGATTCACCTGCGCGTGCAACACGGGGTTCTCCTGGGATGGCACAACCTGCGTGGACGTCGACGAGTGCTCCACCGGGGCCGACAATTGCTCCCCTGACGCCACCTGCACCAACCTCTGGGGAGGGTTTACCTGCCAGTGTCGGGTGGGTTTTGCGGGGACGGGAACCAGCTGCAGCGATGTTGATGAGTGCGCCACCGGGGCTAACGCTTGCGCCCCCGGCGCGACCTGCACCAACACCGCCGGGGGGTTCTATTGCGAGGTACCTTCCGCGAGCAGCGTTGTCCCTATCGATCTGTGTGACCCCAGTCCGGTAGGGATTTTCCCCAACACATCCCGAAGCCCGAAGGCGGTGTGGGTGCGGGGGGGGCAGCTAGGGAGTACTGGAAACAAGCGAACCATCGTGGAGTGGGACCCGGTTCCGGGCGCGGACAACTACTGGGTTGAATCCACTCTACATAGGCATAAGGAGGGCTACGTGGACCGGGATCTGCCGCTTGGGAATGACATGGACCACCGCAACGCCTTGCAGTCCGGCTTTGAGTTTGATGCGAACAATCCCCGGTGGAAGGACGCGGTTTATTATCACTCTGGGTTAAGTGACGGTCAGGAGGTCACCGTGAAGGTAAGAGCCACCCAGGAGGGCCCGGGTGGGGGGGAGACGCAGCTTCATTCCTACCCGGAGTATCGTTTTCGGTTGGGGGGCGAGTATGTGGTGGATAAGCCAGTGATGTGGGGCAGGGCGGGGAACCAGGAGGCAACCTTAGAGTGGTGCGACCTTGAAAAAGCGGATTCCTACGAGTTGGTCTATGGCTCGAGTCCCACTCAGCTTACCGAGATCGCTAGCGTTGGGAAAACGGCGGATGCCTCCCCGGTTGGCCACACGGTCACCGGTTTAAACAATCAGCAGACCAAGTATTTTGTCCTCTACCCCCTACGAAACGGGGTGCGGGGGCAGCCCTCGGAGTGCCTTGAAATTACCCCCACGGGTGGCTCGGGTCCCGCCGACTTGGACGTCTCCATCCACGCGATTACCTTCAACCAAGCAACCTCCATCACCCTGTGGCCCCTCGATGCGGGCGCGCCCTCCGTCGACCGAATCGCCGGCAAGCCGGGTGTCCTCCGGGTTTTCTTAAAGCATAACCTGCCGGATTCACCGAAGGTGGGGGTGCAGCTCAACCTCTTTGATGGCGAGCAGCTGCTAACCTCCCTAAGGAGAACTGTGGTGTTGCGGGATGCTGCCCACGAAGACGCGGACTCTTCGGACTTTCCGGTGCTGTTTGAGCTCCTTGACCCCGCCTGGCTGGTGGAGGGGGCGTCGTTCTCGGTGGAGGTGGATCCCGAAGATGAGATCACTGAGACCGATGAAGACAATAACCGTCACCCCACCGGGGATGAGACCTCTGCTTTTGGGTTTGTTGAGGCGCCCGGGCTTAAGATTAAATTAATCGGCACCCGGAGCTCCCACGGGGAAAGCAGGGCGATCACTGAGGGGGTGAAGAATCAAATAAAGCAGGCGTTCCTCGACATGTACCCGGTTAAGGAGGTGTCGGTTGAAGTCGCCGATGATGGTGCAGGCACCCCCTTTGTGCTCTCTCTTGACGGATTTGACGTCGACGACAGCCTTGGGGAGAGTAGCGGTGGACAACTCCAGGGACCTCTCCGGGCGGTTCTGGATTACAGAAACACCGATATCAACGGAGACTCAGCGAAAATGAAAGTGTTTTATTATGCGCTGGTAAAGAAGGGGGAGAATTCAGAGGGAACTTCCACCGGCGGATTGGCTGTGCTGAACCCCCTCGGAAAGTCCTACGCTCCTTTGCTGGTGGGGATCGGGAACGACGATGCGGACACGATGATAGGGACCATGCTCCATGAAGTGGGTCACAATCACAGCGCAAAGCATGTTCAGGCGGTGGACGATCCCACCAACGCATGCTTGCAAACGAGCAACTCTGACATCACCTACCCCTACAATAATTACGATGAGAACGGAGCCTCGCAGACCGAGTACGGGCGGATTGGGAAGACCGGCTACATCGCCTCCCAGGAACGACTGGTGAATAAAAACTATTACAATGATGTGATGAGTTACTGCGCTAACCGGAGTTGGATCTCCGACCACACCTACAGAATCTTCAGGCTCTTCTC
>JAZAIZ010000193.1:0-9276 GCA_036230545.1 Myxococcota bacterium
GGTACGCCGGCGGTGACTACCCGTGGGATGAAAGAGCCGGAGATGGAAGCCATTGCGGGCTTTATTGACCTCGCTCTGGAGAATCCCGAAGATGAAGCGCACCTGGCTCAGGTGAAGGCTGACGTCAAAGAGTTCACGTCTCAATTTCCTCTTTATCCCGATCTACTTGACGAAATCCCCTCTCTTTAGAAGGGGTTAGAGCGACGATCGGGTCCGGCTTGGCCCCTCTAGGCAACCTCGAATGCGTGCTGTAGAAGCGCCTTATGCGTTCGTTAGTCATTATTTTATTTCTTCTCCCCGCTTCGGTGGTTGGGGCTGCGCCTGAGCTTTCCCAAGCTTCTATGAGTGCGGCGGCTCCCGCAGGCGAGCTGGCTTCCACCGATGTGGAGAGGGCCCTTGAGGTCGCTGATGAGTTTGAGCGGGAACGCTCCTGGGGAGCAGCCCGGATGCAGCTCGCGGCGATTGTTCCCCACGTTCCCACCGAGCGAGCGGCGTCCTTAGAGCTTCGCATCTGCCATCTCTGGGACCTGAGTGGAGCAGTGTTTCACGCCCGGAAGTGCTATGACGAGCTGGTGGAGCGCTTCAGCTCTCTGGGGGCGTTGGAAGACACGCTTGCCTCCGCGGCGTATCGCTCGGCAGCTATCTGGAGCACCACCGACGAAACCGCTCGGACCCTTGAGGAGCTGGGCGGGGTTGCGTTGGAATTTCCCGCGACTGTCGCTGCTCGCAAGTCGACACTCTTGGCTCGGCACATTCATCGAAGTCTTAAGGGCCCCGGCGCTGAGGTTGCTTTTCTCCGGGGTATGGTCTCTCAGATTCAGGAGAGCGATCAGCTCAATGCTTCCACGGGCAAGGAGCGGGCACGCTATATTAAGCGCTTTCTTGCCGAATGTTTAGTGGCGGCGGGGACGGTTTCCCACTATGAACTCCAAAAGCCCGGACAGGCTGTTCAGATTTTGAAAGAGGTTCAGGACCTGGCCACCGGGACGGTGTGGTGGGATGACGCGGTGATAGAGTTGGCGAGAGCTTTAGTGACACAGAAAAACTACACTCCGGCGTTGACGCTTTATCGAGAATTGATCGACGCTCAGGAGTCTTCGTGGTTTGTGGGCTCTTACGACAGCCAGTTTCTGGACGAGGCTTTTTATGAGTATGCCCGTGTCCTGGACACCATGCAGGAAGACGAACTCGCCGTCGCAGCCTACCGTGCGTTGATCAAGAAGTTGCCTTCCTCCCGCTGGGTGGATGACGCCGCCTATCATTTGGCGTTGCTTGCTTCTGAGGAGCAGCGCGGAGAGGCGCTGCTGGCTTTTTTGAACTCCTACCCTGAGTCAGAGCATGCCCCTCAAGTTCGGAGCGCGTTGCAATAATGCTTGAATTGCAGGGGGTGCATGTTGAGCTGGAGGGGCAGCCTGTTCTTCGGGATATCACCCTCTCGGTGAAGCGGGGAGAGGTCACCGGCCTCATTGGACCGCCTGAGTCGGGCAAAACAACTCTCTTTAAAACCATGGCCGGTCTGACCGAGTCGCGTTCAGGAGACGTTCGCTTCGATGGCAGCTCCATGGTGGGACTGGATGACGACGCCCTGCATGCCTGGCAGGGGCGTATTGGGATGTCGTTTCAGGATGACGCTCTCTTTGATGCCTTGAACGTTTTTGACAACGTGGCGTTTCCCCTGGTTCGTCGTGGCGTCGCTGCGGGGGAGATTTCATCCCAGGTGAATGAGCGCCTGCGCCAGGTGGGCCTTGAACACGCGGTTGCCCGCTTTCCTTCCGAGATCTCAGGGGGGATGCGCAAGCGGGTGGGGATCGCCCGCGCTATGATCGTCAATCCCACCCTCGGCCTCTTTGATGACCCCACCGCGGGGTTGGATCCGGTCACGAGCGCGACCATTTTGGAGATGGTGGTGCACCTTGCACGGGATCTCAACGCCGCTACCATGATTGTCTCCAACGACCTCCCGGTGCTCTTTCCCATCTGTGATCGTGTGGTGATGCTGCATGAGGGGGGCGTGGTTTATGATGGCGGGGTGGATGACATCCACCGGGCCGCTCGCCCCGAGGTGGTGCAATTTGTCACCGGCGCCCACGAGGGTCCCCTCTAGCTCGTCATGAATCTCGTTTCGGTCGTTTAAAAATCTCCGGCGCTGCCCGATAAGCGGCCCATGAAATCAACTTCCTCCACCTCTTCCTTGAAGCGTCTGCGCAAGGTCCTTCTTGAGCACTACCTGCGAACCCACCGGGATCTACCCTGGCGTCGGACCCGGGACCCCTGGTCGATCTGGGTCTCGGAGATTATGCTCCAGCAGACTCAGGTGAAGACTGTGGTGCCGCGCTACCAGGCGTTTCTGGACCAATTCCCCACGGTGGAGGCGTTGGCCGCGGTGGAAGAGGCGGTGGTATGTGAGGCCTGGGCCGGGCTTGGATTTTACCGCCGGGCTCGCAACCTGCACAAAGCCGCTGGGGTGGTGATGACGCAGTGGGGGGGAGTGGTGCCTGGGACGGTGGTGGAGCTTGAGTCGCTTCCGGGGGTGGGGCGCTACACCGCCGGGGCGGTGGCGTCCATCGCATTTGGGCAGGAGGCTCCCCTGGTGGATGGTAACGTGATTCGGGTGTTTGCGCGGCTCTTCGCCTTGCCGGGCCGCAGTGATGATCCCAAGCTGGTGAAGAGGGCCTGGGAACTTGCCGAGAAGATGGTGGCAGGGGAGCGCCCCGGGGATTGGAACCAGGCGCTGATGGAGCACGGCGCGACCCTTTGCACGCCCCACGCGCCCACCTGCCCGCTCTGTCCCCTGCGGAAGCAGTGCGCGGGCTACAAGACCGGAGAGCCTGCGCAATTTCCCGCCACCGCCCGGCAGCCCAAAAAACAAAATATGAGCGTGGCCTTTGGCTGGGCAGCCAGTGAAGAGGGCGTGTGGCTTGAGCAGCGGGCCCTTGAGGGGCTTTGGCCTGGACTTTGGGAGCTCCCGAGTGGGCAGGCCGAGAGTGAAGAGGCTGCTCGGACGCTGCTGGAAAAGAAGTTGGGGGGCGCTCTGGGTCCTGAGATAGCGACGGTCAAGCACACCCTTAGCCATCGCAACGTGGTAGCCCGGGTTTACGAGATTCGAGGAGATAAGGGGAGCGTGTCGTTTAAAAAAGGGGAGCGGGTGGTGGAGCCCCTGAAGGCGCCCCTCACGAGCTTGGCTAAGAAAGCAATTGTGGCTGCGTTGGCGTAGCCTTAGCGGGAGGGGATTCGGTCTTTTGCAGAAAGGATTGAGCGAGGGAGACGAACGCGTCGGCCTGGACCGGATCGTGAATATCAAAATGGGTGACGTCGAAGGTCATCACCTTGATGCCGTATTTGGCTCGCACTGACTGGGGGAAGGCGGAGTAATAGCCGTTAAGCCCCTCAAGAAAATTGTAGGAGATGTTCTGCTCTTCTTTTCGGCCTCGGTTTTTGATGCGGCCCATCAGGACGTCGAGGTCGCTGCATTGAAAGCAGATGATTTTATCGGGTTGTCGAACGTTGATGTTGAGCCGCTCAAAATACTCAAAATAGAGCTGCAGCTCATCGTCGGTGAGGTTGCCGAGGCCATGCAGGTATTTGGCGAAGATCTCAGGATCTTCGATCAGCGAGCGGTCCTGAATGCAGCTCTTGGGGACCGTCTCGATGAGCTCGTGATGGGTGACTCGCTTGATGAGAAATTCCAGCTGCAGAGTGAACGACCATCGTTTCATGGACTCGTAATAGCTTCCGAGGAAACGGTTATCGATGACCGGTTCTTCAAAGAGCTCGTAGCCAAACCGGCGGCTGAGGAGCTTTGCCGCGGTGGTTTTCCCACACCCAATATTACCCGCTAACGCTATAAACTTTTTCGGAGCCATTGGCCGGGTTTATACCAGCGGGCGAGGCTGGCTCAAGGATTGTCTGGGGGCAACCTCGGGAATTTTTCACGCTTCGAGGTGAGTCTCCGGTCAGGTCCGGTGCCCGATGCCGGAGGTCTCATCGGGGATCACCCCGTCGTAAAAGGTCTTTTCCTTTCATCGTGGGGGGGGAGAGGGGCGGTTAATCGGGGGAGGGGCGCGTGATCGTCCTGGGGTGACAGGAGCGCAAAGGGGGGAATTAGTGGGTGCGCAATCGTGAACTATTTTATAGGACACGGCGGGTAATGTTTGAGAACGACACAAGAAGCCGCCGATTAAAGCCCTTGGAGAACGCCCCGCAGGATGGGGTGGTGTTGCACGAAATTTATGCTTCGGTGCAGGGGGAGTCCACCTACGCCGGTCTCCCTTGTACGTTTATTCGAACCACAGCCTGCCATCTGCGCTGCACCTATTGCGACACCCCCCATGCCTTCACCCAGGGCGGCCCTTGGAGCCTGGACGCGGTGGTGGCCGAAGTAGGGCGCCTGGGGGTCCCTCTGGTTGAGATCACCGGTGGAGAGCCTCTCCTGCAGCCCAACGTATTGCCCCTGATGAGGCGCCTCTGCGATGAGGGGTTTGAGGTGCTGCTCGAAACCAGCGGGGCTTGCGATATCAGCGAGGTGGATCCGCGGGTGATTCGAATTATGGACCTGAAGACCCCCTCCAGCGGCGAATGCGAGGCCAACCTCTGGGCCAATCTGGCTCACCTTAGGCCCCAGGATGAGGTGAAGTTTGTGGTGGGGGACCGGAATGATTACCAATGGTGTCGGGGGGTTATCGCCGAGCACCAGCTCGACACCAAGGCCACCCTGCTGATGGGGACGGTGTTTGGGCGTCTCCAGCCCAGTGAGCTTGTGGAGTGGATCGTTCAGGACAAGTTGCCGGTGCGAATGCAGCTTCAGATGCACAAATACATCTGGGAGCCTGATTTACGCGGGGTTTAGGGAGCCGGGAGAGGGGGCGAAATCTGCCTCTGAGGGAACAATTTCCCTTTTCCTCTTGGGTTTTGGTGTCATTTTGACTAATCGTTCGGTTCTCTGGCGAATATCACCCGACGCATCTTCTGGATGTCGGGTGTCCCATGGTTTGAATGAAGGAAACGGATTTTAGTGAAGAAATCACCTCTAATGGTCGTTTTTTTGACCGTGATGGTCGACTTGATCGGGTTCGGAATCATCGTGCCCATCTTGCCCCTCTACGCCGAAAATTTTGGTGCGAGCGGCCTCAAGATCGGCATGCTCATGGGGATTTTTTCATTCATGCAGCTGATCTTCCTGCCCTTGTGGGGGAGGCTCTCGGATCGAATCGGTCGACGCCCGGTTTTTTTGATCAGCATCTCGGGCAACGCGCTCTCCCTGCTTTTGTGCGCCTTCGCCGGTGATTATTGGACCCTCTTCCTGGCTCGCCTCGTCGCCGGGATCTGCAGCTCTAACATTTCGGTGGCCAACGCCTATGTGGCCGATTGCACCCCTCCCGAAGAGCGGGCCCGGGGCATGGGCAAGATCGGCGCCGCTCGGGGCATTGGGTTTGTGCTTGGGCCCGCGTTTGGGGGAGTGTTGGCGCAATTTGGCCAGGCGGCACCCTTTTTGGGAGCGGCGGCGCTGGCATTTGTTAATTTGTTGAGCGCGGCGTGTTTCTTAAAAGAGAGTCTCAGTGATGAGAATCGCACCCGCAGTCAGGTGAAGTCCCGGACTCAGGGGATGCGATTGGTGAACTCCATTGAGGGGTTGAAGCCCCTGGTGGTGATGGGGGTGGTGCAGATCATCGCCTTCTCCATGCTGGAGATGTCCTTTGTGCTCTTCACGGAACGGCGCTTGGAGCTTTCTTCGGAGGAGGCGGGGACGGTGGCGTCGGCCTTCTTTGTCTACCTTGGGGTGGTCATCGCGGTGGTGCAGGGTGGCTTGATTGGTCGACTAACCGCGGCCTGGGGTGAGCGGGTGCTGGTGATGGTGGGGCTGGCGCTGGTTTCGGTGGGGATGTTCTTGATCACCCTGACCCCGGTCGGCAATTTCGTGGCGTTGCTGCTCTTTGTGGCGGTTGTGGCGGTAGGCCAATCCCTGGTGACGCCCTCACTCTCAAGCCTGCTCTCCCGCGCGACGCCTGTGGAGCACCAGGGGACAGTCTTTGGGCTCTACCAGTCCGGGATGGCGCTGGCTCGAACCATTGGGCCGCTTACGGCGGGGGTGCTCTTTGATCGAAGCGAGAATATGCCCTATTGGGTGGGCGGCTCCCTGATGATTCTGGCCTTTTTGGGGGCGCTGTCGACTCTGCGTCGCCCCCTCAAGAGAGTCACCGTCCCTGTTTAGGTACCCGGGCTCTCCTGGTCGGGACCATCCCATCTTTAGTTTGTTTTTCCGCTTGGGGATTGTTATTTGGAAGTATGATCGCCGGCGCAATAGCGAAGCCCCCCGAGGTTCTCTCCAAGTGGATCCTGGCCAGCGGGATGGATGTGCTTTGTGATCTCTCAAAGAGCCACGGCGCGTATCTCTATGATGCACGCAGCGGCAGTGAATACCTCGACCTCTTTAGTTTCTTTGGTGCGCGCGCGCTGAGTTTTAATCACCCAAAGCTGGCGGACCCTGAGTTTGTGGAACGCATTGGCAGGGTGGCGTTGCACAAGCCCTCCAACTGCGATGTTTACACGCCCGAGTATGAAGCCTTTGTGGAGAGGTTTTGCACCGGGGCTCTTGGGGGAGCGTTCGCCAAGGTTTTCTTTATTGAGGGGGGCTCTCCTGCTGTGGAGAACGCCGTGAAGACGGCCATTGATTGGAAGCATCGCAAGAATATTACGGCGGGCCGCGGCGAGAAGGGTACGCAGATCATCCATTTCGAGGGGGCCTTTCACGGACGAACTGGCTACGCGCTTTCGTTGACCGACTCTTCGGATCCTCGAAAGACCCAATTTTTTCCCCGCTTTGATTGGCCCCGGGTGTCGAGCCCCTCGATGTGCTTCCCCTTTGATGAGCAGGCAGCATTGGATGTGGCCGAGCGAGAGGCTGAGTCTCTTCGAGAAATCGAGGCGGCTTTTGATGCCAATCCCGATGACATCGCGGCGATTATTATTGAGCCGATTCAGGGGGAAGGTGGCGATCGCTATTTTCGGACAGAGTTTTTGGCTGAGCTGCGTCGGCTGAGTCTCGAGCGTGAAGCGCTGCTCATCTTTGATGAGATCCAGACTGGCTTTGGAAGCACGGGAACGTGGTGGGACTGGCAGCACCATGGCGTTAAGCCCGACGTCATGGTTTTTGGCAAAAAAACTCAGGTCTGCGGCATTGCTGTCACCGAACGGGTCAACGAGGTCGAGTCGGTTTTTGTGGTCCCCTCCCGTATCTCAAGCACCTTTGAAGGAAATGTTGTGGATATGGTGCGCTGCCATCGGATGATCGATATCATCGAAGAGGACAACCTGCTGAGCCACGCGCTTCGGATGGGGGACTATTTGATGAAGCTGCTTGGTGACCTCTCCGAGGCATTTGAGGAGGTTTCGGGCGTGCGGGGCAGGGGACTGTGGGCTGCGTTTGATTTGCCCACCCGCGAGGAACGGGACAGGGTTATTCGCGGCTGCTTTGAAGAGTATTTGATCGTGATGGGCTGCGGCGAGAAGAGCATTCGAGTGCGTCCGGCCCTGGATATTGGGGCTGACGCCATCGGGCGCGCGGTCGCTCAACTGGAGGCCGGCATTTGCCGGGCATATAAGCGCAAGGCGTTGGGATAATTGGTACGAGTAGAATGATGGCAACCACACCTGTAAAAATCTGCGTTGTTGGTCCCTGGGGACGGATGGGCTCCCGTGTTGTTGAGGAGGCTCGTGAGCGTGACGATGTCGCGGTTCATTCGGTTTTGTTGCGGACCGTGATTGAAGATGATCCGCGAGTCAGGGCTCTTCCCGAGGGCTGCCTGGTGAGCGCGGAGGCGGACGATGCTTTGCGGGGCGTGGACGTGGTGATCGATTTCACGGCGCCGGCGATATGTGGTTGGCTGGCCCCAAAGTGCGCCGAAGAGGGCGTGGCCTACGTGGTGGCCTCCACGGGGTTGAGTGACGCGGATCATCAGGTTATCGACGCCGCGGCAGAATCTGTCGCGGTGTTGCAGGCGGCCAATCTAAGTGTGGGAGTGAATGCATTATTGGAGATGGCTGAATGGGCCGCGGAGCATCTGACGGGTTTTGACCCCGAGATCTTCGAGGTGCATCATCGCTACAAGCGGGATGCCCCCAGCGGCACGGCCTATGCCCTGGGCGAAGCGGTGCAGGTGGGGCGCCCCGGATTAAGTGAGGTGCCGGCCCGCGCTGGTGAGCAGCCTCGGGGAGAGAATGAGCTTGGTTATGCGACCCTGCGCGGGGGCGACGTCCCTGGGGAGCACACGGTTTTCTTTTTTGGTGAGGGGGAGCGCGTTGAGCTAACGCATCGCTCTACGACGTCCAACATCTTTGCTTCTGGCGCCATTAGGGCGGCCCTGTGGCTCGCTGAGCAGGCGCCGGGCCGTTACACGATGCGACATGTCATCAGCTGAGACTCGCGCCTTTATCGCCTTGGGGGGAAATCTGGGGGACGTCCTGGGAACCTTTCGTGCGGCTCTGCGTGGGCTTGAGGCCCGGGGACTTCATGTGAAGCAGGTCTCGTCGGCCTATCGAACGCTCCCCTTGACCTCGCCAGGACAGAGGAGGCCCGTGCCCGATTATTGGAACGCCGTTTGCGAGGTAGAGACCCGGCAGGATGCGTTCCAGTGTCTGAGTGCCCTGCTGGATCTTGAAGAGCGCGCCGGGCGCGTGCGCACGGAGCGATGGGCGTCGCGGCCTCTGGATCTTGATCTGTTGGTGTTTGGTGATGAGGCGATTGACCGGAACGACCTGGTGGTGCCTCACCCACGGATGAGGGGTCGGGCGTTTGTGATGTGCCCCCTGGCGGAGATTTCGCCGGAGTTGAGGCTTCAACCGGACGGTTCGAGCGCTGAGAGGGTCTCCCGGGCTCTGAGGGGGGAAAGCGATGGAATCCTGGAGGTTCTTGAGTTTAGCCAGGGGGGAGCGGAGAGGAATTTTCACCCCCACAGGGGGGAGGATAGAACGTAAAGATAACCGTTTTTACTTATGAAATTACCCCGGAGAGGGTTGTGAAGCAGGAGGCTTCGGGGGCATGTCGGGCGGCGGAGAAATGACTCGCTGGCGAGGCTTTCTTGTCAGGATTTTCCCGGGGTTTTGATACCGTAAAATCCCATTTTAAGAAGAAAAGTTTGAGTTTTGGACTGGCGCTGGAAGGATTGTTAGGTTAAGCCAATAGGGGTTAGAAGCGCTGTTCGACAGTTTAAACGTTATTTGGAGGTAGTGTGGATGTCTAAGGTAGTTCACTTATCCAACGATGCTCACGCGGTGGCAAAA
>JAZAIZ010000194.1:0-1306 GCA_036230545.1 Myxococcota bacterium
GAGTCGATCTCCCCCCCCATTCCGGCTTCGATCCCCACCATCACAATCAACGCGCAGAGTTCCACAAAGAGCAGCTCCCCGAGCGCCTTCCCCACCACAATGCGGCTCTTCCACAATGCTCGCATGGCTTATTCGCCGCTCAGAGCGTCAAGCTTCTGCTCCAGAGCCAGTAGCTCCGGCGGCAAGGGAGACACCATCTTCATGGGCGCTCCACTCACAGGATGCGCAAACTCAAGACGCGCGGCGTGCAGGGCATGACGATTCATCCCCTGCGCCAGGGCCCTCAGCTCCTTGTCCCTGATGCTTCCCCATCTCTGTCCACCGTACATCGCATCTCCCACCACCGGGTAGCCCCGATCTGCGAGGTGGACCCTGATTTGATGAGTCCTCCCCGTCCCAAGCTCGACCGCCACTCGCGAGAGCCCTCCTCCTGATTTTACAACAGCATAGGAGGTGAGAGCCCGTTTTCCGCGCTTTACTTTCGAAGAGAAGCGCTTGCGGTCAGTGGGGTGTCGTCCAAACATCGTGTCAATCACCCCCCGGGCCGGGTTCGGCTCTCCAACAACAAAGGCTTCATAATGCTTGTGAACGCTGCGCTCCGCAAATTGGGTCGCCAGGCCCTCGTGAGCTTTGTCGTTTTTTGCGACGACAATGCATCCGCTGGTATCCCTGTCCAGGCGGTGCACAATACCGGGACGAATCTCGCCCCCTATCCCGGAGAGGTCCTGGCAGTGGGCTAAGAGCCCATGCACCAGAGTCCCCGAAAAGTGACCCGCCCCTGGATGCACCACCAGCCCTGCCGGTTTATTCACCACAATAAGGTCCGAATCTTCGTAAAGCACCGCGAGGTTCATGGGCTCAGGTAGCACCTCCACCGGCTCAGGCTCGGGCAGGGTGATGACGATGGTTTGCCCGGCCATGACCTTAAAGGAGCGTCCTCGGGGCTCCCCCGCCACAAGCACCGCCCCCCCCTCAATGAGCGTCTGAATCCGAGCGCGGCTCATTCCGGAGAAGCGCTCCCACGCCTCCGTCTCCTCGAGGGGATTCAGTCCAAGGCTCACCAGAACCCGATCCAAACGTTGCCGATCAAGTTCTACCGGCACGTCACAAGAAAGCGTGAAAGAGGCTATCGCCACAGAATCCTACCAGATGTTGGATTTGATATGACCCGTCGAGCAGAGAATCACATCCACTAGAGCCCGGTCATAATAATTGGTGGATTGATCAAGAGCAGGATCAATCCGACTCCTGTACAACGTCCTCCCCTCCTCCAACTCCTCAGCGAGGGAATCAAAGAAGGTGTCCT
>JAZAIZ010000195.1:0-5682 GCA_036230545.1 Myxococcota bacterium
TATGCGGGCTTAAAACCCAATAGCCCTGAGGAAGGGGTCTTTTTGATGGAGACTCAAGAGGGTGAGTTTGTCAGTTTTGAGAGTAAGGCTGAGTTTGACGCCGCAGTGGAGGCTGACAAAGCACGTCTTGAGTAAATTCGGACCTCGATGGGGACCAGGCATGTGCAGTGTCAGGGCGACGCCCCCTCGCTGAATGGCGCCCTTTCCGCGGCAGCGCGGCGCGCGTGAAAAAGGTTCTAAGATGCGTGGTATTGTCTCGATATCGGGACGTTTTTGGGGAGTAATTGGGGGCAACCTAATTGTCGTGCTTCCGATAACGTGGGTGTGACGTGCCGCCGCTGTCCGAAACCCATTGGAATGAACCGGAATTGTCCGGCAAGAATAGGAATAACATATGACCACCCCCGCTACGTTGAACGGTGGACTCGCCCCGGCGGCCGCATGTCAACTCGAAGGCTCCAGCGCCTCCTCCCAGTCTCAGACCCTACAAAGCTCTTCTAACACCTCTCTGGCCTCTGTTGAGACCTACTACGACGCTCTTAGCGACGCTCCATGGGCGCCGCCTGGCGCGAGTGGCTCCAGCGTGCTTGGACTCCCTGGAGTAGCTCCACTGGTTGGATCTCCCACGTTGAAGGAGGATGCTATCGCGCTGCGAAAATTCGCGCTCGATTTGGTCGTCGCTTCGGGCACCGAAGGGGGTGAGGCTCCGAAAGCGAGTGCCATTCGGAGCGCTCTCGCAAACCATCCAGAGGTCCTTCTTTGGGTTGTTACGGGCCGCGATCTGAACGAGATCATCGCTGCCGCAGATCTTCCCTCGCTTCCCGAAGCAGATAATGCTGTGGTGTCGGCGCTTCCGGCTATCTATTCCGCGGCCAGCACAGCGTTTAAAGCTCACAAGAAGCTGAAGAAGCTGCTTAGGACCGTTAAAGACGCTCAGCAGTTTTATGATACCTACGATCAGGAGGGGCTCGTTGCTGCGGTGGGGGAGTATACACAAAAATACGCTATTAAGACCCTTCGAAAGATGGGCCGAAAGGCCTTAATTGGGTTGCTGACCCGCCTCGCTCGCGAGCAGGCGCTGGAACTTTTTAAGGGTATGAGCGTTGAGAGCCGCGAGAACGTCCTGTCGGTTGTTCCGGATGGGGTCTTTGCGGCAATTTCCGATAAGATTGATAACGCCATAATTAGTGCGAAGGTCTCGGATTCTCCGGAAGTGCAGATGATGCTGGACCCCAACGAAGGCTTTGACCTTGCGTCGGTTCCCCCGGCGTTTCGAGAGTTTTTCGAGAACGTTCTGACGCAGTACTTTGATAAATTACCCATCGTTGACAAGCGGCGAATCGCCATTGGACTCTTGGAGTTAGCTCCTGGTTGTGCCGAAGAGGAGAAGCTTGCCGCGATTCTCAACAATTCCGGTCCTGCCTTGCAGAAGCTCTTTCAACTCTTTGGGGACGACGTGAAGAGTGAGAAAGTGGCGAAGGTGATGGTTGCCCTCAAGAGTCAGATTAAACCCTTTCCTGCGGAGCAGGCCTTGTCTATCGTTGAGCGTGAGCTTGGCGGCTCTATCTCGGACCTCTTTGAGAGCTTTCGAGAGAAGCCCGTGGCTGCAGCCAGTGTGGGGCAGGTGCACTTCGCCTCCTTGAAGGACAGTGGGGAGGATGTAATCGTTAAGATTATGCGCCCCGGACTTCGTGAGCGTGCGGCTCGTGAGATGGCGCTTCTGAAGGAGCTTGCCCCAAGCGGTGGAACGCGAAAGATTGTTGACCGTCTGGAGTCTTCTCTTTTGGAGGAGCTCGACTTCACTCTTGAAGCGAAGAATATGAAATACGGCGAGGTCTACTGGAGTTTTCAGAAGGGAATTTTTCCTGTGGGAACCGCTGGTGATTTTGAGACTACCAAGGACGTTCTGGTGATGGAGCGGGCCTATAAGAGCCCCATCAACGAATTTCACACTAAGGACCTGCCGGCGAAGAGTGAGGCCCTCGGGACCTTCATGGAAATGTGGTACGACAACGCTGTGTTTGGTGATGGTTTCTTTCACGGAGACCTGCACGCCGGAAACATCTTCTTGAATCCCGATGTGGTGAACACCGGCTCGGCTTATGAGACACGTAACTACCAGCTGTCGCTGATTGATTTTGGCGCCTGTGGACGTCTCTCGGGGCAGGAGCAGCGGCAAATCATCTCGTTTATCCTCGGTGCGGTAACGCATGACCCCCAAATTGTCGTCGCTGCGCTTAAGGAACTCTGTGAGATTGGAGCCGATGAGGCGAGCGCCCTTGAGGCACACGCTAAGGTGGTGTTTGGCAGTGGGATAAAGGACTCAGACGCGTGTAATGAAATCATTAACAAGGCGATTGAGCTTGAGATTGGACTCCCCAAGAACTTTATCCTCTACAACCGTGGGCGGGCGTTTCTGGAGAACCAGATTCGAGATACCAATGCGGAATTGGACCAATGGGATCCAGCAGGAAAGGTACCCCGGGTTGATCCGGAGAAGGTCTTTAGAAATCTAATGATTGTTAGATTGGGACAGGACCTCTTTAAAACGGTGTTAAGCCTGCAGGCGTCCTCCACGGCGAAGCTGGATATTGGTACCATTGGGGCCATTGTTAAGAACAACCTTCCGGCCATTGATGAAGAGGCTATTGGTGACTACCAGGGAACGGACCTGTGGGAGTATTGATTTTCTTTTAAAACAAAAAAAACTGGCCCGGAGACTCTTGAAGTCTTCGGGCTTTTTTTTTGCTCGCATTGGGCGAGTCAGGGGAGGGAGTGTCAGTGGGGCGGTGCGAGGTGAGCTTGAATGTGGGCGCGTGCGTGTGGATTCATTTTCTTGATGGTTCGGGCGACGATGGCTTCGATTTTGTTGCCCACCAGGTAGAAGTTGGAGGTTACCTTTGAGCTGATGGACCAGGTCACGGTTTGCGGTCCGGTGGCGCAGAGGATGAAGGTGCCCTCGCTGGAGGTGCCCTGAAGGGAGGGGTGGTGCATCTGCGTTTTGATGGTCCCTCGGTGGGTGGTGAAGTCGTAGGTGGTGGTTTGAACGTAGTCCATGATATCCACCGGTGCGAGGGTGCGCAGCACCAGGGGGATGGTTTGAGGTTGGGGTTGAACCAGCACCTTGAGGTGCAGCACGTTGTCTACAATCTCGTGCTGCAGCACTTGGATGTGGGTTCCGAGTTTGCAGAAGAGGGTCTTGAGCCAGGCTGAATCCCGAAGGCAACGGTCCTCGTAGGTGGTGACGGGATCGGGTGAGCCCGGGATTTGATAGACGTTGGTTAGAGTGAATTTCATCGAGTGTTTTCCGTTCTTTGGTTGGATATTCTTATTTTCGGCGAAAACGCCGAGGTGTTTCGGATTGGTATTGAAAAATGGGGCCAAATAGATCAGGGGTAGGGAGGGTGGGGCATTTCGAGGACTTGAGTGGGGCGACCTGCCTTGTTGAAAGAGGTTCGATGTGAGATTTAAGGTGTTAATGAGCTGCTATACCTCCCATCAAGTCTTCCGGGGCGCCTTGTGGGCCCTTCTTTGGGTTCTGCCTGCTTGCGCCAGCGATTCGCTGCATGAGCTGCCCAACAAGCCCCCTGTGGCGGTGATTGATGGGGAGCGCACGATGGTGACAGGGCAGGAGGTGGTGTTTTCGGGCCAGGGGTCGTCGGACCCGGATGGTGACACTCTTGAGTATCATTGGGACTTTGGAGGTGGGGAGACTGCGCGGGGAGTGGAGGTGGTTCATGTTTTTGCGGAGGATGGTTTTGCCCCTGTGGTGTTGACCGTCACCGATGAGGAGGGGCTGTCGGACTCCACGAGCATTGAGGTGCTGGTCTCTGAGAATCTGCCCCCTGAGGTGGAGATTGTGGCTCCCAGGGCGGCTTTGATTAACCAGCCGCTGTCGATTCGAGGGAGCGGGCGGGACCCCGAGGGGATGGCGCTGACTTACGCCTGGTCCTTTGGGGAGCCCGATGAGGAGGTGCCCGCTGCGGACACTCCTTTGGTGGAGAAAAGCTACGCGGCGGTGGGGGACTATACCATTGCGCTCACAGTTACCGATGCGTTGGGCGCGTCAACGCGGGTGGAGAAGACCATCAAACTCGTTCACAACCCCTTTGCGGCCGGGCAGCAGTGGGTGGGAACCTACACTTGCCCGCAGGGTTTGACGCAGTTGACTCTGCATATCACGGGAGTGGACATTCTGGGGGTGGTCGGGGTGTTTGATTTTTTGCATGAGGCCTCCGGATCGGACGGGGACTACGGGATGCATGGCAACTTCAACCCTGACACGGACCGAATTGAGTTTTTTCCCGACTCCTGGATTAACCAGCCGACGGGGTACCTGGAGGTGGGGATGGTGGGGACCGTCACCGAAGGGGCCGAGAGCACCACCTTTGATGGGGATATCACCGAGGCGATGTGTGGGACCTTCTCGGTTGCTTTGCAGGAGGGTTCCGGGGGGGATTAGATAAAGAAGTCTTCTGCACCCAGGAGGTGCTCCTTAATCAGGGATTTGAAGGCTTTTTTGTCACGCATAACCGATTGGGGGGTGAGCTTTTTCAGATCGACATCCAGAGCACGAAGAACCTTAATCGCGTCGACCTGGACTGCCCGGGAGGGGCTATGCAGGGCTTTGATGAGCGCTTCGGTTTGAACGTCGAGAGGAGATTTTTCGGGCTGGATCCCTTTGACTTTTCTGTGGACCCATTTGCCGACTTTAAAGAGCGTCCATCCCGTGGTGGCGGCAAGACCTGCGCCCAGAAAGACCCAGCCAATGGGGTTCCACGCGTTGGCCGTGCCGATACAGATGCTTGAGCCGATGGCGGTGGAGAGGGCTGCGGCGGCGGAGACACCTTTGAGGCGCAGTCTTCGCGTTTTTTGCGTCTTCGCGAAGTCGAGGAGGGGTTTTAGCGCTTTCTTTTTGAGCTTGAGCTTTTGGAGTTGCTTCAGTCGTTTGCGGGCGTTGTTGGCTTGAACAGCGCCAATGCCCGTAAAGATGAGACCGAAGGCCACGGATAATCCACCCAGAGGGAGTAGCTTGAAATAGCTGACGGTGGCGCCGACAGACCATTGAATGACGCTGGAGGAGAAGACTGCGGTGGTGCGCAGGGACTTGGAGAACTTGGCTGCGGCCTGAATGAGGCCCGCTTTTCCCTGAGCTCTTTGCAAGGCGTCGGTGCTCAGCAATAAGGGAATGCGGGTGTAGGGCTCAAAGTATGCTTTTACCCGGGAGTGGACCCAGGAAGGGAGGCCTTGCAGCTTCTTAAGGAGTCCGGTGGCACGGGAAGCGGGCTTTTCTGGGGTGAGGGCCGCGGGGGGGAGTTTGTTTTCGAATTGAGCGATGAGCTGCTTCACCTGGCCAGGCTGGATTCCCAGGGCTTGGGCGTTGGTGATGCGGTTTTTTCGGGGGGCGGACTCGAAGCGGTCTTCAGCAAGTGTGGATGCGGGGGCGTGACGCGACGCGTTGTGCGCAGGGCGGGGGGCCGACGGTGCAGCCCCGGTGGGGGGCTTGGGAAGCGTCGGTGTTGTTATGGCCCTGATTGGCATTTGCTGCTCCTGTTCAAGATGCTGGGGGGAGACCGTGTTCTGGCTCCGTCCCATTGGTATAAATATCGGGTCAAAATGAGGGGTGGTGTTCTAAAAACCGGTGAATTGAGGGCGGGGGGTTTGTTTTGGCATTTTTAAAAG
>JAZAIZ010000196.1:0-3600 GCA_036230545.1 Myxococcota bacterium
CTGCAGGGATTTCTCGATTATCGGGTAGAGCGGCCCAACGACCCCAACCTGCTCTTAAACATCGGCAACACCCACTACCAAATGAACAACTTTGAAGAGGCCACCCGGGTGTTTGAACAAGCCGCGCTGGAGGGCAAAAAAGAGCTGCGGGCCGAAGCCCTCTACAATCTGGGCAACACCCACTATCGCGCCGGAAAACTCGAAGATGCCCTGAAAACCTACGAGCGAGTGCTCGACACCAACCCCGACGACCCCGACGCCAAATTCAATATTGAGTTTGTCCGGGATGAGATTCGACGACGCCACGAGGAACAAAAAGACAGGCAAAACCAACAAGAGCAGCAGGGGCAAAATCAGCAGCAGTCCGGAGACCAGCAGCAACAAAATCAAGAGCAGTCCAACGACCAGCAGCAAGAGCAACAGGAACAATCCGGAGAACAGCAACCCTCCGATGGAGAGCAACAGGACTCCGATAAAGACGGCTTGAGCGATGAGCTCGAGAAGTCGGCCCAAAACCCGACCGATCCGAACAACCCGGATACCGATGGTGACGGCGTTCCCGATGGGCAGGAGGACAAAAACCAAAACGGGAAGGTGGACAAAGAAGAGACCGACCCAACCCAAAAAGACACCGACAAAGACGGCACCCCCGACAGCGCCGAACCACAGCATGCGGCAGGGCAACAGGGAGGCGGCTCGAAGGACGGACAAAAGAACGAGAGAAAGCTTTCCCCGGAGGAGGCACAGCGCTACCTTCAAAGCCTCGAAGACGACAAGCCCGTCAACCCTAAACGTGCACGCAAGGGCGGACGCCGGCGGGTGGAAAAGGATTGGTGATGAAAACCACAGGCTCCCCTTATTCCCACAGTCTGGGCCTTTGCCTGGGACTGCTCGCGCTGCTGGCCGCTCCCCTGCAAGCGCAGGCCGCGACCGGCATCTCTGTGGCCGTCGACCGCAACGAGGTCACCATTGAGGACTCCATTCGCCTCACCGTGACCATTGAGGGCAGCAGAAACGCCACGCCGCAGATCCCCGCCATTGAGGGATTTGAGATCTACTCGGGAGGAGGCACCACCACTCAATTTCAGATGGGGACCGGCGGCTCCCGGAGCAGTATTTCTCAGAGCTACATCCTCGCTCCTCAAAAAATCGGCACCTTCACCATTCCGCCCTTCTCAACCCAAATCAACGGCACCCCCTACCAAAGCCAGCCCTTCCGGGTGCGCGTTCTCCCCGCCTCCACACCCCCAGACCAACCTCGCTCACTCTTCATTCAGGCGAACGTCTCCCGAACAACAGCCTACCTGCAGGAGCAGCTCATCTACACCTGGCGTTTTTTCCGGGCGAGCTCCGTTCAAATCAGCGGTCGCTCATCCCGGGTGGAGTTCCCCCCTTTTGAGGGGTTTATCAGCCAGCAGCTGCAAAAGCAGCGGGAGTACACCACAACGATTCAGGGCAGACGCTTCAGCGTCACCGAATTTCGTTTCGCCCTCTTTCCGCAGGAGGAAGGGGTCCTCACCATTCCCTCCTCTCAACTCCGGGTGGAGGTGGTTCAATCCCAACGACGACGCGGCAATGACATCTTCAACTCGTTCTTTCAGGGGCAGCAGACCACCCCAAAAACCCTCACCAGCAACACTCTGACCGTCGAAGTCCAAGCACTCCCGCCCGAACCGGAAAACTTCTCCCATCTCGTGGGACAGTTTAACGTGCAGAGTTCCTTGAGCAACCGCCAGGTTGCGGTGGGCGAATCCACCACCCTCACCACCCGTATCAGCGGAAGCGGCAGCCTTAAGGGCTTTTCGGCTCCTCCCCTGAGTCAATTGGAGGGCTTCAAACTCTATCAAGACAAGGCGACCTCCAACGAAGTGGTTCAACTGGATGGGGTGAGGAGTTCCAAAGAATTTCGCACCGCCCTGGTTCCTCTCGAGGCAGGCCAGTTCAGGGTTCCTCCCCTTTCGGTCACCTACTTTAACCCCCTCCGCGGAGTTTATGAGACTGCCACGTCGCCAGCCTACTCCCTGATGGTGCGGCCTGGCAGCGCCGAAGAGAAGCTCAATCTCACGGGGGCCAGCTCATTACCTGCCTCCAAGAGTGCCGTGGAAATGCTGGGAGACGACATCCTCCCCATTCATAAGGACGCGTCTCTCCTCGGTAGCGGACTCCTCGGAGGAGACTCGCTCCCCGGCCGTGCCGCCACGCTCTTCTTTCCTCCACTCCTCTTTGGGCTTCTCTGGCTCCTTCGCAGTCGCCACGAAAGGGAGCGCTCCGACAACTCACTGCGCCGAAAGCGGCTCGCCATGACCCGCGCGGTGAAGAAGCTCAAAGGCGTAGGCACCTCCGCCACCGACCAGGTCACTGGTGGCTCGACCGTACTGCGAGAATACATCGGCGACAAACTCAACCTTGAGGGCCGCGCACTCACCGCGGCGGAGGCGGCGCAGTCTCTGCAAAACGCCGGTGTCCAATCCCCCCTTGTGCAGACGGTCACGCAGTTTCTAAACTGGGCCGAGACAGCGCAATACGGCTCACCTGGCTCTGTGGGCGGCACCACCGACTCCGCGCTCAACCATGTGCATCAAATCCTGACCCAATTGGATAAGGAGCTGCCCTCATGAGACCGCTGCTCATCACCCTCTCCCTGCTCGTCGCAGCCCCCGCCATCGCCTCGGACTCCCTGGTCGAGAGCTTTTTCCAGGCCAATCAGGCCTACGAGAACGGCAAGCACACAACTGCGATTGAACTGTATCAGCGCCTCGCCGACTCTCCCGAGATCTCAAACGCCGGCAGGGCTCAAGTGCATTATAATCTCGGCAACGCCCACCTGCGAGCGGGGCAACTTGGACCCGCCATCGCCGCCTACCTGCGCAGCTACGGTGAGAACCCCACCGATCAGGACCTCTTGGCCAACCTCACCTTCGCACGCTCTCAGACTCAAGACGACATTCAAGCCACCCCGGTCAACCCCATCGTCAAGACCCTCTTCTTCTGGCACTTCAGCCTCGGCAAATCCCAGCTGCTGGGCTGGCTTGGGCTGGCCAGCGTCCTTTTGTGGGGACTGCTCATCGTTCAGCTCTACTGGCGCCATGATATGCTGCGCTGGGCCCGCAACCTCGCGTTGTTGATGTTCATCGCCTTGGGCAGCTCGGCCCTCCTGCGGGAGATATCCCCCACTCGAACCGCGGTGGTTCAACCCGCTGAGGCCAGCGTGTACTCCGGACAGGACTCCCGCAGCGTGGTGCGCTTTAAGCTCCACGAGGGCACGGAGATGAGCGTGGTGCAGCTTGACGGCGAGTGGGTCAAAGTGAGCCTGCCCGACCAGAAGCAGGGCTGGCTCCCGGCCGCCGCGGTGGAAGTGGTCGAGCTTTAGATCTACAATCCTGGAGCAGCGGTGGGTTGCACGGGTTGCATGGGAAAGCCCATAAACGTGTTGCTCCCGTGTTCAGCCCCAGGGGCATACACGGGTACCCTCCCGGCGTTTACACCACGGGAGTTCAGCTCTTTGCCCAGGTTCAGGACCTGTTCAGGACCGAGCTAAAAGCTGAATAATCTATCGGGAGCGGCATAAAAGTGGAGCCAAGAATCGGAGTCGAACCGACG
>JAZAIZ010000197.1:0-2607 GCA_036230545.1 Myxococcota bacterium
CAAGACCTCCACACCACCCAGCTCCTCGCCGAAGAGCGCAACCGGGAGACCTCCCGAGCCCAGCAAAACGTCCGAAAAATCCAGCACGACCTGGCCGTCCTGAGAATTTACAACGACAACCTTGTCAACAACCTCGGCGCCGCCGTCATCGTCTCCAACCTCAGCGGCACCGTCACCGCCCTCAACCGCGCCGCCCGCACCCTCTTCGCCCTGCCCCACAACGCGCTCGGCGACTCCATCGAACTTCTTCCCTTCTTCACCACCGCCCAGGAGCGCCTGCGCACACGAAGCATCCAACTCGACGATGCCCTCGACTCCCTGCGACCCCACCGCCTCGAAAACCTGCCCTTCTCCAGCCAGGACAACGAAAAGCTTCTCAACCTCTCCATCGTCCCCTTCCAGGATGAGAGCGGCGCCGCCCGCGGGCTGCTCTGGGTCGCCGATGACGTCACCGACTCAGTCCGCATGAAAAACCAACTCCTCGCCGCAGAACACCTCGCCACAGTGGGACGCATGTCTGCCCAGGTGGCCCACGAAATCCGCAACCCCCTCAGCGCCATCGGCCTCAACGCAGAGCTGCTCCAAGAGGAGTTCACCGCTTATTTGCCAGAAAAAGAGGGGATGGAAGCCGTCACCCTGCTACGCGCCATAGAGCACGAAATAGAGCGCCTCAGCGAGATCACCGAAGGCTACCTCCAGTTGACCAAAAACCCCAAGCCCACCTACGAATCCATTGACCTCAATCAATCCGTCAACGACCTCCTCACCATGATCTCCGCTGAGCTCAAACAAAAATCCATCGGGGTTGAGCTCTCTCTCCACTCCCCCGCCCCCATCGCCTGGGCCGACCCCGGCCAGGTCCGTCAAGCGCTCATCAACATCGTGCGCAACGGCGAAGAGGCCATGCCCGAGGGTGGCACCCTCCGCATCAAAACCCAGCAGGATCCCCACCACTGCCTCGTTCACATCTCCGACACCGGACCGGGGGTCCCCGAAGACGTCCAGCATCGGGTCTTTGAGCCCTTCTACACCACCAAGTCCAACGGCACGGGCCTCGGCCTCTCCCTGACCGAGCAGATGATTAAAGAGCACGGAGGCCAAATTAACCTGCAGTCCACTCCCCCTGCCGGCACCACCGTCTCCATCCAGCTCCCTCCCTCCCCCTGAGCCTCCCAAAAAAGTACGCCCCGGCGAAAAGCATTACCTTTTAAGTAAGCAGTCCATCATCGGTCAACCCGGGAACCATCCCGCCCAAGTCCTTGTTTTCTTGCCGCACCCCACAAATTCTGCCCATACCGACCAATTAAACAACCCCTGATAATTCAACGGCCCCCCTCACCCCCCCATTTTTGTTCCGCTTTTTTTTTTCTTTTTTCTTTATGCTTTCCATAAACATTCGTCTTAGTGATAACCATTGACTTTTTTTCAACCCTCCTGCTAAGGAACTCAGCCGCCCCCAAAGACGCCCCCAATCGACGCTTGACTCCTCACGCCGAGCGTTTAATGTAGACACATACGCCACGAGCTGAGCCGTGGAGTGATGGGCAGGTCTTCTTCGCAGTAGCCAACCGTCGAAAGACGAGCCTGGTCATCACCCCACTGGTCGACTCGTGGCATTTTTATTTTCCCCTCCTCCACCATCCCCAACGAAAAAATCCCGGGACCCGGCACAACGTGCCCGATCCCGGGATCTTGAAACTCATCAAAGAGTCAACGATAAGCCCGCGATTAAGCGGCGGAGGATACCGTCCTCTTCTTCTTGGTGTTGCTCGGCGCGCCAGCGTCCTCGCTACGCTCCCGAAGGGCGATGTACACCGGCGACGCGACGTACACCGAGGAGTAGGTCCCCACGATAACCCCAATACACAGCGCGATGGAGAAGTCCTTGATGATTCCCCCACCAAAGACCATCAGCGCAATCACCACCATCAGGGTGGTCCCGGAGGTGAGCAACGTACGAGAGAGGGTCTGATTAATCGAGGTGTTCACCAGGTCACGAAGACCCCGTCCCCGCAGACGCAACCCATTCTCACGAATGCGGTCATAAACCACGATGGTGTCGTTCAGAGAATAGCCCACCAAGGCCAAAATCGCTGCGATAATCGGCAGATTAAACTCCAATTGAAATATCGCGAACACCCCAACGGTGATCAAAACATCATGCACCAAGGCCACAATCGCCCCTGGCGCAAAGGCGAAATCAAAGCGAATCGCGATATAGAGCAGAATAAAGCCCAGCGCATAAATGATGGCCATAATCCCCTGGTTGCGCAGCTCAGCGCCCACCTGGGGACCAACAAACTCCACCCGCTTCACGATATTTTCAGTCGCCGGAATCTCAAGAGCCGTCATCAGACTTTGCTCAATCTTGTCGGCTAGTGAGACCAGGTAAACCATAAACTCCGGCTTATCCTCACGCTCACCTTTATCAATGGACTTCACCTCAAGCTGATGTTTCGACAGAATCGCCTGAACCTGCTCTTCACTCACCGCGGAGCCAAAGGCCACGTTAAGGCTCTCGCCACTCTCCGCGAGCGCCCAATGAGTGAGGTTGTCCACCGAACCAGCCAGGGCCTCAAAATCAGAGCGCAGGGCCTGCTTCACGGC
>JAZAIZ010000198.1:0-6538 GCA_036230545.1 Myxococcota bacterium
GCACCCGCCTCTTAAGGCCCACTGAGTGCCCTGACCGACCGGAAAATCGCTTTTTTTTTCTCCACACCACCCAGCGAGAGTGCAACAATAGAGGGAGCAGCCCCCTCAAAGGACCCCGTTGTGGCGTTAATAAAAAAAAAGAAACTTCGCCGATTCAAACTCCCCGAACAGGTCGACGCGTTTAACCACCTGCACGCCAACGAGATCGACAAATTTCACGAGGCCATCAAGGACCTTGAGTCCGTTGACTTTTCGAACACCAGCTTGCGAGGAGCAGACTTTAGAGCGGTCGATCTCAGCCGGGTGGTGATTCAAGGCGCCTACCTCATGGGGGCAGATCTGCGGGGAGTCGACCTTCGGCACCATAACCTCGAGGGGACCAGCCTCCACAACGCTCTCATCTCCGGGGTATACTTCCCCAACAACGTCACCCCCTCCGAAATCATCATGAGCGTCGAGCACGGAACCCGCATCAGAACCAGCGGTCCCCTCATTGCTCCCAAGCAATAAACCCTCCCCTACCCCGATAAAAAATCAAGTAACGGAGCGTCCGCAGTCAGCGCAAGTAGTCCTAAAGTTTGCGTTCCATTTGGATTCGCCACGAAAGTGGTCTAGGAAAGCATCGACGCTGCAGGAGAACAACATGAGCGCATCACCGGATGAGTTTTACGCCGCCCTCAAGACCATCGCTCCTTTGGAGTTGGCCGCCGAATGGGACAACACCGGATTAGTAATCGAGGGTCCGCCGAAAAAAGCGATCACGCAGATCATGGTATGCATTGATCTCACCCATCCGGTGCTCGATGAAGCCATCGCCGCGCAAGCTGACACCATCGTCTCGTATCACCCCCCTATCTTCTCCGGAGTCAAACGCCTGACCCGGCGTAACACCGGGCAAAATCTCCTCATCCGTTTAATTGAGGCCGGCATCACCGTATGGTCTCCCCACACTGCCCTTGACGCAGCCCCCAACGGCCTCGCAGACTGGCTCTTAAACAGTGTCGGTGACACCACCGAGCGCGCGCCCATCGAGCCCTGCGCCGCGCGCCCCGGCGACCTGAGCGTGGGGATGGGACGCCAGGGACGCCTGAGCATCCCGGTCTCCCTCGACGAGCTGATCCCAAAACTCAAATCCTACCTTGGACTGACTCACCTGCGAGTCGCCACCGCAGCGCGCCACCTCGACGGCGCCCCCATAAAACGAGTGGCTGTCTGCCCCGGCGCCGGCGGCAGCCTCTTCTCCCAGGTTCGCTTCGCCGACCTGCTGCTTACCGGAGAGATGCGGCACCATGACGTCCTCAACCGGGTCGCCAACGGCACCTCGGTAATCCTTAGTGACCACACCAACACCGAGCGCGGGTACCTCCCCATCCTGGCCGAGCGAATTCAAGAGGCGCTCTCGGTGCCCACCCAGGTCTCAACCATCGACCAGGATCCACTCCAAATAATCTAACCTCTTGCAGCGAGCGCTACTATGCCCCTCTCCGCCTTCGAATCCTTTTCCATCAATGATCTTGTCGCGCTGACCTCTCTGGGGGTCGCTCTTTATTCAGTGATCCGCACCCGCAATGCCGAACGCCGCATGAAAGAGTTAAGCGAGTTTAGCCTTCGACTCTCTGAGAAGAGCGTAGAGCGCGAATGGGCACTCCAATGCTGTGACGCACTGGTGGAGGGTCTCCATCTGGTCGACCGGCCCGAAACTCCCGTCACAGAGGAGCGCCTCCTTGATGTGCAGATCCGGCTCTCTTCGCTGATCGATCAAGGCCGATGGCTTTTCCCTAACACCCATGAGCAGCAATACGGCAACGCCAAGAGCGAGGCCTACCGAGGCTTTCGGCAAAAGGTGCTCGACCACCTGGTGGAAGCCTACAATGTCCTCAAGGACACCGGAGCGCAAAGACCTTCAAGGGATGCTCTCGAGCACATTAAACGCAACTTCGTCACTGAAGTTCAAACAATTCTCGAAACTCGCGAGCGGCAAAACCAACTCGAGCAGTTGGCCCCGCGGCCACAACAGAGATTGGCCACACAACCCGGCCCATCTTAACCCCCAAGAAGTCACGCCGAGAAGCTCACCCAAATTCCCAAACTGGGACACCATGCAAGACCCATTAATTTATCATCTCAGTTCCTCCCCCGCTTTTCGCGCGTGCATTCAAGACGGCTACTATGCGCCCCTCAGCGTTAAAGAAGAGGGATTTATTCACTGCTCGCCCGACATCCCCACCACCCTAAGTGTCGCTATGGATTATTTTGGAGACCTCCAGGACCCACTCATCGTGCTCGTCATAGAACCCGGCAAGGTTCAGGCCGACGTTCGACTGGAAGCCCCTCTCACAAAACCGGGTGTAGGAATCCAACACTTACAGTTTTCGGTCCTTTTTCCTCATATTTATGGTCCCATTCAGATCGGAGCTATCCTCGAAATCGGCGAACTGAAAAGACACAACAACCTATGGTGCTGGCCCACCGCGTTTTACCCCACCGCCGCCTTCCTGAATCGCTAAACCAGTCTAATCACACAAGAATCCTTTTCCCATAATGCGACGCCCGCGCACCTCAGCAAAGCCACCGCCCATACACCCTCCCCTATGCTCCTACCCTGCAACGTCAACACGAGCGCCCTGCCACCACAAATCCACGCTAAGTTCCTCTGTTTCCAGCAGGTTAATCGTTTAGCGCACCTCCGATTTCTGATTTGATAGAGGTGTTCCAGGGAGAGGCGGGAGTTTCTCTCTCAGCCAGATTCCCTGGAAGGAAAGACGTTATGCGGATCTGTCCCGAGTGCGGAGCCAAACATTCTGACGATGTTGCGTATTGCAGCGTCGACGGCACTCGTCTGGCCAATATAACAGAGGACGACGTCCCCACCGCCGTAGGAACCGTGATGGGTTCCTATCGAGTGCTGCAGTTACTTGGCGAAGGGGGGATGGGACAGGTTTATCTCGCCGAGCACACCCGCCTGCACCGCCAAGTCGCACTTAAGATACTACGCCCCGAACTCGCCAAGAGCGCCGAGACCGTGCGACGTTTCTTCTCTGAGGCCAGGGCTGTCAATCGCATCCAACACGAGAACATTATTGAAATCACCGACTTTGTCGACGACAGCCCCGACGAGACCTTCTACATTATGGAGGCTCTACGGGGAAAGAACCTCAGTGAACTCCTCGCTTCTGATGAAACCCTCTCCCTCGGAGACAAGCTCTCCATCGCCATTCAAGTCGCGAGCGCCCTCAGCGCAACCCATACGGCAGGGATCATTCACCGAGACCTCAAACCAGAAAACATCTTTATCATTCAACGCGCCGGCCAGCGACACTTCGTTAAGCTGCTCGACTTTGGCGTCGCCAAGCTGCTTTATGCCAAAGGACGCGACACCGTGGGGGGCCAGAGCATCGACCAAACTGCCGCAGGCGTTATGCTTGGCACCCCCGCCTATATGTCCCCCGAGCAGGCCAGCGGTAAACACGTGGACCACCGCACCGACAGCTACTCGCTGGGGGTCATCCTTTTTGAGTTAGTGACCGGAAAACTCCCCTTCGCCTTTGAGAGTGTGGGAGAGTTAATGGTGCGGCAACGGACCGAGACAGCTCCCAGGGTCAACGCCACCGAGGACGTCGCAGTCCCCACAGATCTCGACGACCTCATCGCCGCGTGTCTTAAGAGTGATGCAGAGGCGAGACCAGACTCCATGACCAGCGTAGAGGAGACTCTGAGATCGATCCTCGCGTCACTTCCGGAATCGGAGTCCACCCCAGCGCCCCCCATCTATGCGGGGCCACCGGCGATTCACCCACCATCTCCTCCCCTCAACCCCACCACCCCCTCCGAAAAGGCCCGGGTCATCACTGAAGACGACCTCCTGGCGTGGGAGCTTAAAGCCCGGCACCAGGCCAATCTTCGCATGAGCGTGGTCGCGGCAATAGTGCTCGCCATCGCAGGGGGCGCCTATTACCTCAATCGTTCTTCCGCTCCAAAGCCCGATATAACAGGTCTCGCCACAGGAGCGCCATCCCAGCACCAGGAGGCCGCCCCTCCCTCTCCCAGGATTGTGGAGCTGCAGGTGACGTCCTCTCCTTTGGGCGCCAAAGCAACTCGACACAAAGATGGCACGGCCCTGGGAGTAACGCCCTTCACCCTGAACGTCCCCCAAAACACTCCGGCCGAGACCTGGGAGTTCCGGCTGCAGGGACATCTCCCACACTCCGAAGAGATCGACCCGTCAAAGTCAACGCAAGTGAGCGTGCAATTGGAAGCCAAACCAAAACCAAAGCCAAAACCAAAACCAAAACCAAAGGCCAGAACCAAGCTAAAACCAAAACCAAAACCAAAAGCCAAAACCAAAACCGGGGCCACGCCCAAACCGGCAGCAAAAACCGGTCCCAAAAAGCCCGCCCCGCCAGCAAAGAAGGCTGAGGACGCCACCGACCTCATTGACCCCTTCGCGGATATGTAGGAGTTTCTTTTGCTTACGCGCCCCTCCCGACCACTGTTTTTCTCAAGGGTCCTCGCGTTTCTAATCGTGCTGGGGTTATCCGCAACCGCCACCGCAGATCCGAAAATCAATCAGGCTAAGAGTTCATTCCGCCAAGGGCAGCGTCACTTTCAAGCTCAAAAATTCACCAAAGCGCTCGCCGCGTTTGAAACAGCTTACAGCCACGTCGCGTTAGCGGGCTTTCTATTTAACATCGGCCAATGCCATATGGAGTTGGAGAACTACGAGAAGGCAGCTTCCTATTTTAAACTTTATATTGAAAAAAAACCAGACGCTGCCAGCCGCCCCATCGCCGAGCGGCGGCTCAAGGAGGCGCTGCGCTACCTTGGAGAAGACTACACGATAAAGCCGCCACCGCCCCCTTCCAGGCCCAGCCCCCGAAAAGCACCCCGAAAAACCCGGCCGAGTCCCCCGCCCATCCCCAAGCCCGTGCCGGAACCTGATCTGGCTCCTTCCCCCAAGGAGGCACCGAAGCCGGCCCCCACGCTTCAGCCCACACCAACTCCCGCAGCGGGTCGCACTCAAGAGAGTCGCCCTTCCGAGGGACTCGCGAAAGACATCACCGAACCACTCCCTGCCCCCCCGGTCCCCCTCACAGAGCAAGGGTGGTTCAGGTGGGCCGCCGGCTCAGCGATCGTTGTCACTGTGGGAGTGGGAGCGTTTCTGCTGACAACTTCCCGGAAGGACCCCGTCATGCTTCTTCCCTCCGGAACCCTGGGAACGGTGGACCAACGATGAGATTGCCCACGTCCCTTCTCCTTTGGCTTCTATGGCCATCCCTGCTCCTGCTGGCCCAATGCACCAGCCCGAAGCAGACCATTCAGGACGGACTAACGGGGATTGATCTCAGCGTTCACTTCGAAGAATCCCTGCAGCCCGACCAACTTCACGTGCGCCTCTTCTCCGGGGACGATACCGCACTCTCCCCCTTTCAACTACCAGAGACGCCCCGCACGCTAAAGAGCAGCCCCCAATCGTTTGTACTGCTGGTACCGGACTCCATGGCCGACACCACCCTCCGCATTGAGATCGCGGGCTACTCCCTGGCTGAGATCGTCGCCAGTGGCAGCACAGAAGTCACCCTCCGTCATCAAGTCCTTATCAACGGGACCGTCACCCTCGACCACCAAGACCCCTGCCCCGATGACGCCGATGGGGACGGCACCTGCGACACCGAAGACACCTGCGTGGACGCCGACACAGACGGTTTGGGGACCGGAGTCAATGGCAACACCGGCTGCCTCCACCCCGACACCGACCAGGACGACACCGATCCCTATATCTGCGGAGATACCGACGACGACACCTGCGAGGACTGTCTTGAGGGGACCTTCTCTCCCGAGCAGGACGGTCAGGACACCGACGACGATGGCGCCTGCGACGAGGGAGATCCCGACGACGATGGAGACAACCAGCCAGACACCGAAGACAGCGCCCCCTCCTTCCCCAACGTCTGCTCAGACACCGACAACGACGGGTGTGATGATTGCAGCAGCGGGACCTACAATGTCCAAAATGACGGCGACGACTACGATGGGGATGGTCTCTGTGACCGAGGAGATCCTGACAAGGACAACGACGGGGTCCCAGACAACGGCGACAGCGCCCCCCTGGACTCCACCGCCTGCTCCGACAATGACAACGACGACTGCGACGATTGCAACAGCGGAACCTACGACGTGCAAAATGACGGCGCCGACTACGACTCGGATGGTCTCTGCAACGAAGGAGACCTCGACGATGACAACGACGGGTCACCCGATAGCGAAGACAACGCCCCCTTCAACCAACTGGTATGCTCCGACACCGACGGTGACACCTGTGAAGACTGCGTCAACGGAAGCTACAACGTACTGAATGACGGCCAGGATTTTGACTCCGACGGGCTCTGCAACGCCGGAGATCCCGACGATGATAATGACGGCGCCGCAGACGGCACCGACAGCGCACAGCTAGACCCCTACATCTGCTCGGACACCGACAGCGACAGCTGTGATGATTGCGTCGGTGGAACCTACAACCTGAACAATGACGGCGCGGATT
>JAZAIZ010000199.1:0-24471 GCA_036230545.1 Myxococcota bacterium
CGATGTCGACGCCGGCGTCTTTGTAAGAGAGGGAGGGTTTGGTGGTCATACCGGGTAATCTCCGTTCATGCAGCCAAAGCAAAAGGAACCCTGCTGGGTGGAGCGCTTCAAGCCTTCGAGTTCGAGGTAGCGAAGGTTGTCCACTCCCAGGGACTCCTGGATCTCCGCCAGGGATTCATAGCGATTCACGATGAGCTCTTCTTTGCTCGGGGTGTCGATGCCAAGGTGACAGGGCCAGCCAATGGGCGGCGACGCGATGCGCATCCACACCTCTTTGGCGCCGTGGTCCCGCACCATTTGGATGATGAGTCGAGAGGTGTTGCCACGCACCACCGAGTCGTCCACCAGCACCACTCGCTTACCCTCCACCGCTTCGCGGATGACGGAGAGCTTTAGCCCCAGGCTGTGAGAGCGCGCGTCGTGGTCGGGGAGGATGAAGGTGCGGCCGATGTAGTGACTGCGGATGATCCCCCGCTCAAAGGGGACGCCGCTTTTGCGGGCATAGCCAATGGCGGCGGGGACCCCGGAATCGGGGATGGGGACCACGATGTCCGGTCGGGAGGTCTCAAAGAGCTCTGCGTCCTGATTGGCCAGCTCTTCGCCCATGCGGATCCGGGAGGCGTACACGCCTTGCCCAAAGACGTTAGAGTCAGGGCGAGCAAAATAGACCAGCTCAAAGACGCACCCCGCGGGCTGAGCGGGCTCCAGGAGTTGAGTGCTTTTTGGGGTGCCGTTTCCGGTGAGCTCTATTAGCTCACCGCGCTTAATCTCTCGGGTGAAGGTGGCGCCAACGGCGTTGAGGGCGCAGGTCTCCGAGGCGATGACCCAGCCGTCGGAGAGGGAGCCAAGCACCAGGGGGCGAATCCCGTTGGGATCCCGGAGGCCGTACACGCGACCATCGCAGATAATGGTGAGGGAGTAGGCGCCCTCCATTCGGCTGGCGGCATATTTCAGCGCGTCGTGAAAGTTCTCGGCGCCTGAGCGGGCGATGAGGTGAACGATGAGCTCGGTGTCCATGGTGGTGGAGAGCAGGGCGCCGTCCTGCTCGAGCTCCTGGCGCAGGGCGTCGGCGTTTTTGAGGTTGCCGTTGTGTGCGATGGCCAGGCGACCATAGGGGGTGTTGGAGAGAAAGGGTTGGATATTTTCGATTTTGTCGAGGGCCACGGTGCTGTAGCGAACGTGCCCGATGGCGTTGCCCCCCTGCAGCTTTTTGACGTCGTAGGTGGGCAGGCAATCAGAGACCAGGCCCCGTCGTCGCAGGGAGTTGATCTCGTTGTTGGGACCCACCGAGGCGATGCCGGCGGCTTCCTGGCCGCGATGCTGCAGGGCAATTAAGGCGCGGTGAACCAGGGGAGGGGCTTCACCTTCGGTGCGTGAAACCGCACAGACGCCGCAATATTCGTTAAGCTTTCGCAAAGGGACGTCAATCGTAGACACCATAGAGTCATTTCCTCCGTCGCTCTTGTGGGCGACAGGAACGTGGCTTGTTTGGCGGGCTCGGGCGTGGTGATGTGAGCAGCGTGGTAATCGTCCCCGCAGAGCCAGGTGAATCACCAGGCAAGCGGGTTTGGAAGACGTTCTTCACGGGGAAAGCAAAAAGCCTTTGGCGACTATCCCGGGTGTGAAGACAACTCATTGTTCGGCCTAAAGTCGAAAAGTCGTTGAAACGTTGCTACCCTATTGATGGCTACCGCAGAACCCAAGGGTCTTGAGGCACCATTTACCGGGCCCGAATGCCTCTAAGATGGCAGAAAGTCAAGGGTTATCGGGTCTGAATTGGACCAGCAGAGGGCCTCTGACCTGTTTTCAAGGGGTTAGGTGCAGATTGAGAGGATCGTGACCTGCTCGCGGGAGGCATGAGGCGCGAAAAGACGGCTTTTTTTAGAAAATATGGTCGTTGATTTCGCGGGTGAGGCCAGAGATGACCTCGCCGGTGAGCCCCAGGAGGGACTTGCCAATCATAATCATGGAGTTGACGTCGTTCTGGTCGCATTCACCTTCGTAGAGCCCCTCGCGCTTGGTGAGGGCGTTGGAGAAGAGCACGACGTTGAGAGGGGACATCTTGTCGTCGGTGTCATAATCGTCTTTTTGCTCAAGCACCCGCACCAGAATCTCGGGCAGGCCCCAGCCCTGAATGACGGCCACCCCGATGGCGCGGTGAGAGTCATCAATGACGGCCATCCACTCGTCGTAGGTGATCCAGTCGAGGGCTTCTCGGGTGGGGAGAGAGCGCTCAAATTCAAGCAGGTAGGCCGCCGTGACCAATTTACCGATGTCGTGCAGCAGGCCGGCCACATAGGCGGGCTCGGCGTCCACCTGGCCTGAGATGCCGGCGACGTTTCGGGAGAGCAGCGCCACCGCCTGGGAGTGCTCGATCATGCCCTGCACGGTGCTGTTGATGCGGGCGTCGTGGGAGATGAAGATGGTGCGGGAGATGGCGTTCATAACGACGTTTTTGATGTTGCGAAAGCCAAGGTGCTCCACGGCCTGAGCGAAGCTGTCAATCTTGCCCGAGCGGCGATGCAGGGCGCTGTTGGTCATCTTGATGACGTGGGCGGTGATGATGGGATCCCGCTCGATCATCTTGGTGAGCCGGGGAAGGTCGGTTTTGGGATCTTCGAGGAGCTGGCCCAGCTCCTGCCCGAGCTTGGATTGAACGGGGAGCACAAGGTTGCCGGATTTTACGCGGTTGATGATGATCTGCTGGAGAGTTTGGGAGAGCTTCTCCTGTTGTGCGCCAAGGGTCATGGGTCTCACCTCAATCAAGAATTAAGCGGTTGGGACTATCCCGCGTTTTCCAGAGCTTCTTTCAGGGTTCCGTAAACGGGGATGTTGGCGGTGTCGGCCAGGCTTGAGAGCGCCTTGGTGACGGTGTCGCTCCCCACCACGCGAAAGTTGAGCCCGACCTCGACGGTTCGTCGCTTGGCGGCGATGAGGATCTTGGGCAGGGTCTCGGTGGGGGGGGGCGTGCTGAGGTCCATGATCACGTCGTCGTAGCAGGCGGCGGCGACGGTGTCGATGGCTTCATTGGTGAGGGTGATGACACGGGTGACGCTCTGGGCCCGTCGAGCCTTGGAGTCGGGAAACGCGGTGACCGAGAGCACGTTGTCTTCAAGGATGAGGAGGTCTTCGGCGTCGTAGTAGGTCGACAAAAACTCGTTGATTTGGGCGGGGTCAAAGGGCTTGACCATGTAGCCGTCAAAGCCCTGCTCACGGGAGTCTTTGGCGGGGTTTTCAAAGTTGCGCATGTAGAGAGCGATAAACGCGGCGGTGGGTTGGAGCACTCGCAGTTGTGAGGTGAGCGCCGCGCTGTTGACGTTGGGGATCACCATGTCGATGATGATGGTCTTGAAAACCCGTTCGCGGCACTCTTCAAGGGAGGAGTGTGCGTCGGTGGTGCTTCGGACGTCGATGTGTTCGGGCATCAGGAGACCGAATTTTTTGGCGACGTTCTCCATGTCGTCAATCAGCAGCACGTCCACGAAGACCTTATCGGAGATGGCCGACTTTTCGCCCTCTTCTCCCTCTTCGCCGGATCCCGCCTTGGGCATATCCGCGCCGAGCACCTTGGCGAGCTTGTCGAGCAACTCCTCCGGCTTGAAGGGCTTGAGGATATAGTCGGAGATCCCGATCTGCATCATGGCACTGACAAGGGAGGTCCTGGATTCAGAGGTGAGGAGAATCACCGGGGTCTCGTTGCCCTGGTCGCGAAGCTTTTGCAGCATCTCCTGGCCATCCATGACCGGCATGGTGAGGTCGAGGAGGATTAAATTGACGGTCTCTTTGGCGAGCAGCTCAAGACCCTTCTCACCGTCTTCGGCCTCCAGGATTTCAAATTGGTCCCCGAGGGTTTTGGTGATGATTGTGCGGACAGCACGACTGTCATCTACGGTAAGAATCCTGACCATGGGTGCCAGCGCTCCTGGTTGGGTCGGTCCCGTTTGTTCTCAAGGGGACAAACGAGGGGGTTTATGGGCTCCCGCAGCCTCTGGGGGGGCCGCAAAATAAGGCCCCCTTACATAGTGGCAGGAGATAGGGACGTAAATCAATTATTTTACAGGACGTCAAAATATAAGCCGCTGAAAACAATGAGAAAAATTTAGTTTTAGGTCAGGGGAAGGCCTTGGGAATATGTGCGGGGTTGTGCCGGAGATCGCCACGAGGCTTCAGCTCTGTTGGTGGAAATGCGCTCCGGAGGCCAGAGTGTGGAGGTGGTTGAGGGAGTGGACCTTCAAATGAACCACATGATCCCGCACTTGCAGCCTGCCCTCGGCCCAGAGGGCCTCCGCTGAGAGGATGATGGCGCGGTGCTGCTCAAACACGGGGGGCGGGATGATGAGGTTGGCGAAGCCGGTCTCGTCTTCGAGGGTGATAAAAAGAAAGCCTTTGGCGGTCATGGGGCGTTGCCGAACCGTGACCACCCCCGCCACCCTGGCGCGGGATCCGTCACGCAGCCCTGCAAGGGCGGTGGCCGGGTGCACCCGGTGAGGGGAGAGCTCCGGTCGTACAAACGCCATGGGGTGCGCGCCCACGCTCATCCCACTCTGCCGATGGTCTGCGAGGACGCGTTGCCCGAGGGTCATTTCCGGGAGGGGGCTGGGTTTTGGGGGATCGTCGAGGTGCCCAAGGAGCCCCGAGGTGCGCTCCTTGAGGGAGGCGCTCTCCCAGAGGGCCTCCCGCCGGGAGTGTCCCCGGCCCCCCGTGCCGGAGGGGACCGTGGCGAAGGCCCCGAGCTCTGCGAGGGTGCTCAGCTCAGCAGAGCTTAATTGGCAGCGGCGCTCCAGGTCATGCAGTGAGCGGAAGGGGGCCCGGTCGCGCTCCTCAATGATGCGCAGGGCAGAGGCGTGCCGCAGCCCCTGGGTGTAGCGCATGCCGAGTCGGAGGGTGTCTTTGTTGGGCAGGGTACACTCCCACTGGGAGATCTGAACGTCGATGGGCAAAATCCGAACCCCATGACGTCGCGCGTCCTTGAGGAGGGTGTCGGGGCTGTAAAAGCCAAGGGGCCAGGCGTTGAGGAGGGCGCAGGTGAACGCTCCGTGGTGGTGTGCCTTGAGGTAGGCGGAGGCGTAGGCCAGCAGGGCGAAGGAGGCGCTGTGGCTCTCGGGGAAGCCATAGAGGGCAAAGGAGGTGATGCTGGTGATGATTTCCTCCTGGGCGCCAGGGGAGATTCCGCGGGCGTCCATGCCCGAGCGCAGCCGCGCCTTGATGGCGTCCATGCTCTCCACCGAGCGCTTAAAGCCCATGGCGCGTCGCAGCTCTTCGGCCTCCCCCCCGCTAAAGCCCGCGGCGCTCATGGCGATTCGCATGACCTGCTCCTGAAAGATGGGGACCCCCAGGGTGCGTTTGAGGATGGGCTCCAGGGAGGGGTGGGCGTAGCGCACCGGCTCGCGCCCGGCTCGTCGGTTGAGGTAGGGGTGCACCATTTGGCCGGCCACTGGGCCGGGGCGGATCAGGGCGATTTCGATGACGAGGTCGTAGAGGGTGCGGGGCTTAAGGCGGGGGAGGGTGGCCATCTGGGCCCGGCTCTCCACCTGAAAGACCCCCACGGTGTCGGCCCGGCAGAGCATGTCAAAGACCTGAGGGTCGTCGGTGGGGAGGTGGGCGTAGTCGAGGGTGATGTCTTCGGTTTGCTCAATCAGGGGGACGGCCTCTTCAAGGGCGGCCAGGATCCCAAGGCCGAGGAGATCTACCTTGATCATTCCGAGGGCCGCGCAGTCGTCTTTGTCCCATTGAATCACGGTGCGGTTTGGCATGCTGGCTGGCTCAATGGGCACCACCTCGTCGAGCCTCCCGGCTGAGAGCACCATGCCTCCGGAGTGCTGACCGAGGTGCCGGGGGTGGTGGAGCAGGGATTGGGCCCCCTGCGCCCAGAGCTGTGCGCGATGGCTTTGAGGGTTGATGCCGGCCTCTTGAAAGCGCTCCAGCAGGGCGGGGGTGTCTTCGATGCTGCTCCAGCGCCCGCCGCTTTTGGCCATGGCATCGATCTGCTCCCGGGGAAACCCCAGCGCCAGCCCGGCCTCCCGCAGGGCGCTGCGGTCGCGAAAGGTGATGACGTTGGCGGTCATGGCCGCGCCGTGTTGACCGTAGCGCTTGTAGACATATTGGATGACGCGCTCGCGCTTGTCGCCGCTGGGGAAGTCGATGTCGATGTCGGGCCATTCGCCGCGTTCTTCGGAGAGGAAGCGTTCAAAGAGGAGGTTCATGCGGATGGGATCGACGGCGGTGATGCCCAGGGCATAGCAGACGGCCGAGTTGGCGGCAGAGCCGCGCCCCTGACAGAGGATGTTGTTCTCTTTGGCGAAGCGGCAGATGTCCCAGACGATGAGAAAGTAGCCGGCGAGGTCGAGTTTTTGGATGAGGTGCAGCTCCCGCTCCAGCTGGGCGCGGATTTTGACGCTGAGGTTGGGGTAGCGCTCCTGGGCGCCGAGGAACACCCGGGTGCTCAGGAAGGCGTTGGGGTCTTCGCCTCCGGGGGTGGGGAAGCGGGGAAATTGATAGCCAAGCTGGTCGAGCTCAAAGGTGCAGCGCTCGGCGATGTCGCGGTTGGTGTGCAGGGCCTCGGGGAGGTCGGTGAAGAGTTCCTCCATGTGGCGGGGGGCTTTGAGGCGGCGCTCGGCGTTGGGGAAGAGGCGCCTGCCCGCTTGATCGAGAGAGACGCGGTGGTGAATACAGCGGAGGATGTCCTGGAGGGGCTTGTCAGAGGCCCGGGCGTGGCGGACGTCGTTGGTGGCGGTGATCGGCAGCCGATGCGCCTGGGCGAGGGCCACCAGGGTCTGGGTGCGCGCCTCTGTTTGGGGATCGAGGTGGCGCTGGATCTCCACAAAGAGGTGCCGGGGGGAGAAGGCGCTCTGCAGCAGCTGAATGTCAGCGGGGCTGGGGGCGAGGGGGGGGGCGCCATAAAGGCAGATGAGCCCGGCGGAGAAGCGCGTGAGGACCTCGGGGGACACGAGGCAATGCCCTTTGGCCTGATCGCGGTGACCAAGGGTCAGGAGGCGGCAGAGGTTTTGATAGCCGATGGGGGTCTCACAGAGGAGCCGGAGGGGGCCGGTTCCGGCGAGCAGGAGTCGGGCTCCAACGATGGCGCGGAGTCCGTTTTTCCGCGCGGCTCGAGCGAGGCGAGGGGCGCCGTAGAGGCCGCCGAAGTCGGTGAGGGCCACCACTCCGATGTCGAGCTCAGCGGCTCGTTGGATGAGGGCTTCCGGGGAGGACGCGCCGTCGAGAAATGAAAACGAGCTGCTCAGCCCTAATTCAGCGTAGTCCATCCTTGAAGAGTACTGGACAAGCGTTCAGGCATGCAAGGGACAGGTTGTTTTATGGGGGGAGGGGGCGCTTATTGCAGCAGGGCGAGGATCTCCTGGGGTGTGATCACCTTGCCGCCCTCGCTGCCTTCGCTGCCGAGGAGGCCTCGTACGAGCTCCTCTTTTCTGGATGCGAGGGCCAGGACGCGCTCCTCGATAGACTCTGAGCAGATCAGCTTGTAGACGTGGACCTGCTGAGTCTGACCGAGTCGGTGTGCTCGGTCGGTAGCCTGACGCTCCACAGCGGGGTTCCACCACGGATCGTAGTGAATGACGGTGTCTGCCCGGGTGAGATTGAGTCCGGTGCCGCCCGCCCGAAGGCTGACCACGATAACCGGTGGTCCCTTGGGGTCTTGAAACTTTGCCACGACTTCATCACGGTTTCGCGTGCCGCCGTGCAGCCAGAGGGGTTCAATTCCCAGCTCCTGAACCTTGGTGATGATGTGCTTTTGCATCTCCACGAACTGGCTGAAGACGATGATGCTGCGCTCGGACTCCAGGGCCTCCCGAACGATTTCCTGAAAGAGCTCCAGCTTGGCGGAGGGGGGAATGGTGAACTCTTCGGGGACCTTGAGCAGTCGGGGATCGCAGCAGACCTGGCGCAACTTCATGATGGCGGCGAGGATGTCGAGGTGAACCCGCTCGGCGCCCTTCTCGTCGACCTTCTCCTGAATGTTCTGGCGCACCTGAGCGGCAATATGGTCGTAGAGAACGCGTTGCTCGGCGCCCATCTCGCAGCGGAGGGTTGTCTCGATTTTGTCGGGGAGTTCTTTGGCCACTTCGGTTTTGAGGCGGCGCAGCACCAGGGGCTTGATGCGGGCGTGCAGGAGCTCCATGGCGGTCTTGTCGCCGCGCTCAATGGGGCGTCCATAGCGCTTGCGAAACTGCTGCAGGGTTCCCAAAAAGCCCGGGGCGAGAAAATCAAAGGTGCTCCACAGCTCCTCGGGGCGGTTCTCCACCGGGGTTCCGGTGAGGGCCAGACGCTTCTCGCTGTTGAGCAGGCGGATCGAGGTGGCGTTTTGGCTGGCGGCGTTTTTGGCGCTCTGGGCTTCGTCGAGAATCACGTAGCGAAAATTGACGGCGCTGAGAAACTCCGCATCCCGTCGGAGGACGCCATAGCTGACGACGATGATATCGGCGTCGGAGATGTCGAGGCTGTGGCGAACCTTGGGGGGGCCATGCCAGAGCACCAGCTTCATGCTGGGGGCAAACTCTGCGGCCTGGTCACGCCAGACCGTGACCACCGAGGTGGGGGCCACCACCAGGGAGGGCTTTTTGTCTTCTTTGGCGGACGCCAAAAGGAGCAGGGCGAGGGTTTGGATGGTTTTTCCGAGGCCCATGTCATCGGCGAGGATCCCGGTGAGGCAGTGACGGTGCAGCATGTAGAGCCAGTCGATGCCTCGCTGCTGATAGTCCCGCAGGGTCGCTTTGAGGGTGTCGGGGACTTCGATGGTCTCGGGGGCGCAGCTGCCGGTGACCTCGTCGAGCCACGCCTGGGTGGCGTCATCGGCGGCTTTGAGCGCCGCGGAGTCTCCCAGACGTCGGAGTAGCCCCACGCAGAGGGGGCTGACCAGAACGCGATTGGACTCGGCGCCGAGGTCTTCGAGGATGGCCAGGCTCAGGCGAAAGTCATCAGAGGGCGCAACGTAGGAGCCATCCTCAAGCTGCACATAGCGCTCTCCGGAGCTCAGCCAGGCGATGAGATCTTTGAGCTTAATCTCTGCGGCGGCGCGGCTCTCGGCGGTGACGGTCTCGATGTCGATTTCAAGGTCGAGGAGTCCCCGATCATTGAGGAGCTGGAGCTGTGTGGAGATCTCGATGCTGTCCCGGAAGACGGGGGCGGCGTCGGAGCGCACCACGGTCCATTCCTGCGGGAAAAGGCCCGACTGCGGATCAAGCGCCTTGAGGGCGGTCTCATTTCTGCCGGTGAAGGCGCCGCTCTCTCGGTCAAAACGAAACCCCAGTTGGCGCAGATAGCCCCGGGCCTCTTCTTCGGTGGCGAGGTCCCGCTCTAAAAGGCCCCCGCTGGCGGCGTCGCCCTGAATAAAGGCGGTGTCGGGTCGCTGTCCTAAAATGGGAACGGTGACCCCACCGTAGATGGCCGAGAGGGTGACGTGGGTAATGGGGGAGGCGCTGAGCTGATTGGGGGACCAGAGGTAGGCCAGGAGTCGGTCGGGCTCGCCCCGCTGAATGGCCAGCAGCGAGAGGTCCTCTTCGGGGACTCCGGCTTTGCCCAGATCACGGACGAGCTGGTCCCGGCGGGTGGGGGAGAGGTCTTTGTCGAGGTTGAGCCGCGCTCTCCCGCGCCACATAATGAGCTCCCAGGGAGCCTCGGTGGTAACCTGCAGGGCCTTGGAGCCACGCAGGAGGTAAGCCTGGGGACCGGCGAGGAGTCGGCCCTCGGTGGGGCTGTACCAGTCACCGTCTTCGTCTGTGAAGCCAAACTCGATTTCAAGCCGCCCTTGAGGGTCGGATTGAACCCGGGTGCGGGGTTGCAGGAAGATGTCGGTGATGCGGAGTCGTTCTTCGCCGACCTTGGTGCGCCGTCGGGTGAGCAGGGGCAGGAGCCTGGCGAGCTGTGGATCTCCCAGCTGACCATAGACCTGACTGGAGCGCAGCTCCCGGACGATCTCCTGGTCGAGGGCGTGCAGGTCTCCAAACATGGTTTTGAGGTCTGACTCGTTGAGAAAGGGGCTCTCGGCTTCGGCGTCGGCGCGCCGGGCGAGGAGCTCTGAGCCGATGTTTCGGCCGCTGAAACGGAGGGTATAGGCCAGTCGAATAGCTTTGGCGCCTGTGTTCGCCTGTCCCCCAAAGCTGCCGGTTCGTCTCGCAAAGGCCATTCTACTCTCCTATCAGTCCGGCGTGGAGAGTCCAAGACAAAGAGGGAACCCAGCGAGAAGTATTAGAGAAGTTTAGAGACAATCGACCGTCCATGGAGTGTACTGCTTTCCTGTTTCTTATTCTATTGGCTCGATGCTGATAAACCGCTCTGGAACACCGCTATCAAAGCGCACATTAGCAAGGTATTGCCCGATTCAGCAAGTCCTGTATGCCCTAAGAGGCGTTTTGCGGAGGGCGCAGCGGGAGGCCCCTCCGGGAGCCGAGTGGCCCCCCGGATTGTGCTGAAGGTTCTGTTTTGACTCGTTAATTGCGGATTAGAGCCCCTCTGAGTGGCCCGGACCCTCGATCGCCCTGCAGGGACAGGCTCGATGCCCCCCGGGAAAGGACCCCGGGAGGAGGGCTCGCAGGCGTGGCAATGGAGTGACCGGATTTGGGAGGATTCAGGGCGGTGCGCTCGAAAAGACACGGGCTTTTTGCTCCTCCCGGGGGCTCCCCGGGGGCTGGACGCCTCTTAAAGGGGGACGTGTTCAGGGCTCGCCAATGAGCTCCCGCAGAATTTGGGCGGCCTTGGGGTGGCCCCTTTGCTGAGCGTGGGTGGCGAGGTCTTCCTGGTTTGCAGTCTTGATGGACGCGACGTCCTGTCCCGTGGCCTCAAGCGCCTCGCGAATGGTTGCGAGGTAATCGGAGGAGTGGGTCTCGGGGACGTGAACGGACGACTTGTACCAGTAGCGCCACAGGAAGGAGCCGTGCTTGCGCAGGATGGTGTCGGCCATCTGATAGGCAAGGGCCTCAAAGCCGGGGCGGTCGAGCTTGGTGAGCAAGCTCACCAGGGTCTTTCCCTGCAACTCGGGGCTTTGGGAGTCTGTGGTCCGGGCCGCGCCCGCTCGGCGAAGCCCGCTGGTGAGGTCCTTGTAGGTGGCCTTGACCAGGGCGGGGTCCACGTTGTTCACGCGGCTGGTGCTCCACAGCAGGGCCAGGGCGCAGGCTTTTCGGGCCGTAATGGGGCAGTGCCCCCGTTTTTGGGGGGCTCGGTCCACGTTTTGGGGGAGCTGCTCTGCTTCGGGGCAGCGCTCAAGGCCCCAGGGTTCAACGGAGCCGAGGAAAAAGCTGAGGGTGTTGTTGCGGTCGCGTGCGCCGGCCTCAAAAAAGGAGAGGAGCTTGTCATAATCAACGACCCGGTATTTGACGACGCAGTGCTGGTCGTCTTTGAGGTTGCCCGTGTTGCAGGCGTAGAGATACCCGCCCTCTGCTTCCTGATTAAAGACAAACCCAATGGCGTGACCGCTGGGTTGACTCCAGCCGGTTATGATGACGCTGGGCGGAGCCTTGCGGCCTGCTTCAGCCTGCTTCGCAGATTGGAGGGCGTTGATAAAGGAGGGGTAGTCGCTGGCGGTGGCCCACGCCTTGAGGGTCGCGTTCAGGGGCTCTTGCATGTTGAGCGGGGCGTCCTCGATGAGCTGCTGCAGGGTTGTCTGGAAAATCGGATCCAGGCCATCCTCGGCCATCCGCTCGCTGAGTCCCTCCAGGGTGATTGTTTCTTTGCCGGGACCCTTCGGGGGGAAGGGGATGGTTCCGCCCACCGCCGAGAGGTGCGCGGAGAGGCGGGGCGTCTCACTGGCGGGCAGACGAGCGCCGACTTCTTCAAGCGCTTGCGCCACGCGGGGTTCTTGCCTGCGGTTTTCCAGCGCCGTGTGGAGGGGAGTGCGGTCGTAGAAGTCGCGCAGGTTCAGATCGGCGTTCAGCCGAGCCAGGCCCTTGATGATCTCTACCTTCTCCCCCTCGCTGAGATGAGGGGCATGCAGGGTTAAATGCAGAAGACGTCCCCCAAGGGTCTCTTTGGTGAGGCCGCTGGAGGCTTTGGGCAGGGAGACCTCGATGGCGGCGAGTCGGTCCGCCGCGGTGGGGTAAACAACCTGCTGGTCGTCGTTGGTCAGGCAGGGGATCTCAATGGCGTTGAAGATGGCGTGGCGGTCATGGCTTTGCTCGATGGCGCGCAGAAGCAGATCGACGTGGGGCGGGGAAGGGGGAGACAGGGGGTGCTTCTGAAATTCGGCAGCGGCCTGCTTGAAGAATTGGGTCTCCTGAAAATACCGCCCCCTCATCCCTTCCAGGTGCTCCATGGCGATGGCGAGCTTGTTGAAGTTCGTCAGCTGGGGGGACTCCTCGAGCTGAGTCTCCAGAGCGCGGGCATAATACTGCAGGTGTTCATGGCTCCTTTGGATGGAGGCGTGGAGGTCTGTGAGCATCTTGTGTTTTTGAGTGAGGCCGCTTTGTTGAAGCGAGGCTGAATCCGCCGTTTGAGCCAGTTGAGCATAACGGTGGTTGAAGGTCGCAGAGGGGAGGTCAAGGGCCTTGAGTTTTTGGATACTGTCCTGAACCCGTGTTTTAGCAAATTTCGCGAGGGGATCGACAGGGGTTGTAGTGCCATCGTCGGGAGTGGCCGATTCGAAGAGGTCCTCAGGGCAAGGGGATTTCAGGGGGAAGGGCGTGTCGCGCAGAGGGGGACGCCCTATTGTGGTTGTGGTGGGCAGCGCTCTAAGCAGCGCCCGGTAGGCAAGTGAGTGGTTCAGCTGTTTCATAATGGGGCTCTCTCCGGTGAAGGGTGCCTCCTTACTATCGGATCCCCTATGCGCTTGATGTGCCCTGAAGGTGTTAATTTTGTTGTGGATTCTCTTTGTTCTGAATGGGTGTGTGCGCTGAGGACCAATGGGTCCCATTGTCTGAAATGATGGGGTCTGTGGTGCTCTTTTGGGAGACCAGTAGGGGCATTTGCTCCCTGGTTGGTTCCTGAAGGGGGGGGGCGTGCGTTGTTACGAGGCTTGCTCAAGCACTGGAGGACGCGGCATAGGGCGGGCGCAGGATATTTGTCTGCGGCCCTTTTAGTGGTCGTCGTGGCCTTCTTCGCTACCTTCGATGACGAGCTGAATGGTTGCCTCGGCAGCGGTGACCTTGAGGATGTGCTCTCCAACTGTCAGTTCGAAGACATCAAAGTGGGTAATGCCACTGCAATCAACCTCGGCCTGGCTCGATTCGGGAGACTCCCCGTTAATCTTCAGGGTGGCCTTGTTGCTTGCAAAGAACGAATAGTCTCCTGCATCGTCAATTTCGAGTTTAATAAAACCAGTGAAGGAGCCCGATTGTTCAACGAGGGTGAGATCGACGCGCTTGTGCTCCCAATCGCTGTGTTCGGTGTCTGTGGCCGACGCTTCATCGCCACCCGCTGCCAAGGCGCTTGCGGGGCCGTTGAGCATGTGCAGGCATGCTTCTTCTCCGAGGTGGTGGTCATGGTCATCGTGGGTGTCTCCGCACGCTGTCATGAGGCCAATTGTCAGGATTAAGATTGTAGAAACTCTTAACATTGTAGCTTTCCTTTTAGCTCTTTTTTTATGACTCAGCTCTCTAAGGGATTAGTTTACCCTTAGGTGAGCACCATGCTTCAGTGCGTCTGTGAGGGTCGCACCGATCGATATTTCGGGTGATTCGTTGACTTGAACAAAGTCCTCCCACTCGATGGCGTCCCAAATTTGGGGCTTGAGGAGGAGTTGAATGGATAAAGCCAGCGTTGCTTTCGAGTCGGCGCCTAACTCGACGGGAAAATAGGTGGTAAGGGCTATGGGGCCCGAAGATTGGACGGTGAAGACGCTGCCTTCAAGGGGGAGCTTTTCACTGTGAAACACCCGCGCGTTTAGTGCCGCCGAGCGGATGTTTATTTGAACCGAACGCAAATCGTGGGGACCAATTTCGCATTGACCCCGAAGGTCATCGCATTCGCCAAGGGGCACGTTTGTTTCGCTTTGCTCGGCATCGGTTTTCACCTGGACGGTTTCTTCGATGGTCTGGGTTGTCCAGGTCGAGCTTGCCGAGGCCCCCCCCATTTCAAGGCGAATGGTCTCGTAGGGGATAAGTTCGTCGTTGGCGTTGTGGCAATGCCCGTTGTGGCAGAGTGAATACCCCTCGGGAGGGTTGCCTGGGTCAAAGCCGGTTTCGGCTGCGCCTTCGACGGTCTCAAATGCAATACTCTCGATTTCGATTTCAAGGGACTCGAAATCGACGAGGTAGCTCTTCGAGGTCGTCAATTGCCCCTTGTCGTCGAGTCTCCTTGCGGCATCCCACACCACAAGGACGTCACTTTCGACGCGTGTCCACCCTGCGCCGGGGCCCAGGTCGCATCCCGTTGAAACCAGGAGGAGGGCGCACAGGGCAGACCAATGCAATCGCTTCATTGTCATGGAGTGGACTCCCCCTGGAGCGCCTTTTGCAAACGACTGGTGTTGTCGCGGATGTGCGCAAGATAAGATTGGCCGATAGAAGTTCCTCCTTGCAATTTTACAAGAGTGGCTCCGGCCAGGGAAGCGAGGGTGGAGCTCGTTCGAGAAGGGTAATAGGTCTCTTGAACAATGACCCGAACGCCTTGTTGCTTCATCACCGAAAGGACCTTCGCGATATGGCTGGGAGTGGGGGCTACCCCGGGCTTCGGCTCTATGTAGGCTACCACTTCCAGCCCTAATCTCTTAAAGAGATATTCGAAGGATTTATGGTATGCTACGACTTTGCGCCGCTCTGGGGGGATGCCTTGGAACTCTTGGGACAATTGTTGAAGCAACGCTTCGAATTGGTTTTGGGCTTTGAGAAGATTGCTCCGATAGTCGGCTTTGTTGGCAGGGTCGAGTTTGATGAGGTGTTCGCTAAAGAGGGGGATTAGTTTATGCATGCGAGCTGGGTCATTGTAGAAGTGGGGGTTGCCTCCTGGGTGGACATCCCCCATGGAACGATCGATGGGGCCGTGGTTCGCCTCCAGCAAATTGTTAACATGGCTTCCCACAACAAGATTGCCGGGCTGCCCTGGTTGAATTCGGGGGTTGCGTGATTGGACAACGAGCTTGGGAAGCCAGCCAATCTCCAATTCTAAACCATTTGAAATCAGCCAGTCAGCGCGGCTGAGTGCAATGATAAAACTGGGTTTAGCGTCAACGTAGTGTGGGTCCTGGAGGGGGGAGGCGAGGACTCGTACTTCGACGTGAGCGCCTCCCAGGGTCTGAATGAGGGCTCCGTAATCGGAGAGGGTGGTGACCACGCGGAGTTTGGCCGACGCAGGGGAGGAGACGAGCAAAAGCACCGCGATGCAAGCTGTCATGCTCAATGCATTTTTTATGCGCCCAAAAATCATAAGGTGTTCCTCTAGTAGCTGTGAGCGCTGTGGGCTCCCGTGACGACCTCGAGCCCAAGCATGGCTGACCAGATTGAGTCGTTTGCCCAAAGGGGAGAGTCATTGGCGACTTGAAACCGAATTCTCGAAAAGTGGCTGGGGCGCCAGGTGATTTGCCCTGAGTTGCGCATGCGACGTTGAGTCCAATGTGCATCCAAGGGGTCGTTGGTGACTCCCTCTACCCACTCCCACCTCAAGGCGCTTTCCCATTCGGGACTCCAGGTTGCACGGGCTTCAAGATGCCAGGCGGCGTCTTTCAGTTCGTCGGACGGAACTTGGCGGTTGCGTTGCATCCATTCAAATTGCAGTGCAAAGGCTTGTCGCAAAGGTGAATGGAGGGGGCGGTAACGAATCAAAAGATCTGCACCGGAGATGAACGTTGCATTCTTGAGGCCTGTTTTGTTTTCCCCCATCATGCCCGAAGCACCCAACAAAACAGCCCAATCGTCGTTTACATCCCAAAACTGCTCCATTCGCCCAGTGTAGAGGAGGTCTTCGGGGCCATTGATGGGTTCGTTGGCTGCGACTGAAAAACTACGTGAGCAACATTCTCCGGCAGGTTGCGTCGCACTGAATGTCGCTTTGGCATACCAGGGCAGCGGCGCAAGCCAGGACACTTCAACCCCCAGGCCGCGCCCCCCCTCTGAACCCATGAATTTGCCGAGCATCAGTGCCTGGTCTAAGAAATGCCATGCATGGGGATGGGTTGGGTTGAGACGTCCAAAGGGCAGGAGGTATTGGCCCACGCGAACCTGCAGGGCGTGGGGAAGGGCCAGAGTGCGAGCGTAGGCTTCTTCAATTTCGACGCCGAATCGCGAAAAGACAAGGTTGGCTTCAAATTCAAAAAAGGGATCGACCTTGCTCGCTAAGTGCATCTCCAACTGCTGAAAGGTAAACCCTGTGGCCCTTGGATCATGAGCCCCCATTTGCAATGACTCTGATTCGCTAAACCAGGCTCCGGCGACATCCAATATCAGCGCCATCTGTGGGTTGGTTGAAGCGAAGGCCCCCTGCTTTGGGGCGGATGTTGCACTGGGCTTTGCCTCTGCCAGGGAAGATTGAGAATCGGCGTTGAGAGCTGCTTCCAAGAGCCGCCTGTCTTCTTCGCTGACAAGGGGGGCGTTGGGTTCGGTTGCGAGACTCTGTGAGGGTCCAAGCAGGAGCCCAATTAGAATCCCTGCAAGGCACAAAGCAGCTCTTTGCATTGGGATGGTTTTTGAACAAGTCGTCATTGCTCTTTAATAGTTAGAGAAGCGAACCTGTTTTGGCAATTGAATGTTGGCTGTTTTAACCGGAAGATAGGGGCCTTGCGTACATTGAAAAGTGTTTAATTCATGAAGTTATTAAGTGTCGTGGCCGGATTGGCTTTTGCTCTTAGAAGGCCTTTGCAACCCTGGACGTTAGTGCCGCCATAAGCCAAATAGCGGCCCCCACGAGAGCTTGTGCGGGGCCGACAGGAACCTCATACAAAAACGCCGCGACATACCCGAGAAAACCGCATGCGCCGCCGATGACCGCAGCGAGGCCCATCGCCCTTGGGATATTGGATGCCCACACAACAGCCGCCATGGCTGGGAACACCGAAAAGGCAAACGAGGGCAGGGCTCCTAAAACCCGGGTGCACAACGATACCGACAAAGCAATGCTGATCAAGAGAGTCAGTTTGAGGACCTGAACGGGCATGCCACGAACCAAAGCTGTGTCCTGGTCGTAGACGACTTCTACAAATCCGCGCCACCACCAAAGGTGCAGGCACATGACGCCGAGCCCAAACATGGAGATCAGACGAAAATCGCCGGGCAACACTGCGACGGAGCTCCCAAAGAGCAACGTTTGCACATCATGCAGTTCTTGCACAATCTTAGAGCTGACCACGAGTGTTCCTGCCGAGCCGACCAGGAAAAGAAATCCCAGCATGCTGTCTCGTCGGGCCCGGCCGTGTTCTTGGTTGTTCCAAATCAAGAAAAGCGAAGCGAGGGATAAAATGCTGGCTCCGGCCAGCGGGGATGCAATCGCTGCGCTGACTCCGAGGTAAACCTGTGCGGCGAAGGCGAGGGTGACTCCCAACCCCGCTGTTTGTGAAAGGGCCGCTGTTAAGAAAACCATGCGCCCTAAGACAATGTAGACTCCCAAAACGCCAAGCAGCACCCCTGCGCAGGTTCCTGTGAGAATCGAGTCTTGAAAAAGGGGCCAGGCGTTCCAAAAGGCGTCCAGGTCAGTGGTCGCAGTCATGGCATTCCTCTGGGTCTGGGAGAGTTCCAAATCGCTCTTCAACCACTGTTCTGATTAATCGGCCAAAATGCTCGTGAATTTCGTGGTGGACGGCGACTTCGCGAATGTCCCCCTGGATAATGAGTTGATGCTCCCGGTCGAGCAAAAGGCCATGAGTTGCCACCGTGGCCATTCCCATTAAGTTGTGGCTTACCAGGATGACCGATATCTCGCGTTGGGTTCGGAGCTCTTCGAGCAGCTCGAGCATCTCCGATTCGGTTTGGGGGTCCATCGCGCTGGTGGGCTCATCCAGCACGAGCAGATTCGGTTCACTGACAAGGGCTCGCGCCATCAAGACACGTTGCTTTTGCCCCTCACTCAATTCTGCGATTTGCTGGCGGGCGATGCCGTGAATTCGGGTTTGGGCCATGGCCTTTTCAATGTTTTTTTTGGCTCGGTGAACCGACAAAGGTTGCATGAAGGACCAACCTTGAGCGACACCGCCCCGAACGACGTCGATGGCGCGAGCGGGCATGTTTAAGTCGATGCCCAATCGCTGCGGAACGTAGCCGATTTTTAGAGAGTCATCGTGGTTGGCCGCACCGCTAACGGGGGCCAAGAGCCCTAAGAGTGTCTTGAGCAGCGTTGATTTGCCGCAGCCGTTGGACCCCGCAATTCCCCATAACTGCCCGGGCAATACCTCCATGGTGACGGGAGGCAGGATAGCCTTTCCCGAATAGCCCACTTGAAGTTGGTTCAAGCTCAAAATAGGTCTCATCACTGGTCTTTTCTCCCGGTGCTCCTGAATTCCAGCAAAACGGATCCGTTTAGTTTAGCGAGCATTTAGAGGGATGGCGACACAAAAGGAAGGGGAATTTGATGCATCAGGGATTAATTTGCGTCAAAGTGCCCTGAATCAGGGGGAACCACGTGCATTATTGTGGGAAAGCGGGGCCCCGGGCGGTGTCTAAGGGCTTGGATTTGTTTGCTCAAGCGCTGGCGGTGTCATGCAGAAAGCGCGTGACGGCTGCGGCGTTGCCCAGGCGAAAGGCGGGGCGTCCCTGGGCGGGGAGGGTCACCGGTTCGAGCCCCTCCCGCTCAAGCACCCGTGAGAGGTTGCCGCTGCGTCCGCCGATGTGGTTGCAGTAGATCCCCTTTAAAAATAGCGGTGGGTTGGCCTGAGGCACGATGGATTCGAAGAGGTCGAGGGTGATTTGGCTCCAGAGGGCGAGGCGGTCCTCGGGGCCCATGAAGCTGGCCCATTGCTGTCGAAAAGCCTCCAGGGTGATGCCTTGCTCAAAGACCGCCTCCGGAAGCTCCATGTTGGTGTGGTGGTCGGGGGGAAGCTCAACCCCCGGACGCTCGCCTGGGTGGATGGCGGCCACAAAGGACTCGCCGGTTGCCGGGCGAAACGCAGCCCAATAGAGGAGGTGGCAGCCTCCGGGAGTCTTATCGCACTCAACGAACTCTCCATAGCCCACGACGATGTTCTCAAAATGAGAGGCGAAAAAGGAGGGGATAGCGCGGCTTGGGCGACGGGGTCTGGTGTTGGTGCGGGGGCGTCGGTGAGGGCTTGTCTCAAATTGCTCCTGGCGATGAATCATGGCCTGAAACGCGTCCATCAGGCGGTGCACCGTGGTGTTGTGCGGTTCGAGGATGCGTATTGCCTGCCAAATGGCCTCAATGGTGGAGCGATAGTTTTCTTTGGGCTCTTTTCGGATGCGGTATTGGCTGGGGGCGTCGGGGGTTAAAACAAAATGAGGGAGAGTCTGCAGGCGAGGGTTGTCGCGGTAGATGGATTTGACCGTTGACCAGGTCCCATCCAGCACCACGAGGTGCTCAGGGCGCTCTGCTGGCGGCACTGTGGCGAGGTCCCGGGAGTTGGGGCCGGGAAAGAGGAGCCCGGCATTCTCCGGGATGTCGGCGGTGAGGCTGGCGCCCTCGTTTTGGCGGCCCCAGGCGATTCTCAGGTCCACCTGGCTCAGGCCAAGCTGCGCGATGCGGGCGGTGCCAATGGGGTGAAAACGCTCAAGGGGATGCTGCAGGATGGTGATTTTGGTGGCGTTGTCCACCGGTGCGATGAGCGAACAGATGCAGACCCGCTTGGGCTTGTGGCAGCGGTAGCAGACGGGACGATGGGGGGTGGGGTGCATGGTTTGAATGGAGCTTACCTTGCCCGACGATGCTTGAGCTTGCCGTAGAAAGCATAATTGACTGCCCGCTGGGAGAGGTGCAGGAGCGGGTTGCGGCTTTGCTGAGGGGAGGTGGCGAAGAGGAGGTTGGCCACCAGGCGCTCTTCGCCGGGGAGGGTGGGGCGAACCCGGTGTTTGACGGAGTCGCCTTGAAAAAGAATCAGGCTGTTGCCCAGGCCTCGCTGGGGGAGCTTTTGGGGCACCCCGTTGGGCATCAACTCAAGGGCCGAGCACTCGGTGTGGGAGGTCTCGTGCAGGGTGTAGATGCCCGCCCAGCGCTCTCCGAGGTAGATGGTGCCGTCGTAGTGCCAGTCAATGCCGTCACCGGGCTCTCCATAGTAGAGCAGGCTTATCTGGTTGGTGTCTGTGGGGTCGACGTAGTTCATCCTGGGGCGCTGCGTGCGGGCCTGAACCCGCTCCAGCACGGCGGAGTTGACCAGCGCGTCCACAAGGGGAGCGCAGGGGGAGCTTTGCAGCTCGTGCAGGTCGATAGCGGCACCGTCGCGAATGAAGGATTTTTGGCGCACAAATCGGTCTTTGTGGGCGAGGCCGAGGTCGCGCAGGGATTCGTATTGTTCGGTGGGGAGCAGGTCGCGGATAACCACCACGGATTGATGCTCGGGCGCACGGTCGAGCAGCCGGGTGGAGGCGATGCGCTTGAGGAGGGAGGCCTCGCGTTCAAGTTCGTGACGCAGGGTGGTGAGGGGGGGAAGCATGATTTCTCCTTGGGTGGGTTCAGGGGGTGAAGAGCAGCACCGCAGCGCTCGCTTCGGTGTCGGTTGCCACAAGCAGGGTGGTGCCCGACTCCTCAAGGGCTGCGTGAATCCCCAGCAGCCCCAGGGAGGCGCCGGCCTGCCCGGTGGTCCAGGCAAGATGCAAGAGCGGGGTGTTGGGGAACAGGCGCTCGATGGCATGGGTTTCGGATTCAAATCGCTCGGGTGCGCTTGTTGCGCTGATGACTCGGTCGACGTTTACCGGGAAGCTCCCGGGTGGTTGCACCAGAGGGGTCAAAAAGGCTGTGAGGCTTTCATGCGTGAGGCAGGGCGCGCCGATGAGGGTGCGGACGCCCACGCGCGGGCCCAGACGCTCGTCATCGGCCCGGCCCAGCCAAAGGGCGGTGGCGGCCTCGGCGAGGGGCGGGAGGGGGGCGCTCGCGTCGCTGTAGAAGCGTTGCAGGGCTTGGGTGGCGTCGTGGTCAATCACGTCACTCGAGGTGAGCAGCATTCGGGGATGGTCCCCTTGGGAGATCTGCCGGGCAGCCGTGATGAAGAGCTGGAGTCCGGCGCTGGGGCCTCCCCGGTGGCTGCGTTGGGGCGAGTTCAGTCCGGGCAGCGTGGGAGGGGCGTCGTCTTCGCCATACTGCGTGCAAAACGCCAGGGTGGTGGCCGGCCCCTTGGAGGTTTGTTCAAAGGCGGCTTCAGCCATCAGCTTGAGGGCCTGCGCACGGCGTGTGGTGGGGCCCTGGGGGGTGAAGGGGGGCACGGCTTGGGCGGGCAGGGTTCGAATCAACGCCCTCGGGGGGAGCGAGGCCAGGACGTCCCGGGCAGAGCCCGGGGGGTCAGGGAGCAGCGCGGCCCGGTTGAGGATGGCGAGGGTGTCGGTCACGGGGGGAGCCTTTTAGCGGGGAGCGTATCAGCGGCGCTTTTGGGGAAGCTGGATAGATTTGCCGTTGCGCCACACCGTCATGGTCACGGTGGAGTCTGCCGTGAGGGCCTTGACGATTTTGGCGAGGTCCTCTTTTTTGCGGATGGACTTGCGGTTGACCTTGGTGATGACGTCGTTGGTGCGCAGTCCCATTTGCAGGGCCACCCCGCGGGCGCGGATGTTGGTGACCAGAGCGCCGCGGGCCCGGCGCAGCCCAAGGGCTTTGGCCTTGTCGGCGGTGAGGGAGTGAACCACTGCGCCCAAAATGAAGGGACGCACGGTTACCGGTGGGGCGGTGTAGGTCTCTCCTTCGGCTTCGGCGTCGAGATCGATGAGGGTCGTCGCCATGGGGCGGGACTTGGGTGTGGGGGTTGGGGCGGCCTGAGGCGTGGTTTGCAGGGACGCGGTGGTGACCGTGGGGGCAGGCTTGTTTTGAGCGGCTTTGAGCATGGCAGCGCGACGCACCTCCTGGGCTGCGGCCACGGCGGCCTGGCGCTCGAGCTCAAGCTTGGCGAGCTTCTCGGCGTGAACCCGCTCAACCTCGGCGCGAGCCTTGTCCTCTTCGGCTTTTTTCAGGGCCAACTCAGCGGCTTCGGCTTCCTGCTCCCGTTGCAGCTCTTCGGCGGCGATTTGAGCGAGGCGGGCTTTCTCCATGGCCTCCATGCGGGCGACCTCGGCTTCGACTTTGAGGCTGCGCACCTGGGTGACCACGCCACCTTCAAAGAGGACTTGCAGATCACCGTAGTCGGCTTCGAAGAGCATGGCGTCGTCGTTGGCGCTGGCGTGGTTGCGAGGGGTGCCAAGGGCTGCGGTGGCCTCAGCACGGCTCATGCCGGCGATGATGTTTTTTTGGTAGATGGCGTTGAGGGTTTTGGGAGCCCGATGAGAGAGCCAGGTGGTGACCCACATGGGGCTGAGGAGGCGGTCGCGAACGGCGGCTTCAAATTGTTCGGCCGAGGAGATGTCCCGGGGGAGCACAAAGACGAGGGTGAGGGTGACGCCTTCGGGGCTGGTGTATTCGCTCACCAGCCAGGTGTGGGCGGTGGGTGCAAGCCCGTGGGGGTCGCGTTGGTCATCGAGGGCCCCCTCAATGTCGCTGAGTGGGTAGAGGATTTGCTTGAGGGTCACGGGAGTGCCCGCCGGGAGCGTGATTTTGGTGGCCAGACGAACCGGAGCGGGGTCGTTGGTGTGGCGATAAAGGTCGAGAATCTCCACGGGGCGGGCGTCCACGAAGTAGCGGTCATTTTGGCCAAAGAACTCGGCGCCGGTGACCGTGGAGGCCAGGACGTATTCGCGCTCGACCAGAAGTCGGTCCATGCGGCCCTTCTCGGCGGTGGAGAGGTCCAGTCCTTTAGGCCCGAGCCCCAAAAAGGAGCAGGACGCCAGCAGGCAGAGGGGGAACCAACGAAGGGTGCTAAGGAAACGCATGGGAACTCCTGACATGAAGGTGAACTCTAAAGCAGGGGGGTTCTAGGAACCCCTGCGCCTGCGGTCAAGGGCCGGGGCCGGTCTTTTTTGCCCTGCGCTGGGTCGTGACCCACTGGGATGGGGTTTTCCCGGCATCCTCGCGCCCCGGGCGGGATTTGCCCCTCAGGGCCTTGTGTGAGCGCTGGGATTGTCGATAAAACCGGAGCAGGGTGGGGGCCACGGGGCATTTTCCGGTGGCAGGACCTCCTCTTAAGAAAGGTTGTGGATGTGAAGCGGGTTCCGGTGACAATTTTGAGCGGTTTTTTGGGGAGCGGCAAGACCAGCCTCTTGAACCATCTGCTGCACGCTCCCCACGGGAAGCGCGTGGCGGTCATTGTGAACGAGTTTGGCGAGGTGGGGATTGACGGGAGCCTTGTGGAGGGGGGCGAGACCTTTGTGGAACTCGACAATGGTTGCCTGTGCTGTGCGCTGAATGAAGATTTGGACCGCATCCTGGCAGAACTCAAGGAGCGGGGTGGGTTTGACTCGATGGTGCTTGAGACCACAGGGCTGGCCGACCCGCTGCCGGTAGCCTGGAACTTCACTAAGGTGGAGGTGTCGGATTTTTATCGTCTTGATGCCCTGGTAACGGTGGTGGACTGCCTGAACGTTGAGCGGGCCCTGGCCGAGTCGACCGAGGCTCGCACGCAGATTGAGCGGGGGGATATTCTGGTGTTGAACAAGACCGATTTGGTCGGCGACGATGGCCGCGCCGCCGAGGCGGTGGTGAAGGAGATCAACGGAGCTGCGGTTGTGTTTCGTTCGGTGCATGGGGTGGTGCCTGTGGATCTTCTGCTGGATGTGGAGATGCCGCACGAGTCTCTTGCAGCTCAGGCCCATGTGCATACCCACGAGTCCACCTACGAGACCTACACCTGGCAGTCGGAGAAGGTGCTGAGTGATTTTGCCCTTGAGGAGTTGTTTTACGACCTGCCGATGTACGTCTACCGTTGCAAGGGCATCGTGCAGACCGACGCGGAGTGGGGGTGGTCGGAGGTGCACGGCGTGGCGGGGCGCTTTGACTTTCGGCCCTATGTGGTGCGTGACGGACGCACCACCAGCACCCTGGTGTTTATCGGCAAGGGGTTGCAGCGCACTGAGCTTGAGGCGAAGTGCCGGGAGCTTGAGGTCAAGGGAGCTTCCGCAGCGGGGGAATAAGAGGGGAGATCCTGAGCGGGTTTTGTTTTGTGGAACGGGCCGTTTCCTGAGTTGTTCGTCGAATAGATGAGTGGCGGGTGGCGTCTAAAGAGCCATAACCATTGGCAACGATTAATAGCCAAGATAACCAAACTAACCAGAATAATAACAATGCGTTAGGGTTCCTTAGGGCACCGCCCCAGCACCCCTGAGCGCGTGTGGTCGCTTGTGGCGAAGTGTCGGTGGCAGGTACACTTTCGTTGATGTCGGGCCATCGCTTTGGCCATGACTGGCAACTTCGATGGGGGGCATGATGAATCCGAGAAAGTTTCATACCAGAATCCGCGGCAGGGTTCTTCTGATGGCGATAACGGGGTTGGTGGGATTGTTTCTCTACAGCTCCGGGTGCGGTGAAACCGCGCCCGCTGAGGACAAAACGGTGGTCACCCCCGACACCCCCGACATCCCCGATCAG
>JAZAIZ010000200.1:0-22867 GCA_036230545.1 Myxococcota bacterium
GAGTTCGAGAGGTCCCTGGCGAAGTCACCACAGGGTCCTCAACGGAGCAGCTCGGATTAAACAAAAAGAGCGCCCCCATCCCCACAAGAAGCGTGCTCACACAATGAATCAAAAGACCTCTCTTCGATTTGAATTCAATCATCGTTGTTCATCCCCTCAATCCCCGGTTCCTACGACAACTCTGTTGGCGATCTACCTCTGACCAAGCACCATTTTTCCGGCGGCTCTAGCTCCCCTTGGATGCAAAAACCAAATGCTCCCTCATTCTAAGCGGGCTTCTGACGAGGGCACAAATGGGCCACCAAATCAGCTCTGCCTTGCGACCACAGAACGCTCAACTCCAAACCACCCGTCACGACAACTCCCGATTATCGTTGGCCATCACATCAACCGAGTAGTCAGACATCGGGCGCAGAAAATCATTTTGTTAGACTCCACCTCCGCGGAATTTATTCCCTCGAAGAGCCGGAATAATTCGGGAATCGGGGATAATGCAGGAATGGCTGAATCATAGTTCGGAGCGGTCTGCGCCAAAAAGAGAGCGCCCCGCAGCCACAAACAGGCCTCAGAAGCCTTAAGACTCGACCAGCTCCGAGAACACCCGAGCCAGGGCCGAGCGCGAGATGGGTTTTTTCAGCTTTTGGCTGTCCCGGTCGGAGGTGCCCCGCAGCCGGTGGGACATGTTGAACATCATCACCACATGGGGGCTGACCTCCCCCACCCGAAGCGCCTCCCGCCATTGAGCCGCGTTCTCATGAATCATATGCGCGTCCACGAGCGCGAAGTCGATGGCCCCCCCCTGCTCCAGGGTTTGCTCCCGCGCCTCTTCCCGGGTGCCGGCATGAAAAATAGTGGCCCCCCAGGACGAGAGATAATAGCCCAACGCATCGGACGTCGATTGATTGTCCTCCACGAGCAAAAAGCGCAGCCCTTCCAAATTGGGCTCTTCCCAGCGTTTGTCGGGACTCGACTGCCCCGGCTCCACCGGCAAGGTGACAAAAAAGCGTGCCCCCTCCCCCAGCTCACTCTCAACGCCGATCTCCCCGCCCATCAACTCCACAACATCCTTGGCGATGGCGAGCCCAAGCCCGGTGCCCCCATAAGAGCGCGTCATGGTTCCGTCGGCTTGGGTGAACGCTTCAAAGACTGTCGCCTGGGACTCCTTGGCGATGCCTATCCCGGTGTCGCGAACGCTGATCTGAATCGAAGACGGCGCCTCTTCGGGCACGGTCGCCCGAATCACCACCTCACCCTCCTGCGTAAACTTAATCGCGTTGCCCACCAGGTTGACCAGCACCTGCAGCAGGCGGCTTGGATCTCCCCACATGCAGCGCTGAACATCATCGGACACAAAACTCACCAGCTCAAGTCCCTTGCTCTGGGCCCGCTCGGCGAGCATCTCCACCACGCCGTCAACGATATCCCGAACGTCAAACTCCACCCGCTCAAGGGCTACCTTGCCCACCTCAAGTCGAGAGAAGTCGAGGACGTCGTTGATGAGCGCCAACAGGGTCTCACCGCTGGTTTGAATGCTCTCGGCAAACTCCCGCTGGTCCTCCTCCAAATCACTGTCCAGCAAAAGCCCCGTCATGCCCAAAATGGCGTTCATGGGCGTGCGGATCTCATGACTCATCGTCGCCAAAAAACGCCCCTTCGCGAGACTCGCGTCCCAGGCCTCCTTCACCGCCAGGCGAAGCTCTTCGGTCTGGTCGTCCACCATCTCCTCAAGATGCTCCCGGGTGGCGTTGATCTCGCGGGCGTTCTGACTGAGGTATCCCGCCAGCTCAACCACCTCCCGGTCGAGGCTTGAGCTGAAAATCTGTCCCGCTCCTCCTGCGGCCAGATCATCGGCAGCCACCACAATCTCCTTAAAGGAACGTAGAATCGACCACGCTGTCAGGGTGATGAGCATCCCACCTGCAAGCAGGGAGAACACCACGCAGCCAAAGAGCACCTCCCACTCCCGACTGCCATGCAGCGTCACCGCCCCCAAAGAGCTCAGGCTCACCAGCAGGATAATGGCAAAGAGCCCCAGCTTGCGGGACAAAGACATGAGCACGGGCTCGTCGATGGAGAGCCCCTTATAAAAACACCACTCTTTGAGGCGAGTGCGACCGTCGGCGGAGTAGAGTTCGGTGATGAGGTAGGCAAAGCCCACCAGCATCGCAATGGAGATAACTCCGGCAAAGAGCACAGCCGGCGAGTTGACCGCGGTCCCCGAGACAACCGCCTCCCCAAGGGTGGTGGTTGCGATCACCAACGCGCCCCAAATCACCGTTCGCCTGGCTGCCCGCACAGGCATGGCGGCGAGGGTGTCTGAGAGTTCCTTCACCTCCTCAGGAGCGATGTCCTCCCTTAACTCAAGTCCCCAAAAAGAGCGGTTCAAAAAACGAAGATCAGGGCTCCACGCTGCCTGCCCGCCCTTGCTGCCCACGCCGTGTGAAATCAAACACATCAAGGAGGAGGTCAGGCCACAAAAGGTGATGGCCACCACAAAGGAGATGTGCCCATATTGGTGGGTCGAGAAGTCTGCCAGAGAGCGCATGAGCAGGTAGGCCATCCCCACGCACACCCAGCCAAAGGCCACCACCAGAAACGCCGCAGCACCGGAATAACTCATCCTGCGAGCCAGAGACTCCACCAGCGGTCCGTTAAACTTGCCCCGACAGGCAGCTGCGCGCTGCCCATCCAACCGTCCCTCATGAGCAGAAAGAGCCGCTCCATGTGAACTCATGATGCCCTCACTAACCAGCCCCTCAAGACTGAATCCCAACAACAAGCTATTCAGCGAAGCACAAAACCCCAAAAAACGAGGCGTGTGCCTGTCCCATTAGCGCACCTAGCCCTGTATGGAGATCAAGGTCAACCGATTTGTCCATCAACTTGCCGGGAAACGCCGGCTCAAGAACGCAGAAGGCACCCAAACCTCCCCTGAGGTTTATTGCTGCCATTCATTGGCGGGCGCCTCCGGGTGACTCTCGAGGGCCAGCAACGAGGTGAGAAGCACTCCCCTCGCCTTCAGGTCATAGGCCTCCACCAGGGCCTGTTTGTCTTCGAGCTCAAAGGGCAGCCCAATGGCCAGGGCATTAATCAGCTCTTCGTCCCCCATGGCCTCCAGAGCCTGGGGTTCAATATAAAACTGGCGTGCTTTGGCAAACTCGTCGAGCTGATGCAAAAGCCCCGGCCTGTTCAGGGATGCCGGTGCCGGCTCTCCCAGATCACGCCGGTAGACATCATAAACCGGAATCACGCGCCGGTAGCCCTTGGGGCTCTGAGGCAACTCCTGCATGATATGAAAGCGGCAGACGCCATCGAGAATGAGGTAAAAGCGACCATCCGGGGTCTCCTTGTGGGAGAGCACCTTGCCGACGCATCCCACCCGAAAGAGCTCTGATTCGTTCTCTTCACCGAAGGCCCGAGGCTGGATCATGCCGATCATCTGGTGCGAGGCCAGCACATCCCGTACCATCTCGCGGTAGCGTGGCTCAAAGATGTGCAGCGGCAATTGCGAGCGTGGCAACAAGAGCATTCCCGCTAAAGGAAAGATGGGAATAGGAGACGGCAGCGACTCCATTGTCCTGGGTTGGGATGTCATCCCCTCCAGTATATCAACTTAAAACCCACTCGCCCAACCCAAGCGGGGTTTTAGGCCAATTTGAAGCTAAACGGCTGATATAACGACGTACAGGGGGGCCCATCGCAGCTCAAAAACTCGAGTTCCCCGGGCCCTGAGCCCAGACGGAGGATGGCGCTGGAGAGGGTCCCGTAGCCCAGATCGTCCTCGTGCACACACACACTGTTAAACCCGGTCTCACCGTGTCGCCCCAGAATAGAGCGCAGCGCGGCGTCGGAGGGAGCCTGCGCAGACTCGCTCACCTCCCCCACCAACGTTCGCAGCAGGGTCTCCCGCCCGCTCACCTCGGATTGAAAGCTGCGCTCGGTCACCATGGAAAGCCCCTGCGCAAGGGGCTCCCTGCGCAGGGTCTCCCCCTCACTCACCAGGATGCCTCCCCCGCTCCGGTCTGCCACCACCAAATGAAAGGGATTGAAGCGCCGGGGGTCCACTTGCTCGAGCTGCGCGAGAGCCTCGACGCTGCTTCCATAGCCCAGGGCCTCGGCCACCACCGCGCCCCGGGACTCCCGGCTGGGATCTGGCTCACTGCCAAAACGGTTGGTGATCCCCACAAACACCCCGGCGTCGTTTACCCCCATCCAGGTGCCTCCGGCCTGCAAATCCCGGGGGGCCAGGCAGCGCCGGCCTCCTATCTCGCGGACCTCGGGAGGAGCCGAGGGCCGCCCCAACGCCTCGTCACGGTTGCAGGCCACCACCAGGGGCGCCTCCTCCCATTGCTGATGCCAAATCAAAATCGTGCACATTGCCTGTCCCCTCCTCTGGAGCCCCCTTAAAATAGCCCCTTTCCGGCCGGATGCCAAAAGTCTTCCCGCCCCTAAAATCAGCGATAACCGCACGTTGACGCGACGCTCAAAGAAAGCTAGTACGACCCCCTTGACCCCAAAGCCCCCTGGACAAAACGGGCTATGAAGAGGAGCACCCCATGGATTCGGCAACGGAGATTCCGAAGCATTACGAAGCTGAAGAAGCGCGCAAAAAATACTACCCGCGCTGGGAAAGCGAAGGCTATTTTAAGGGCGATCCCAACAAGCCCGGCAAGCCCTTCAGCATCGTCATCCCTCCTCCCAACGTCACCGGTTCCCTGCACATGGGCCACGCGCTCAACAACACCCTGCAGGACATCCTCATCCGCTATCACCGCATGGACGGCGACAACACCGTCTGGATCCCCGGCACCGACCACGCCAGCATCGCCGTGCACTGGGTGCTGGAACGCAAATTTCGCGAAGAGGGCACCAACCGCTTTGAGCTCGGCCGCGAGGAGTTTCTCAAGCGCGCCTGGGCCTTCAAAGAAGAAGCCGAGAGCAACATCCTCAACCAGCTGCGCACCCTTGGGGTGTCCTGCGACTGGAGTCGGCAGCGCTTCACCATGGACGAGGGCCTCTCCGCCGCGGTCCGCGAGGTCTTTGTCCGCCTCTATAACGAAGGTCTGATTTACCGCGCCGAGCGCCTGGTAAACTGGGACGTGGTCGCCCAAACCACCCTCTCGGATCTGGAAGTGGTCCACGACGAGGGGGTTGAGGGCGAGCTGTGGAGCTTCTCCTATCCCCTCGCCGACGGCAGCGGGGAAATCGTGGTGGCCACCACCCGCCCCGAAACCATGCTCGGCGACACCGCCGTGGCTGTTCACCCCGAAGACCCCCGCTACAAAGACCTCATCGGCCGGATGATCAAGCACCCCATCACCGGGCGGGAATTCCCCATTATCGCCGACGCCATCCTGGTTGACCCCGAGTTTGGCACCGGCGCGGTGAAGGTGACCCCCGGTCACGATCCAAACGACTTTGAGGTGGGGCTGCGTCACAAGCTCCCCATGATCAACCTGCTCAACAAAGACGGCACCTTCAACGAGCACGGGGGCCCCTTCAAAGACATGGACCGATTTGAGGTCCGAAAAGCCGTCAAAGCAAAAATCGACGAGCTCGGGCTCGACCGAGGCACCGAAAAACACACCATGAATGTGGGTCGCTCCGAGCGCTCGGGCACCGTGGTGGAGCCCATGCTCTCCACACAATGGTTCGTGCGGGCCAAACCCCTGGCGGCCCCCTCCCTGGCGGCGGTGGAGAACGGCTTCACCAACTTTGTCCCCAAAAACTGGGAGAACACCTATTATTCGTGGCTCCGGGATATCCGCGACTGGTGCATCTCCCGGCAGCTGTGGTGGGGCCACCAAATCCCCGCGTGGCACTGCGACGACTGCCATGAGATCACCGTTGCCAAAGACGCCCCCGACGAGTGCGAGAGCTGCGGCTCCAAAGCCCTCACCCAGGACGAGGACATCCTCGACACGTGGTTCAGCTCGGCCCTGTGGCCCTTCTCAACCATGGGCTGGCCAGAAAAAACCGATGAGCTGGCGGCCTGGTACCCCACCGCCACCCTCACCACCGGCTTTGACATCATCTTCTTCTGGGTCGCCCGCATGATGATGTTTGGTCAATACTTCATGGGGCACGTTCCCTTTAAGGACGTCTACATTCACGCGCTGATTCGCGACAAGAACGGCGACAAGATGTCCAAGACCAAGGGCAACGTCATCGACCCCATCGATATGATCAACCAATACGGCTGCGACGCTTTCCGCTTCACCCTGGCGGCCTTTGCGGCCCAGGGTCGAGATGTTCGCTGGGACGAAAGCCGCGCGGAGGGCTACGCCAAGTTCGTCAACAAGATCTGGCAGGCGTTCCGTTTCACCATGGGCAATATCGACACCGAAAAGCCCCTGCCCACCACGGAGTCCTACGGGGTCTACGACCGCTGGATTCGGCACCAGCTCCGGGAGACCACCGCAAAGCTGCGAGAGTCCCTCGAAAGCTACCGCTTCAACGACGCGGCCTCCTGCCTCTACCAGTTTATCTGGGACGAGCTCTGCGACTGGTATCTCGAACTGTCCAAGCCCATCCTCTACGCCAAAGAAGAGGGGTATGAAGAGCAAAAAGAAGCGGTGCAAAAAACCCTCCTTGACGTCTTCAACACCCTCGCCCGGGCGATGCATCCCATCATGCCCTTCTTCACCGAAGAGCTGTGGCAGCGTCTGCCCAACGCCTCTGGCAGCATCATGGACGCGTCATTTCCCAAGGCTGACGACTACCAGGCTGACCAGCAGGTGGCCGATGAGGTGCACTTTCTCAAGGACGTCATTGTGGGGATTCGCCGGGTTCGTTCGGAGTTTCAGGTGGCACCCAAGCAGGAGATCGCCATCCTCATTCGTACCGACGCTGACCGTCTGGCGTGGCTCAACACCCACTCCAAGGCCCTCTTCAGCCTGGCCAAAGCGACCTTTACCGCCCTGGAGGGAGACGCCCCCGACAAGGTGGCCACCCAGGTGGTGGACGGGGCTGAGATTTTCATTCCCCTCGCCGGGTTGATTGATTTTGACGCAGAGCGGGACCGGCTGACCAAGGACCTGGCCAAAATAGATAAGGACATTGGCGGGCTCGATAAGCAGCTCTCCAACACCAAGTTTATCAGCCGAGCGCCGGAGGCGGTGGTGCAAGAGAAGCAAGCACTGCTGGCTGCCGCCACAGAAAAGAAGACCAACCTTCAGGCCGCCCTGGAGCGCCTGGCCTGATTAGTTAGGAAAGGTCCAACCTGTTGCCACCCCACACTGCGCAGCGGTTAAGCCGCTGGCAACCGCCCCAACCTGACCCGCCTGAGGGCTGGGGTAGACGCTGACGGTGCCATTCCCAAGAGGCGTGTTGTCATCCATCCAGAGAATATCCGCCAAAGCCCACACCTGACCTCCTGAAGAGAGGGTTCGGTGCTGGTCAAAACGCAACACGCCGTTGAGGTAGATGCGTACGGTGTTAACCGTAGCCGTGCCGCTGTTTCCCCAGCTGGGCCAGTAGTGAACAAAGATGCGGTAGGTGCCAGGGGTGGGCTCATCGATGTTGATGTTCTCAGGTCCGAGGCCGTTGGTGTCATCCCGATCGAGGCGGGGGTTGGGCCCCTGCCCAATGGGATGTCCCGGAAACCAGTGCACCCGGTCGAAGTCGTTGTGATTGCAGGTGGCAAAATAACAGTCCCACTCTGAGTTGCAGAGGTTGGGGCTCTGGGCCACGTTCACCATGTGAAGATCCTGGTCGTTGGTGGGGTGATCCCACACCAGCTGCACGTGCATCGCGCTACCAGGCACCGCGTCCAGCTCCACCCGAGCCTGGGCGGTGTCCCCACTCTCAATCACCGCTGAATTGCGCACCGTCAGGCGAATCGAATAATGCCCCGCGATGGGGATCCACATGGAGGGCAGCGCCGTGTCCTGCCCGGTCCAGTCAAAGTCGACATCTTCGGTTCCGGCAGGACGCTCGATGACTTCCCAATGGTAATAGGGCAAGGCCGTTGGGTCATCGGGGGGCAACACCGAGGGGTCGTGACTCTCACGCCCGTCAAGATAGATTCGGTCGAGGGGCTCGATGTCTTCGGGATCGGTGTAGGGCGAGCTGGGGTTGAGCATGTCATAGCCACGCACCTTCGCGATGGCGACGGGCGCGTTTCGGGCCACTGCCCGAATGGGGATCTCAATCACCGACTCATCGGGGTCGTTGGACTCGATCACAATCACCGCCTCGTGGCTTCCCTCTGTGTCGGGAGCGTCAAAGCTCACCAGCAACTTCACCTTGCCCTCGCTGGAGCAGTCGACGTTCTTTTGGGCCACCACAAAGGGCACCGCAGTGGAACCCACAAAGGAGAAACGGGCGTCGGTGTTGGTCCCCTCCTTAAAGCCAACCCCAATCCCGTGGTGTCGGGAGTTGCGATCGACGATAAGCGGACAGGAGCTGCAGGGATCTGCACCGGGATACGCTTCGCATTCGGCCAGGTTTTTGATGAGGATCTGAGCGGTGCCGGAGGTGTTCAACCCAATGTTGCCAAGGTCGAGGGCCTTCTCGGCGGGGATGGCACACACGCCCCCCACGCAGTCGGTGCCCACCTCGGGAACGACCATGCCGTTGTAAACCAGCTCAATCTCAGGAGCGCCGTGGTAGATCCCGTTGGCCCTGAGCGTGATGGTTTTGATTTTGCCGTTTTTAGCGTTGCTCTCCACCTCCACCACCGCGGAGGTGGCTCCCTCTGCCATGGGGGTCAGGGGGATCTCAATGATGCGCGAGCCCCCCACGGGGACCGAAAAGGGAGGAACCTTGCTGACGGTGTCGGAGGCGCTCTTAACCCAGGTGGGCGCGTCCCAGCGCCCGCCAATCGTGTCACCCTCGCGGTAATCCACTCGAGTCACCCGCAGCTCCTGCGTGTTGAGGCTCTCCACCACCACGCGGGCCTTGACCTGCACATAAACCGGAACGTCCCCCAAATCGAGGACCACCGCTCCGCCCTCCTCCGGCAGCTGCACCTCCACAGATTCGTAGCTCTCCTGATTTTCAACAGAGAGGGCTATCTCGGGTAAATGAGACACGAGGATCTCATCGGCGCACCCGACACAGATTAAGAGTACAGCCACCCATGCCAACGAGAGAATCTTACGCACTGTTTTCCTCCTGAAAAGGCAAGTTTCGACAAACGATGAACGCTTCTTTGGAAGCAGCAGAGCCAAAATCATCCCCAACGCGACCTCGGACTCTTGAATGCATATCGAACAAAATTTGGTTGCGCAACGCTCTAATTCTCGAAACCCCATACAATTCAGGGGGATGACCCCCAAAAAGCGCAGCGCTGACGCGGCGGTTGGCGTGACGACGGGCTCTCTTCATTCAACCCCCTCTGCTTAATTCCCGGGCAGCCTCTCAAAACCTATTGGATTTATTGCCCATTTTCGGGCCTATTCTCCACAACGCTCCCTTGCGAAGTCCTTGAGTGAATTGGACGAACCAGCGTCCCAATCCATACAAAGCCCGGGCACAATCACGCGCGACTACCAGATTATACCAATGATAGCGCCGGTCATACAGGTGGCGATGGTCCCGGCCACCAGACTTTTGCCCCCCAGGCTCACAATCTCGGCCCGCCGGTTGGGCGCCATGCCGCAGAGCCCCCCCAGCATGATGCCCACGCTGCCGAGGTTGGCGAAGCCGCACATGGCGTAGAGCATGATCACCCGACTCTTCTCGCTGAAGGTGCCGGGGGGAAGCTTGGAGAGCTCCACGTAGGCGATTAATTCATTGAGGACTGTTTTGGTCCCCATCAACATGCCCGCGGTGCCGGACTCTTCCCAGGGAACGCCCATCAGCCACACCACCGGTCCCATGAGCCACCCAAGAATGCGCTCAAGGCTCAAAGCCTCCCCGCCCACCAGGGGCAGCGCGCCAAGGCCAAGGTTCACCAGGTGCACAAGGGCCAAGAGCACGATGAGCATGGCCACGATGTTGAGCAGCAGGTTGATACCCTCCCGGGTGCCCTCGGTGACGGCGTCCATGGCGCTGGTGGCTTCGTTGGGGGCTACCAAATCTCCACCGGTGCGCTCGGCGCCCTCGGGGATCATAATGCGCGCCACCACCAGGGCCGCCGGGGCGCTCACCAGGGAGGCCACGAGGATGTGCCCGAGGGCGTGGTCGACCACCGAGTTGAGGATGGAGGCGTAGAGCACCATCACCGTGCCCGCCACCGTGGCCATGCCGCCGGTCATCACCGCAAAGAGCTCACTGCGGATCATCTTGTGGAGGTAGGGGCGCACGAAAAGCGGCGCCTCGACCATTCCCACAAAGACGTTCGCGGCGGTGGCCAGCCCAAGGGCGCCGCCCACTCCCATGGCCTTCTCAAGCACCCAGGAGCAGGCCTTCACCACCACCGGCAGGATGCGCCAATAGAAGAGCAGCGAGGAGAGCGCGCTGACCACCAGCACCAGCGGGAGGGCCTGAAAGGCGAGGATAAAGGTCTGGCCGGGGTTGGAGGTGTCAAAGGGCAAGGGCCCTCCCCCGAGGTAGCCAAAGATAAACGAGGTCCCGGCGCGGGTGGCCTCGCCGAGGGCCTCCACCACGCTGTTGATGCTGAGAAAAAAGCGCTGCACCAGGGGGACCCGCACGCAGACAAGCGCCAGCGCCACCTGCAGCCCCACCCCCACCGCGCATCGCTTCCAATCCACCTCGCGTCGTTTTTCACTGCATGCCCAGGCCAGCAGCAATAACGCCGCAAGCCCTATCCATCCCCGCTCCATGTTGTCCTCCTCTTCCCACGTTGAACTTTTTGTTCGTTCATCCCGGGCCCATTGTCCCCAACATCACCCCGCCTCATCCTGTGGTGTCCAGCAGCAGCGAAACCCCAAAAAGGGGCTCGAGTAGGTCGCCTCGGCCTCCAGGGTGCCACCGTCACAGCTGAGGTAATCGAGAATATCCGAGAAGCCCCCGCCAGCCTGCAGGCACCCTTGTGGGCAGGTGGCGGTCCACTCCCAGATGTTGCCACTCATGTCGTAGACGGATGACGCAAAGCCCCGGCCGTGGCAGGTTTCCATGGCCCCGCTGCCCGCGCTCCCTCCGTGCTCGGCGTCGCCGTCGTTGCAGCGGCCGGCCATGTAGGCGTCACCGTAGGGATAGTCGCCGGCTGGGTCACCGTAGCAGGCCGGACGCCACTCACCGGGCAGGCTGCAGAGGTGCTTGCCGGCGTCTTCGCAGGCCCGACGGGCTTGAAACCACGTGACGTTTGCCGAGGGCCGCACGCCGGCCACGCTGCAGGCATAGAGTGATACCGTGGGGTTCACCACCGCCACCCCCTCGCAGGTGCCCTCGCACTCGCGGCTTGAGACGTTGTCGGGAAAACCTGCGGGGAAGTCGTCTGTGTTGCCGAGGCCGTAGCGCTGGCCTGTACAGGAGGGGTTGGAGAACACCGTGGCCCCGTAGGGGTCGACGCAGCTGACGCTTGTGCCAATGCGAACCATGCCCTCCGGGCAGGTAAGCGGCGCGCAGGTGCCCTCGCTGCACTCGCGGCTTTGGCAGTCGGTGTGGCTCTGGCAGGCCGCGCCGACGTCGCAGGGGTCGCAGTCGGGCCCGCCGCAGTCGACGTCGGTCTCAAAGCCTGTGGTGGCACCGTCGGTGCAAAAGCTGGGGATGCACCGGCCATGCTCACAGGTGTTGGACTCGCAGTCGCCGTGCTGGGTGCAGGACTTGCCCAGCCCGCAGGGAGAACACGGGCCGCCGCAATCCACGTCGCTCTCTGCGGCGTTTTGAATGGCGTCTTCGCAGGAGGCGGCCTCGCAGCGGCGGTTGATGCAGGAGCGACTCGCGCAGTCGTCGTGCACCAGGCACTCGCGCCCTTCACCGCAGGGGGGGCAGCTCCCGGCGCAGTCCACGTCGGCCTCGCCGCCATTGCGCAGACCGTCGTTGCAGGTGGGGAGCTGGCACTCGCCCTCCACGCAGGGGTTGGCGCCGCAGCCCTGGCGCAGCTCCTGGCGCCGGTCGCAGCTGTCAAACCACACGGCATCGCCGGCTTCACAGAGGGAGTAGGCGTGGGAGGTGCAGATGGGATCTGCAGGAGGCTTGTCGACACAGCCCTCCGCCGCGCAGGTCATCCCGGCGGGGCAGTGCTCGTCGAGGGTGCAGGTGCTCTGGGGCTTGAGCAGGTCGCAGGAGATCAGCAGGCTCGCCGCCAAAAGCGCTGTCACACATTGAATCGTCAGCTTCTTCACAATGGGGACCTATACCCCTCATCCCCCCCGCTTACAATTGACGCCAGGGAGATTTCTTCTCGGCGGAGGGTCTCTGGCGCCGGCGGGCCCGAGGTGCTAAACCTCCCCCATGATTGAAGGTTTTATTGGTGTTGTTCACCTGCCGCCCATGCCGGGAGATCCTCTCGCGGACACGTCCACCACCTTTGAAGACGTCCGGGACTTTGCCCTGCGGGACGCAGAGGCCCTCGTGCAGGGCGGGGTCGACGGCGTCATCATCGAAAACTTTGGCTCCAGCCCCTTCGCCAAGGGGGACGCCGCGAGCCGGCTGCCTCCACACCAGGTGTGTACCCTGGCCCTGGTGGCCCGAGCCTGCGTGGAGCGCTTTGATGTGAGCGTGGGGGTCAACTGCCTGCGCAACGACGCCCACTCGGCCATGGGGATTGCCGCGGCGTCGGGGGCACACTTTATCCGCGTGAACGTTCACACCTCCGCCTGCCTCACCGACCAGGGGGTCATCGAAGGGGAGGCCCATGAGACGCTTCGCTACCGTCGCGCACTCCAGGCCGAGGGGGTGCAGATTTTGGCGGACGTGCTGGTGAAGCACGGCGCCCCGCTGGTGCCCACCGATCCGGCCACCGCCGCAGAGGACTGCGTTAAGCGGGGCCTGGCCGATGGAATCATCGTGACCGGCAGCGGCACCGGCAAGGCCGCAGATCCGGAGCTGCTCGGGCAGGTGCGCAGCGGCGCCCAGGGCAGGCCGCTCTTGTTGGGCTCGGGGCTCACGGTGCAAAACGCAAAACGCTACATAAACCACCTCGACGGGGCGATTGTGGGCACCTCTTTGAACCGCGAGGGACAGCTGAACGCGCCGGTGGACCCCACCCGGGTTTTGGCGCTGGCTGACCTTCTTCACACCCACTGGAGCCGCGGCTCCACCACCGAGGAGCGCCCATCATGAGCATTAAGATCCGCGCAGACATTCAGCCCCTTGAGGAGCGCATCATCTCCACCCGCCGGGACATTCACCAACACCCCGAGCTTGCCTTCAACGAGCACCGCACCGCGGGGCTGGTGGCAGAGCGGCTGCGCGCGTTGAATATTGAAGTGCAGGAGGGCGTGGGCAAAACCGGCGTGGTGGGCACGCTCACGGGGGGACAGCCTGGTCCCACCATCGCCCTGCGCGCCGACATGGACGCCCTGCCCATGCAGGAGACCGGTGACATCCCCTACAAATCGGTTCACGAGGGGGTCATGCACGCCTGTGGCCACGATGGGCACACCGCCATGCTGCTTGGGGCGGCGGAGGCGCTGGTTCAGCAGAGGGACAAGCTCTCGGGGACGGTGCGTTTTCTTTTTCAACCGGCCGAGGAGGGACACCACGGCGCACGCTTTATGCTCGAAGACGGCGCGCTTGAGGGAGTCAGCGAGGTGTATGGATTGCACCTGTGGAATTATCAGCCCTTTGGCACGGTGGGGGTGCAGTCGGGTCCCATTATGGCCTGCGCGGACAAATTTGAGATCACCGTGCGCGGCACCGGCGGCCATGGGGCCACGCCCCAGGGGACGGTGGACGCGGTGGTGGTGGCGGCCCAGCTCATCGGCGCGTTGCAAACCATTGTGAGCCGCAACACCAATCCGCTGGAGAGCACCGTGGTGAGCGTGGGGCAAATCAATGGCGGCAGCAATTTTAATATCATCGCCGACACCGTTCACCTGCGGGGAACGGCCCGAGCCTACACCGAAGCCAACCGGCTGCTGATCAAAGAGCGCATGGCGGCAATTTGTGAAGGGAGCGCGGCGACCTTTGGGGCGAGCATTGAGCTTGAGTATGAAGACGGCTACCCCGCCACCATCAACGCACCTGAGCCTACGGCCAAAGTGCTGAAGGCGGCGCAGTCAATCGTGGGAGAGGGTGCGCAGCCCCCTTACCTTTCCATGGGAGGTGAGGATTTCAGCTACTTCGCTAACGCGGCTCCGGGGTGTTATTTTTTCATCGGCTCCGCACCAAACGATCGTGAGCCCATGAGCGTTCCGCACCACTGTTCTCATTTTGATATCGACGAGCGCGCGCTGCTGGTGGGGTCGTCGCTCTACGTTCAAATCGCTGTGGATTGCCTGGCGGGGCCTCGCGGGTAGGCGGGGGACCCAAGCGACGTCGTTGGCTCTAACGCAACCACCAACCCGCACAGAAGCGACACGTTTCGGACATCAGGATACTCGGCCTCGGCGCAACCAACACAACATAGATCGCCAGCTCCGCTCGTTCGCCAAAAAGAAACTCACCGCAGACATCAACTCACAAGCGATGACCTGCCACCAAGCCAGGCCACACAAACACAGACAGTCGCCATCAAGAAAGAGAAAGACAGAAAACACCAACGGCCTTCTTCACGAAAAGCCCCATTCATCTAAGAAATCCTCCCCCCCTATCGCCGCGAAACAAGCTCAACCCTGCAACGCCCACAAGGCGTTGGGAATCTCATCTCCCGCGCCATCAAAACAACGAGACTTGGCCATATCCACATCGAGAGCATTCACATCCCCCTTAGACATGGTCACAACCACAGCATCAGGGGGAATCGCCACATCCTCTTTGGCAACAAATGCAATGGCGGCGCGATCCCCTCTCTTCTTAAATGCCCCCACAACGCTGTCCTTAAAAACAACAGCATCAAGTGTCGCTGCATCGGTATTGCTCACCAATAATTCACAGGAGCGCATCGCAACATCTGCACCAACAACAATCTCCGCTGGTTTCTTCTCGCTGCTTTTCTTATCATTCCCACCGCAGCCGTTCAGACTCCACGACACAAACACCATCAAACAAAGCAAGCTTATTTTTCATCCGCACCCTCCATTAGAACTACTTTTGCCTAACAAAGGTTCACGACAGCAGAACACAATATGTTTCAAAAGAAGCTCCCCTGACCAATCAGTCAACAGGAAACAACACAATCAGCGTTCTCCCTGCAAACAAACACACATTGCCACCGCCAAGGGCGCTGCACTATGATGAGGCCCATGCAAACACTCACACTCTTTGTCCACCACGATCCCAGCGGCAAGGTCAAGCGCCACGTCCTCGAATATATTCGGGAGCTTCAACGCATCAGCGACACTGTGGTTGTGCTCTCCTCCACCGCATCCGAACAATCGCAGGTTCGCCTGGTCCAAGAAGGTGTCGCAATCTGGAAAACCGACAACACCGGCTACGACATCGGAAAATGGCGTGACTATCTTTGCAACCACTCCATCACAAAAGTCCAACGGCTCATTCTCGCCAATGACAGTTGCCTGCTCTTTCGCCCCCTCGCCCCCGTCATGGAGGTCATGGGCCCGCACGCCGACGTCTGGGGCTTAAGCATGAGCCACGAAAAAGCCAAACATCTCCAGTCCTATTTTTTGGTTTTTCAAAGCGCCCTATCCCGCGAAACCCTCGTCTCCTTCCTTAGCAACCAGGCCCCCGCCACCAGCCGTGAAGACCTCGTCAACCGCCTTGAGATTGGCCTCTCCCAACACCTCATGGCCAAAGGCCTTCAACTTGAGGCCTTAATTACGCCGCCCGAATCTTTCACAGGCAACATCACCATTCACGAGTGGGAGCGGCTCATCCGCGGCTTCTTTCATAAGTCGGTCTACCCCCTGCTCAAGCTCAAAAACCTCACCACCCACAAAGACCTCTATCCCGAGCTCTGCATCAACCGTATGCGACAGGTCATCACTGAAGAACTCGCCCTACCCGGCATCTCCGCATCGGACCTGCTAAGCGACCTCCCCCTCACCAATCATTCAACCTGATCGAGGAAAGCCCCATGCCCAACCCGGCCCCCGTGTTCTCCGTGGTCATGCCCTCCTATCAAAACGCCACGACCCTCATCCCCAGCGTTCGTTCGTTTCTCGAGCAAACGACGCTCCGCCACCAGATAGAATTGATCGTGGTGGACGACGAACCAGTTCCCCACGCCAACGTGCTTCTAAGTACTGCCAACCTCACCAACGAGGTCCGCCTCCTCGAAACCGGACACCGCGGACAGGTCGAGGCCACCAACCTCGGCATCAACGCAGCAACCGGCGAGTTCATTTTCTTGACCTGCGCAGACATCATCGCCACCCCCACCCTGCTCGAACGTCACCTGCGATTGCATCAAAACACCTCGGATTTATATTGCGTCACCGGTCCCATCCATTACCCAACGAAATACAACACCACCCCCTTTATCAAATACCTCGTTCAATCCGGACGCCAGTTTCGATTTCCAAGCTCTGCACAACTCAACAACGAGGGCGTCACCACCATTCCACCGCAGCAAATCTATGCCCCTCACATCTCACTCCCACGGTCCACGCTCCAGGCATGCGGGGGGTTTGACACGGCCTTCACCTATGGCTTTCAAGACGCCGACCTGGGGCTTCGACTCCAGCAAAGCCATGACATGCACTTTATCTACGACGCCCAAGCCCACACCACCCACGAGCACCCCACCACCATCGAGCAATACGCCCGGCGAGAGTTTCAAATGGGAGTCTCCCTCCCCATCTTTCGACGACGCTACCCCACACTCACCGCCAGCCACTCCGCTCCCAAACGAGACATCGAAAACCTCCGGAAGAGCGCCCCTCATTTTGCGAGCCTCTCCACCCGAATCGCAGACACGGTGGCCCTTGAGAAGACGCTCCTGCAAACCCCCTCCGTGGACGGCTACAAGACGCTCTTCCTCTCTTACGATGTTATCCTCGACCTGAGTCGGCTGGCGGGGCTCGCCAGTCAGGTAGACGCCTTAATCGGGCTCTACGAATTCGAGCACCCCGAAGCTCAGGCCCTCGCTGCCGCCGCCCGTTGCGTCAGCCCCTCTGTCTGAGGCCCAGGCCGCAGGCCCTTAGAGAAACCTCCTCAACACAACGCAGCCCATCCCCACAAGAACCCCTGTAAGCCAAATCGGATTTCCCGTACCATCTCCCCAACGATGGGCTTCTCTAGGCCCCACCCCACCACGGGCATAGGAGTCCCCCCTAAACGCGGAGACGCTCTTCGGATGAATGGGAAGCCCCCCCGCAAACCCTTGGGTATGAATCGCCCGAACCCAGGCGGGCGCATCAGAAGCCACGGTGGATTGCCAAACAACATTCCCCTTGCAGCTCGTAGGGAGAATCCAATGAAAGCGAAACATTTTATTCTCACCTTCAGCCGGAGATTTCCCCTCACGCACCAGGTTTAAGAGCACCCTGTTCTTTTCAAACGCCAAACGAATATCCAGGTCTTCCGGAGCGCGCGCGCTGGCCAACGCTGCCTTCACATAATCCAAAACAGTCTTAATTCGCTCCTTGGTCGGCCTCGGCACAACACATTCTCCAGCCCCTCCAACCTTCTTTCCCTTATCCCGTGTCCTCGCGGCCTCCGCATCAAACCCTGCTTTAGGATTACCACCCAGCTCCTTCTCAGGCTCAACAGCCGGCCCCCTTTCCCCCTCGGTCACCTCCCTCTGACCCGGCTGAGCCGCAGCCGACCCCATTCCCAAGGCTACAGTCACCCCCAACAGCATCAACAAACAAACAATCAATCGCATTTCAACCCTCCCACAATGTCCAAAACGCTAACCAGTTCTGGAGTTCATAGCAAGCGGCCATCAAGAGGCTGAAACTCCTCCCCTCCATAAAGCCGCAAATACTCCTCCCGCACTCCCCCGCATCTTCCCCGGGCCGCGCATCCCCCGCAGCGCTCAAAATAGTGCCCTCCCTCAATGGGCGACTCCTCCAACCAAAACGAATACCCATCGGGATTGGCCACCAAAAGGTCGAGGTCGGCCGCAAAAAACTCACAGGCCTCAAACCCCTTCGGGATTGTACAGGGCGGCGTGTGAAGCGACGTAATAAAATCAGGCGCCGAAGAAAGCCCAAGACTCATGGCCTTCATCAGGGGGGGCATCACCGCCCCAATCCGCGGCACCTCGTTAGCCACCGTCGACTCCTTCGCATCCACCGCCGAGAGCAGCCAGATATTATAACGACCAATGCCAAGCTCCGTATAAAAGCGCACCATCTCAGGCAGCTCCTCCACGTTGCTCGCATACACCAGGATGTCCCCCTCCATGGGCAGCCCCGCCTCCCGCACCGCCGCGATGCCCTTGAGCATGGCGTCAAAGCAGCCCGGGGTCTGCGTAAGGCGGTCGTGACTCTCAGCCGACGCACCTTTGATGGAAAAGTTGACCTCGCTCATCCCCGCCTTGACGCAGGTTTTCACATAGTTGGGATAGCCCAGCATCATCCCATTGGTCTGCACCTTGATGCGCTCGTAGCCAAGCTTGCGTGCCTGCAGCATCATCTTTGGCAAATCGCGGCGCAGAGTGGGCTCGCCTCCCCCCAGCCACAACCCCCTGGCACCGCGACGACGCCCTGAAACCAACGCCTCGACCACCTGCCGGTTGTCCATCCCCTCTCCGCTGTCCTGCACGGAGAAGCAACCCACACAACGGTTGTTGCACTGATAATCGGGGCTGATCTCCAGCCACTTGGGCGCTCGGTCACGGGACTTTCCAGGGTGGGACATCATCCTCCGCCTTTCTCGCTCTCGGGGGGATCACTGCGCCCCAAAAAATCAGGGCCTCAACCTCTCACAGACCCCAGGTTGCACCAAACAATTTGCACGACGCAGAGCGTCAACCCTGGCACATATCCCAACAAACACCCACCGCCAAAGTGGCGCTGCCCTCCCATTTCCCCTAAAGTTACCACGGGGTACGTTTAAAACAATTTAGTTAACCCCACAAAGAGGCTGCAGGGTATGACTCACTATCGCATCCTTCCGATGCCCCCGCTCGATGGGGCACTTACATATCTTCCTTGTATGACAGACGGACGTCTTCTGCGTCCAACGGCAATCGTTCATCACGATGGTGCGGAGTTTAGTGCTTAACAATTGAGACCTCTTAAACAGGAGAACCTGATTATGTCCAAGATAACCAAAAACAGCCCCAACGTGCCCCAAACCCCACAGACGCAGCCAGACACAGCAACCCAAGCACCAGCCGATGCCCAACAGAGCGCTCAGACACCGACGGTCAGCGACGACATCGGAGACATCCCCGGAGCGCCCCAACATGAGGTGGACCAACCCACAGAGCAGAGCGTCAGTCGGCTGGAGAGTCTCATAAAAAACATGCGCTCTGAAACCCCCGCGGCCAGCGCCGCTCCCGGCGACACCGACATCCCCATCGACGGAAGCGCCACCTTCAACAGCGACTCCCTGCTCGACACCCTGCTCAACAGCGGTCAGCTTATCGGGCAGGATCCCGCGGTGGTCGGCGCGACTCTTAAAGCCCTGGGCAACTCCCTGAGCCAGTCTCAGCGAGCCTCCTACGGAGAGACCTTTCAACAAGGAACCTACGGCCCCAACACCATCCTCGCCCAAAACTTCACGTGGGGTGACAACATCACCGGCCAAGGCTCCAACATGGCCCTTAACAGCTCCACACAGCAAGCCCTTGAAAAGCTTGGCGCCGAAGGCCTCCCCACCGACCCCATGGCCTTTGTGCAGTTTGTCCTGCGGGAGTCCTATCTGGGAACCACCGAGACCCTCTACGATTTTGCCAACAAGGTAAAATACTTCAACGAAGCCAAGCGCCAAATGCGCGAATACATCAGCGACCTGCGTGACTTCAGCACCGGGCTCACCACGTTTCTCCAGGAAAAAGGCCTGCCCCAGGACCCGCCAAAATCCTCGGACGCCAACTTCACCGAGATCAACACCGAATACCAAGCGGCTATTCACGAGTATTTCTCCACCAGAGGATTCACCCGCAGTCACGCCATCACCGCGGAGAAGGCCGGCAAAGCCCACGAGGCGATGGTTTACCTCCAGGATGTAATCGCCGACAAAGCCCTCACCGGCAGCGCCGACGCCATGATGGAGCGCGCCAATCAGCGCTGCAACGACAAATTTGGCTGCGATATCCCTCCGGAGATTTACGCATCGGTGAAAGCACAACTCACCGAGGCCATCAAAAACGACGACCGCGCTCTCCTCGACCAGGCCATGACCACCGTCGCCGCGTTCTACAGTTACGCTGCCGACGCCGGCACCAAAAACGGCAAATTTGGCGAGGGGGGCAACGATGACCTCACCCACTACAACGACGCCAAGGGACCAACCACCGAGGACTTCCTCTACTACATCGGCTCCGACGCCGATAAGTATATCGGCGACTGGAGCAGCTTTGGCGACAAAGCCGATGATTTCAAGGCCATCGCCCAGGACGGCGGTACCAAAAACGCCGACGCCCGAAGCAACCTCGCCACCGGCGACATCGACCTGATTAAGGCGGCCTTTGGCTTTGACGCCAGCATCGCGGTGACCGGAAGCAGCAGCCTCGCAGAGGTGGTAAACAACGCCATGAGCCCCCTGGGCGACAAGTGGAAGAATCAAATCCTGCACGACCAGGAGGTCAGCACCGCGGACATGCTGAAAAACATCCAAACGCAGGGAATGAGCTCCCAATACGTCACGGATTTGATCGGCAAAGAAGCCGCGGGAGACATTCTCCGCATGCTGCCCCCGGACTCCGGCGACTCCATGAGCGCTCAGGTGATGCGCGACTTTGGGATCCCCACCGAGATCCCACCCCCGGGGATGCCGTGGACCAAAGAAGGTCTTCAAAACGAGATTGAAGATTATGAGTCTCAATTAAACCAGGTGGGCGACGACGCGCAGCTGGCCAACGTGGACCTGCAAAACTGGCTGCAGAAGCAACAGCAAACCATGCAGATGATGTCCAACATCTCCAAGCTGCTGCACGACACAGCCATGGCGATTATTCGCAAGATAGGCTAATCGCCTGTTAGGCTTGCAACGATTCAAGCCCGAGGGAGGCCCCTGGCTCTCCCTCGGGCTTTTTCATGCCTGCCTGACTCCCTTAACCCCTTGAAACCAGACAAAATTGGTTAGTCCGGTCGTCTAATTCCCCTCACCAGCGAGCTCCCTCCCCCGCTTGAGTTCACACCCCGAAGACTTTCAGCGAGTTTCTTAACCAGAAAGTCAAAGAGAGCTGTATGACTCAACACCGCATCCTTCCAGTGTCTTCACTCGGTGGGAACCACAACACATCTTTCCTCTATGGGAAATGAGCGTCGCCTGTTTCAAACACTAAACGCTCATGACGGTGTCGCGGAGTTAATTAATTAAAACCTCTCTAACGCGGAGCCAGAACTTATGTCCACCATTGCACCAAGCACCCCGAGCATTCCCCAGGTAAACACCTTCGAGGGGGGGCCGGTCGTTGATCAAGCCCCGCAAAACACTCCCGAAAACCTTCAAACCACGGTGGTGCAGGATGAGATAGGCGAGATCCCCGGAGCCCCCACTTCCCAACCCCAGACCCAGACCCAAGCGCCCCACGGACAGGCCGCCTCCCGCCTCGACAACCTTACACAACACATGACCGCCGCCCCTGAGGGGCCCTCCTCCGACCGAGGAGATGTGGACATCGCCATCAACGAAGACGCAACCTTCGACGCCAACTCGATGCCCGCCACCCTCAACGCCACCGGCAACGTGATAACGCAAAACCCCGAGCTGGCTGACAGCGCCCTCACCAGCATCAACTGTGCCCTCACCCAAACCCAAAGCGCCTCCTACAACCAAACGTTTCAACAAGGGACCTACCGCCCTGGAAGCGCGCTCCCCGAGGGCACAACCATGGCTGACGCTATCCTCGGAAGCGGCTCAGCATTGAGGCTCAACGCCTCTGCCCAACGGACTCTCGAAAACCTATGCTCCGAAGGACTCCCCACCGACCCCATGGCCTTTGTTCAATTCGTGCTGCGGGAATCCTACCTCGAGACCACCAACGTCCTGATGGACCACGCTAATAAGGTGCGCTTCTTTAACGACGTTAAAAAAGAAATCCGAGCCAGAGCCCAGGGGATCCGAGACGTTCTGGCTCAAAATGCCGGCGCGGCAGACACCGCCACAATCGGCAACACCCCCACCGAAGACATCAATCAGAGCTACTACGGGGCAACAAACACCGTCACATCCACACCAGGCACAGCCACACCGACAACAGAGACGCCCGCATCCCCTGAACTGACTCCGGAGCAGATAGAGGCCAATGCGGCATATGCACGAGATGAGGATGAAAAGGATACGGTCACCGTTAAAAAGCACACCTGTTCTTCCGAAAACGATTTCCAGGGAGTCAATGACAGCGATGGGATCCAAACTCAATACGATAACGCCACCAGCGACACGGAGGAATACGTCAACGACCTCTCAGATGAAGAATGGGCCGCCTTACAGGAATCAAACACAACGGTAACTGTAACAATTGAGGCCACCGACGAAGACGGTGTCTACGACGATCAGATAACCAACACTTTTGAGATTCAGATCACCGAAGGGATGACCAAAGCGGAATTCTTAAATGAGCTCAACCGCAAGGGAGATCAAAAAGTCAAAGCAACCAGGGACAGCTTTGACCAATCCGACACCTTCGGTGTTGGCGACCTCGGTAAAACCAAAACAACTATTGTGTTTGAAAAAGCCACCGGCGAGAAAACACCCAAATACACCGCAGAGGAACTCGCCGCTGCCCACCCGAACTCCCCGGATGCTCAGGCTGCTGCAGGCTACGTCCCCTTTAATTCTGGCAATTCATCCCCTGCCAACAGCTCTTCGGACGTTAGACTCGGCCAAAACG
>JAZAIZ010000201.1:0-21002 GCA_036230545.1 Myxococcota bacterium
CGAACAACCACAGAAGAGACCTTGGAGCTCTCCTCCTCTTCGCCGACTCGCTCCATAAAAAAATCGGAATTGTCGGCTACTCCAAAGGTCCCACTCCATGCGAGGCGACGGTTACGCCCCACCGCAATCCCTGGACTCCCGGGAATAGATGCTCCCAACCAATAGTCTTCCCCCACACGCACACGCACCTCAAAAAAGAGGGCCGGGAGTTGATTAACCTGCAGGTGCGGATCTCCACACAACACCGGCGATCCCGAGTGGCTTCTGCTCCCCTGCACAGCCCACGCGTTGCTGCCCCCGCCCCCTCGAAATGATCGGGAGGACATTCCCCAACCAGGATAGGAGGAGATCTGCCCCAGAAGCGCGGGCTCCCACCCTTGAAGGTGGGGTGTAAACATCTCCTCAAGCAGGGTGGTGTCGGCCCCCTCCTTCACCGCCTCAACGATCGCTCTCTCCATTCGCTCCTGACTTTGAGCCAACCCCAGAAATCCAGACACCATCAACGCTGAGATAAAGGTCCCACGACTCAACTCCGGCACCTTCAACCCCAGGAGACGACAGTCCACCCCCGAGGCCACCCCCTCAAGCCCGCGAATTAACCCCTCCCGATAAGCATCCAACCAGTCAACCTCCACTCCCTCAAGGCGTGCAGCGGCCCGCTCCCCCAGAGCGGGTATCTCCAGACGATGCACGAGGGAGTCAATGTCCACAAGGTCAGGCCTCACCACAAGCCGACGGGACAACTCCCCACGGGCAGCGTAGAGTAAAATCAGTGATTGGAGCGGGCGGTGGTGACCATGCAGCCATCCCAAACCCCAATAGCCCAAATCGACACTTTCGGCAAAAACCGAGGGTGTCCCCTGCCGATCTCGACTGATTCGAACCCCATGGTGCATTCTCTCCATTGACGCCACCCACCTTCACTTGGTTTTAGGCACCATGTTCAAGAAGACCAGCTAAAATCAAGGGAGATTCGAATGACTGAAGACGAGTTGGGCTCCTTTCGAGTTCTACCGCGACGTTTTTTCCAACGCTCGGCCCCCGCTGTCGCCGAGGATCTGCTCGGGCGTCTCCTCCTCCATCGAGACGAGGAGGGCCTCTGCGGGGGACTCATCGTAGAAACCGAAGCCTACGACCAAAACGATCCCGCGAGTCACTCCTGTCACGGTCGCACCGAACGCAACCAAATGATGTTTGGACACGGCGGGGTCGCCTACGTCTATCGCTCCTACGGTGTTCACTGGTGCTTCAACGTCTCTGTGGGCAGAAAGGGCTTTGGAGCCGCCGCGCTGATCCGAGCAGTGAAACCCCTGACCGGGTTCACCCAGATGACCAAGCGTCGACTTCAGTCCCTAAAAAATTGTCGACCTCAAGATCTGGCCCGGGGTCCCGGCAGGCTCTGCCAGGCAATGGCGATCGACCACACCCATAATGGGGCCGATTTGCTTGAGGGCCCCCTCTTTCTGGCCAGCCCTCTTGGTTTCAAGCGACCCGCCAGCGTGGCCACCCCAAGAATCGGGATCTCCAAGGCGGTGGACATCCCCTGGCGTTTCAGCATTGTTGACAGTGAGTTTGTCTCCGGAAAACGAATCAGACAATAAAGGCAAACGCGCTCACCAATCGCCAGGCTTAATAATCACCTTCTCCGCGGATCCTGCGCTAAGCTTTTTGGTGACTTTATAGGAGCGCCCGTCCGAGCAGGTTACCTCAATCGTACATTTACCCACCGGCGCCGCCTTCTTGAAGATCGGAGCGACTCCAAGATCAAGGTTGCCTATCTTCACCCGACAGTTGGGGACCCCCACAGGCATAACACTTAATTTTCCCCCCACACCAGCGCAGGTATCCGCGCTCACCGGGGGACCGGGCCTGGACTTGGGCTTGGGCTTAGCCACCACAGAAGGAGCCGCTTTGCCTGTGGTTTTCTCCTGCCTCGCCACGGCCTTGGTCGACTTAAGACTGGCCACAAGCCTCACCCCAGTCCCCTCAAACCAACTCACCTGGGCACGATAATCACGATAGCCTTCCTTGCGAACCTCTACGACCACCAACTCCCCTTTTTCGAGGCCTCGATGAGTCAAGGGTGTCACCCCCAGCGCCTTTCCCTCCATATAAACGGTCGCTCCAGAGGGGTTCGAATCTACCGCCAAAAAACCATAACGACGAGTGGGTTGATCCGAACCCGCCACGGATCTGGTTCTGGGCTTGGGCGTTGGTTTGGGGACGGGCTTCGGACTAAGCGTTGGCGCGGGGGCCTCCTTTTTGACGCTCGCCTTCAGAACCAGCTCAATCTCTTTCTTCGTCCCCTCCTCATCAAAATTTACCGTGAGTTTTTGAGTGTCATAGCCGGATTTACTCACCTCCAACAGCACCCCTCGCTTCCGGTCGAGCCCTGATATCGTCAGGGGGGTCTCTCCGCGACTAACTCCATTAGCCCTTACCAAGGCCCCCGAAGGCTCCGTCACCACCTGAATCGCCCCATCTGTCATCACTTCCGGGGCAGCCTCCGTGCTCGGCTCCAGCTTAAACTCTATCCTCGCGGGCTGTCCCGCCGCGAGATGAAATCGATAAACCTTTTCCACAAACCCTTCCGCCTTAGCGGAGATCGTGTGCTCACCCAACGCAACGTCGCTGCGATTAATGGGCGTCCTCTTGCCAATCAATCCTCCATCAAGAAAGACATCGACCGTCTGAGTGGGACTCGAAGTCACCAGGATCTCACCCACGGCCCGAGGCTGCGGGATCAAAAACCAAACCGCGCCGATAACCAGGGCGCATAGCAAAACCGTCCCCGCCAGAATCATACGCCCAACGTTGTCTCCACCGCTCTTTTCAGAACGATCCATCGTCTCATCAGAGGGCGGCTGCTCCAACAGCTCTTCTGTCGCGGTATCATGCCGCTCTTCTGTCGCCACCGGCTCCGCATCATTTTGCGGTATCAGCTCGCTGCTGATGGCCCCAATCATCGTCTCATCACTCGCAAAATCAGCGTAGGATTCGAAGATCATGGTTTTGTCGCCATCGGTCCCCGAGGTCATTGGCAGGCTTGAGAGAGCAGGACTCGGGGGACTCTCCGGCGAGGCGCTCACCGACCCCGATGATTCGGGCTCCATCTGCATCTCTTTCGCGGAGAGCCGCATAAACTCTTCAGCTTTTCGTTTCTCGGTGAGAATTTCCTCGGCATACTCCTCACGCAGCATCCCGGCGAGGGCCTTCTCATTGTAGATCGTGTTGTCCACAATCAAGAAGCGCTGCAAATCATCGTGCAAATCCGAGGCCCACTCGTAGCGCTCATCGCGGTCACGCGCGAGTGCCTTCAACATGATCTTCTCGAGCTCTTCGGGAATCTCTGCATTAAAGGTGGTGGGCGGAGGCACCTCCGCCGCCCTCACCTTTTCAAGGGTCGAGAAATCGCTCTCTCCAATAAAGAGTCGCTCTCCTGTTACCATCTCGTAGAGAAGAATCCCCAGGGCAAAAATATCGGAGCGGCGGTCAATCTCCATTCCTCTGACCTGCTCAGGAGACATGTACCCAAACTTCCCCTTCAAAACCCCTGCCTGGGTCTTCGAAGATCGGTCCTCCGCCTTGGCAATGCCAAAATCCGTAATCCTGATCGCCCCGTCATAACTCACCAGAATGTTCTGGGGGCTAACGTCCCGGTGAATCAGGTTCAGGGGGCCTCCGCTGGGGTCACACTTGCGATGCGCATAATCCAGACCATCGCAGATCTTACTGGCAACAAACGCCGCAGCTGAAATGGGAAAGGACTTCTCTGACTTTCTGAACCGGTCGAAAATCTGCCTCAGATCCCGTCCCAGTACGTACTCCATGGCAATATAATACTGCCCCTCAAACTTTCCGAGTTCATAGACCTGCACTACATTGGAGTGACTCAGTTGCACAGCGATCCGCGCTTCATCAACAAACATGCTGATAAAATCGTCGTCCTCTGCCATGTTCGGGAGAATTCTCTTGATGGCGAGCAATCGCTCAAACCCCTGAACTCCAAACGCCTTCGCTCGAAAAACTTCCGCCATTCCTCCGACGTTGATTCGCTCCAGCAGGAGGTATTTCCCAAACTTTATTGGATAAGCCATTTCCTCAACGCCACTGCCTTTTTGAGCCGAAGCCAAAAGAATCCGACCCTGACAGGGAGTCCCCCCCTTCAAGAAATTTCAACAGATCTAACTGCTTCCATTCTATCTGGGAACCCCACAGGGCCGCAATGATGGCGCCACCTTTCGCGGCTCCCTTGGGACTCCCTTCGAATGGAGTCCCCTTTGTGCTAGAGCTTTCTTCCATGACCAGCGAGCAGCAAAACCCCACCCCTTATGACCAATCGGTCACGCTCTTGGCTCGAAAGGCCCTCTCGAGCCTCGAATTAAGCGAGAAACTTGAAAATACGGGCTTTTCGCCGGAAGCCATCGAAGGGGTTCTCCAGACCCTCCAAGTGCAGGGCTACCTCAACGATGAGGCGCTCGCTTCGAAAATCTATGAAGATGCTGTGCGTCGACACAAGGGCCCACTGTGGCTAGTCCAAAAGCTTGAAAAAAGGCGACTCTCTCCACCCATCATCGAACATTACGCTGCTCTGGGCCAGGAACATGCCCTCGAACACGCCCTTAAACTGCTCACTAAGCGCTTTGCCCCCTCTGACTTCCCTCAGCAAGCCGGAAGAGCCTTTCGCCTCTTGCTTAGCCGTGGCTATCCCGCCTCCGTGGTCGAAGCCGCCCTGGAGGAGATACTCCCCTAATCAACCTGCAAGCGATGTTTCTTGGCGATCACCATGCGGGAGAGTTGCTCCCCAGGTTCAAGTCTCGTTCCGTTCAGCAGGATACACTGCTCGATCTCGGAGTCCCGTCCGATCTGAACCCGGTCTCCCACCACACAATAGGGGCCCACAACGGCGTTGTCCCCAATCCGAACCTCGTCCCCAAGAACAAGGGGCGGCAACAAGCGCACATCCTTCCCAAGCTCAACATGAGCCCCCATCCGAACCGCTTCGACCTCCTGTTTTTTGGGAGAAAGCTCGTAGCCCCCAAGAGGATCAATGTGGGAGAGAGCCATATCCTGATTAAGCGCGTCTATATTTGCCTGAAAGTAACGTGCAGAGGTTCCCGCATCTTCCCAATATCCATCGGCCACATAGCCAAAGAGCTTCTCCTGGTTGCTCAACGCCTTGAGGTAAGCATATCGATTGATGCAGGTTTCAACATCCGGGGGAATATACTCCAAGAATCGTGGCTCCAGAATGTGAACCCCCGTAAACATCAATGAGCGCAGGTCCTCCTGCTGCTCACCGTTCCCAAGGATGCGTCGAATTCGTCCCGCGGCGTCGATCTCAATCTGCCCATAGCCACCTTCATCAGGCTGCTCACGCAAAACCATCGTCGCCAGCGCACCGTGAGCCCGATGAAAATCCAAAACCCGTCCCAAATCCAAATCAATGAGGGTATCACTGTTGACGACCACAAAGGTGTCGTCGGAGAGCTGCTCGTGCATCTTCTTCAGCCCACCCCCGGTCCCGAGGATCTCCTCTTCATCACTGTACTCAATAGAGACCCCGTAAGCCTCTCCATTCCCAAGGGCTGCTTTCAGTTCATCCCCAAGGTGATGGGTATTAACAATCACCTCTTTGATTCCATGAGACGCCAAGAGGCTGAGGGAGTACCCGATAAGAGGGACGTGGGCCACCGGCACCAAGGGTTTTGGCACCAACTCCGTTATCGGCTTCAAGCGGGTTCCGAAGCCCGCAGCTAAGATAAATCCCTTCACAACAGGAGCCACCGTATCATTGGAGAGAGTTCTAATCCAGAGCAGCTATCTGCTGTTAATAAAGACGATTGTCAAAAAGAATTAATGAACGGAGACATCTTTGGGCTTGGCTTTATTAGCGGCGATATTCACCGCCTCCCGATAAATTCCAAAACTCTTACGGGTCGAGAGAGTCTCACTCTCTCGAACGACTATCGTGATCATATTGGCCCCAATCTCGAGGGGGACTTTCATGTTCACGGAACTTCGATACCCCTCGCTTCCTTTCACCAGGGAGCTGAGGGAGCGGTAATAAATCTTGCTATCGTTACTAAAAACAAAGACGTCCTTGAGGCCGGACTCATCTCCAACCGTCGCCGAAAGTTGGAAACTATCACCGGAAACACGCAATTCAGGGAGGGTCAACTCAATAAGCGGGCTGGCCTCTCCATTTAAATAACGCACACCATCACGCGTGCTCTTTCGAACCTTCTTAAGCACCCGCACATCTTCACCACGAATATATCCCTGAACCCATTGCGGGCTCCCCTTCTTAAGAGGCTTGCTTTTCGGCGAGAGCGTTAATTTATGAAGCCGCACACGACGCCACTTCTGAGCGAACACAGTATCACTCCGCAGATCTGCACCTGAGCGAGCATACCCCAGAATGTCACTGTCTTCGGATGCACCAGCATAAATAGGAGCCTCGACACCTTTTCTAACTCTCACACTCTTAACATCTCGGCGTGCCTTCAACACTTCCACCACCGGGAGTTCGAGTTCTTCGGCTACAATCGCGCCCAGTTCGGTGTCCCATATTGAAACACGCAGCTTCGCCTTCTCAACCATATCACGCACAGAAAACTGAAGCATAGCCTGCTGCGACTCTCCAACCTTAATCTCCCCAAGTTGTGAACGTCCAACATCGAGGAAGATCTCAGGCCCCGTAATATTCTTCCCCACCAGCATCACATCGCCAGCGTCCCCCTTGCCGAGGTTCGTCACGCGCACCCTCAATCCAACCTGCTCATCCACCTGCAGGAGCCCATCTCCGTTCCCACCTGCTCGGTCATCAACCTGAACACTAAACGAGAACCTTGGTTTTGGCTGCTCAACAACATGAACAAAAGTCTTAGACTTTACCTCTTTCAAGAGGTTGTGCTGATCTCCCAACAGCAACTCAACGGCGTCAACGCGGTCATCCATTCCACGGGTCAGCTTCACCTCAACCTCCCAGCGACGTTTTTCACCGGGAGCCAGTTGACCAAAGACAAACTCGAGGTTGTCAAAAAACATACTGTCAGAGCTCGTTGTTCCGTACACCTGGTAGAGCGGACTCTTTCCTATATTCTCCACCACTCCAACCAAGGTGATGGTGTCCCCCGCATGAACGCCCTGACCTTTGTCCTCTTTCACCCTCAACTGGGCACGAGCCTGTCCGCTACCCTTTGATTGACCTTCACTCCAATCAACCCCCAAAGAGTTTAGTCGAGCCGCGATGAGACCCTCCTGATGGGTCGTGACCGCCTTAATCTGCCGCTTCCCCTCTTTGAGAATCTTCTGTCGATGCAGACTCTTGGATTTCGCCAACAGCTTTTGAGCGAACTCAATTTCAAAATCCGACTGAAATTTTTCGGAGACGCTATCCAACTCCTGCGCCTCATCAGGCTCTGGTTCTGCCTCCACCAAGTGCAACACCCTATACTCGCTCTCCCCGCTGGTTTCTTTGGTGTCGCGGTATTGATTCAAGTGCTTTTTCAAATCCCGCTCACGAGGCCGCATGTCATCCACAAAAACGTGAATCGAATCTTTTTCAAGGGTGGCAGGCACCAGCATGATATCCGGCTCAATCCCCACAGACTGGATCGAGAGGTCACCCGGGGTGAGGTATTGGGCGATCGTTAATTTGAGAGCCGAGCGATCTTTAAAGTCATAAAGAACCTGAACCGAGCCTTTTCCAAAGGTAGATTGCCCGACAATCACCGCACGGTCATGATTCTTCAACGCCCCAGCGACGATCTCCGAAGCGGAGGCGCTCCCGCCGTTGACCAGTACCGCGATGGGATAATCGGTGTCAGTCCCCGCCAGGTGGGCAGACTTGACGTCACGTTTACGGTTCCCCTCTCCCACCGTAATGACCAGCGCCCCTTTGTCGATAAAGCGGTCAGAGATCAAAATTGCCTGATCCAGAAGTCCCCCGGGGTTATTTCTTAAATCCAGCACAAGCCCCTTAATAGGTTGGCCGTGTGCTGCCCTCAGCTTTTCCAAGTGGCTGTGCAGGTCTCCATAGGTGTTGCCCTGAAAGCTCTTGATCCGAATATAGCCCACACCGTCAGCCAACAACTCACTGGTCACGCTCTCAATCTTAATGATCGCACGCGTTAACCCGAAGCGCTTGGGTTCAGTCCAGCCCTTGCGCAAAATCCAGATATCTACCGGCGAGCCTGGCTTGCCACGAAGCCTGGACACGGCCTCTTCCAGCCCCATGTTTACGGTGCTCTCTTCACCAATTCTTGCGATAACGTCCCGAGCTCGAATACCAGCCCGTGATGCGGGGGTGCCGCCGATGGGAGAGATAACCGTCAGTTTGCCCTCCCGAATCGAGATAACAATCCCCAAGCCACCAAACTCGCCCTTGGTGGACATCTTCACCTCATCAAAGCTCTCCGGCTTCAAAAGGAGGGAGTGAGGATCCAAGGTTGACAACATTCCGTTAATCGCCGCGTACTCAATGTCCTGTGGCTTGGTGCTCTCCCTTAGATGGCTCTCCATAAAACGAAAAATATTCCGCAACGCCATGGTAACTTCCCACAGCTGATCAAGACCCCGCACCTCAAACCTGCGTTTCCCCTCCCCCACGGAAATCGTGACAAAGTCAGGCGCAGACGTGCTGTCCACGATCACCTCGGGGACCGTTTTTTCAATGTAATCCAAGGCCGCGACAAACATCTCGTAAGGATCGACACGCTCAGGATCGACATAATTCTCGCGGATCAGGAGAATCACGCGACTCAAGGTTTGATGCGCTCCAAGATCGTACGTATCGGTTGAACTGCTAAAAGCCCCTGGTCTAAAAAATGCATTGGAAGCGACCGTGGCGTTTCCTGCTGCATCACTTGGAAGATTCTCCTCCGAAGAGAACCAAAACGCAGACGTCAAAGCGACAACCGCGACCAGAGAAATCAATGTGGTTAATCTATTGGTTTTCAAGAACAGACTCCGCAACCTATTACGTACGTATTTCTTGTACTGCTTTTATGCCCCCCCCGAAGGAATCGCTCATCAACCTGCTTCGGAGAACCGCTAACTTAGCGATATATATTAAATTAATACGCGGTTCCCAGGTGCGCAAGGGAGGGCTCTCATTAGACCTCGGCGAGATTTCAAGGCTGCAGCGAAGCCCCAGCTAACTACCTCTATATACACATTTTTTACTCTTTCAGGCTGGTCCCGCGCACGATCTCTGAGATATATAAACCCCATGAGATCACATGCTGCACTGCGCCATAAACCCCTCCCCGGCCCACTACCACCCCCTCGTATGGGCTGGTCAATACCACTGCTGCTTATGGCATTGCTGCTTCAGAGTTGCAACTCGAACCACACCGATGCTCTCGAAGCCGACTCCAGAACCTTAAACCTCTCTCCCTCCGAGGTCGCGACCCTGCATCAGGACCCGGCGCTTCAGGAGCGGCTCCTCTACACTTCCTATCAACAAGCCGTCAGCCAGCTCGGCTCCCTGCGCTTTGAGGCGACCAGCTCTTTTGTCTTTACCCAGGGTGCCACCACAGTCGAGCAAAGCAGCGAATACCTGGCACTTCAGGACGCCTCGGGAAACTTCAAGGTTCAATATAAGCCCCCCCACGCCCAGGTAGAGACCTACCTCATCGGCGACACCTTTTATGTCAGACATGGCCTTGGAAACCTGCGTCACAAGCCCCGCCGCGAGATTGAGAGCGAGCGATGGGGCCAGCTGGCCTTCGCCACCCTCGCCCAGACGCTTGAGCCCTTTCGCCCCTTTCTCACCTTCTCCCCAGGCAGCCCCGAACAGCACCTCGGCCGAGAGACCCTCAAGTTCAACCTGAGCCTCTCCTCCCAACCCACTACCCGCTCCGTTGCCGGGCGCACCCTCGCCCGCACCGGGTTGCCGGTGAACGTTCCCTCGCAATGGCGGGAGCTCGCCCAGCCCCTCTCCATCTCCGGAGCGATCTGGGTAGACAAAACCTCCGGGATCATCGTCCGCTCCAACCTGAAGGGCAAAATTCAGATATCGGACAAAGAGGTCCGCCCCACAGGCCTTGAGCTCTCCTATAAAAGTGGGGTGATCGACATCGGCCGAGTGCGCCCCATCAAACTGCCCACCAGCATCGAAGAGCGTCGCCGCACCAAACCCCCACGAAACCTCCTGGGTTTCTTCAAACGTCACCTTCCTGCTAAACTTCCCGAGGCCTCCCCCACAAAAGATTAACGGAACGCCCATGCAAGACGCCCAGCCCCAGCCCTTCACGCGGCAGCACTTAAGTCAGTGTCGCAGAATCGTTATTAAAGTCGGCAGCGCGTTACTCTCGGAGGCCGGATCTGCTCCTTTCGAGCGCTTCGCGGCGGAGATCGCAACCCTCATGCAACGCGGGCACTACGTGGTGGTCGTCTCCAGCGGCGCCATCGCACAGGGACTACCGGTGCTTGGGTTTAAAACACGGCCGCTTCAATTGGGGCAGCAGCAGGCGGCCGCCGCCACCGGTCAACCACTGCTGATGCAGCGCTGGAACAACGCCTTCTCCGCGCACAACATCCCGGTAGCGCAGGTGCTGCTGACCCACGCCGGGCTCGCCAATCGCGAGCGTTTTCTCAACGCCCGACACGCGCTCCACAACCTGGAGAAACGAGACGTCCTCCCCATCGCCAACGAAAACGACACCGTCGCCACCGATGAAATTCGTGTCGGCGACAACGACCAACTCGCCGCCCACGTAGCGAGCCTTGTGGGCGCCGATCTTCTTATCCTGTTAACCACAGTCCCCGGACTCTACACCGCAAACCCCGAGCGCGATACCAATGCCGAGAGGATCCCCTTGGTCCTCTCTCCCAAAGACGTCATGCAATACGCAGATTCTGCGGGCTCTTCGGGGCTGGGGACAGGCGGTATGAAGACCAAGCTCAAAGCAGCAGACACCGCAATCTCCCTCGGAATCCCAGTGGTCATCGCGGGAGGAGACACCCCCGGAACCCTTGAACACATTCTGGCTGGCGATGACACCGGCACCCTCTTTCTCCCGAAAAAGCAGCTCCAGGGAAGAAAACACTGGATCGGGTTTACCCTGCGCGCCCAAGGAACCCTTCACGTCGATGCGGGAGCCGCGCAGGCCATCATCAAAAGAGGCAAGTCCTTGCTGCCCACGGGGATCACAGCCATCGAGGGCCAGTTCAAACGCGGAGAGATGGTGGACATCCGAAGCCCCGATGGCCTCATCGCCCGGGGGCTGGTGGGCTATTCAAGCGAGGAGGTCCAGCTCGTGCTGGGTCGCCCCAGCCAGGACATCGCCTCTATCCTCGGTTACGTAGATACAGAAGAAATCATCGACCGAGACGATCTGGTCGTGCTCAACGACGCATAAAATTAGAGAGGTTCTGCCATGGCTAAAACACCCATCAACGATCTCGAATCAAGCCTCCAGGCGCTGGCGCAGGACGCACGACAAGCCGCCCGCCAGGTGGCCAGAGCCACCGCCGAAGCACGCAGTGAGGCTATTTTGCGAATGGCGAAAGAGCTTGAAACGGCCCGGGCAACTATTGAAGAAGCCAACGCTCAGGATCTAAGCGCAGCAAGAGAGCGAGGCCTCTCCCCCGCCATGTGTGACCGCTTAATTCTCTCGGGAGAACGCATCGACTCCCTGGCGGCGGCCCTGCGTGAAATCGCGGCTGCCCCGGACCCGGTGGGCAACACAACCCGCCACTGGACCCAGGCCAATGGCCTGGAGATCTCCAAAATGCGAATCCCACTGGGGGTTATCTTGATGATTTACGAGTCGCGCCCCAACGTCACCCTCGACGCGGCGGCTCTTTGCATTCGCAGCGGCAACGTCGCCCTCCTGCGGGGCGGCTCAGAGGCGGCCCACACCAACCGAGCCCTCAACAAGGTCATTCAGGTAGCGCTGAGCGACACCGAGCTCCCCCAAAGTACCGTTCAGTTGATCCCGACTCAGGATCGCAGCGCCGTTGATCTCCTCCTCACCCTGGACCAGGATATTGATCTGGTGATTCCCCGGGGGGGCGAGCAGCTCATCCGTCACGTCGTCCAGCACAGTCGCATCCCGGTGATTCAACATTATAAAGGCGTGTGCCATGTCTTTGTCGACGCCGACGCCGACGCCACCAAGGCCCTCGCCATCGCCGAAAACGCCAAGGTTCAGCGCCCAGGGGTCTGCAACGCCATGGAGACGCTCCTGGTCGACGAGTCAATCGCAGACACCTTTATCCCCCAAGTCGTCTCAAGGCTCAGCCCCCAGGGCGTGGAGATCCGAGGCTGTGAGCTCAGCCGAAGCCTGGCCCCCTCCCTCAAAGCCGCAGATACTCAAGACTGGGACACCGAATATCTGGAGTTGATTATGGCTCTGCGGGTCGTGAAGGGCCTCGCCGGCGCCGTCGCCCATATCGATCAACACGGCAGCAACCACACCGCCTCCATTGTGACGGAGAACAGCGAAACCGCAGAGCGCTTTGTACGGGAGATCGACGCCAGCTGCGTGCTGGTTAACGCCTCCACCCGCTTTAACGACGGTGGCGAATTGGGGCTGGGAGCCGAGATGGGCATCAGCACCACCCGGATTCACGCCTACGGGCCCATGGGGGCTGAGGCCCTCACAGCGGAAAAATTTGTGGTTCGGGGGAGCGGGCAGGTACGCGCTTGAGCCCCCTTTAGGCTAAATCCTTGGGTTTGTTGACAAAACTCTGGTGGTTTGATCACACAAAGGACCTTTTTCCATTTACAGGTCTGCACAGGCAACGTAGAAGCAACCGACTTTCAATTCAGAAAACAAGAGATAGACCGATGTCGACAGAATCCCCCCTCTCCGCAGAAAAACTCGCCCAACTCACCGCCGAGGCCGCCCTGGACCTCAAGGCGCAGGATGTCGTCATTATCGACATCCAGGGGCGCTCCAGCTACGCCGACTTTCTCGTCATCGCATCGGGTACCAGTGATCGCCACGTCGTCTCCATCGCCGACAATATCCAGGCCACCCTTAAACACGACCATGAGATCCTGCCCCGAGGGGTCGAGGGTACACGCGAAGGCCAGTGGGTGCTGGTGGATTTAGGCGACGTCATCGCGCACGTTTTTCACCAATTCACCCGAGAAGAATACCGCATTGAGGAGATCTGGAAAGAAGCACCCAAGCGAGTCCTGGAGGACTCCGTTTCACCGGAGCTTCAGGCAGCTCCTTAATCCCATGCCCCAGATACGCATTCTCTGCATCGGGCGCAAAGCCAACGACCCTCTCCTGCAATCCGCAGACCTCTACCTGCAACGCCTCAGCAAATTTACCAAAACCGAGCTCCATCGCCTTCGAGAAGGCACCCCGGAGTTTGAGCTCCGACAGCTGGAAGGCAAGCTCTCTCCCTCCGATTATATCATCGCCATGGATGAGCGTGGTCGGGAGCTGCGCACCCGAGAGGTCGCCACTCAACTTGAAACGTGGGAGATGAATGGGATCTCATCGGTGACTTTTCTGATCGGAGGAGCAGATGGACTCGATGCACAGCTAAAGGGGAGGGCCAGAGCTCAGTGGGCCCTCTCCAGAATGACCCTTCCCCATCGCATGGCCCAGGTGATTCTGCTGGAGCAGCTCTATCGGGCTTATTCGATCAATCATGGAATGCCCTACCACAGAGAGTAGTCAGGCGTCGCGTTTCTTCACTATCCGCTGCTACCCACCACATGTCGGGTGGCAATAAGCGTAGGTCCCCTGAGCCTGGTCGCAGCATCTATCAGCGCCGCACTGATCCTCTGTGCTCTCGAGGTCATCAAGCTCCACCTTACAATATTGTCGACAGTAGCCCTCAATACAGGCCAGGCCCCGCTTGCATGTCTTGCCCGCCAGATCACACTCCTGTCCCTTCTCCTGACCGTCCACCTCGGTATCCCTGCACACCAAACGCTCGCTCTGGCCGAGGGGCTGGCAATATTGAATCTGCGTTGTGCTTCCACCGCAGGAGCCATCGTATGCCGCCCCATTCCATCCAATCTCACAGCCCACTAAGCAGGCGTTCGCGGTGGAGGTGATCTCAACACACAGCCTGTCGTTGAGTGGGCCGCATTTCTCGCCCCCCACACAGGAGTCGGCGACCTCGCAATAACCTCGCCAATGCGCCTCCCCCTCCACCGAGACAAGCTGCTCCCTGCAATATTCGTTGGCTCCGCAATCAGCGTTCGACCTGTAATAAAGACTCCCAAAACAGGGGGTCGCACACTTGAAGCTCGCGCAGATCAAATTCCCCTCGCATTGAATATCCTGATTGCAGGTGTGTCCCTTCTGAATGCTATCATCGACAATACAGGCGTTGACCAGACATGAGTAGCCGTCGGCGCAAACGTCCTCCTCACAGGGCAGCCCCTCAGGATCCCAATCCAGAACCTGGGTGCACCCAACGCAGATCAACGCTCCAACCAGAGCTCCCCTCCACAACCCCTGAGAAATAATCGATTTCATTTAAAAACTCACTCGTCCTGTCAACAGGCCACCATCGCCTGAAGGTTGAATTGAAAACCCCCACCCCCCCGAAGACTCATCGGTGACATCCTCCACCGAAGGAGCGGGCTGGTATAAAGCAGCCCAGACCGTTGTCCCAATCGCGAGCGCCGCTCCCAACCCAAAGCATAGATCTCCCAAAAGCGCCTGAGTCTCTCCTTCGTTTCTTAAATCCTGTGCCTTTGAGCTAATCTGCGAAGGCTGATCCCCAGCGTTGCCTCGGTATTGATCGTTGCTTTGCACGGCGCTGTCCCAAAAGAACGCCCCTGCCCCCATGCCAATGACACCCATTCCCACCCCTGCCGCTAAGAAGACGCTCTTAAGAGTCGTGCACGACACTCCAAAACAAACTTCGTCCCCAAACCGAATCAAGCCCCCCGCCCCGGCAGAAGTCCACTCACCAACTCCTCCCCCAAGGGCGGTCTTGTCTGCAAAAGCCCCGCGGTACATGTTCCCCAGCTCTTTCTCATAAATCGCCGGGTTGGAGTCGTAGGAGAAAACAAGGCTCGCTGTCTTCACCCACTTATCCTCAAGAGAGTTGCCATTTAAGTTCACTTGAGTCGTCACCACCCGAACCAGCTCGCCATCCAACTGAACCTCGGCCCAGAAGATGAGGTCTACATTAAGAAGCGCTCCCAACTCTTCCAGCGCCTCCGGAAGGGGCTTAGCCGTGGGAGGACTGGAGTCGCCAAAGGTCACAAGGCCTGACATTCCCTTCATCGCGCCATCAGCGAGCTTATCGAAATTGTCGAAATGCTTCGTTGGCTTTAAGTCAGCGCTCAGAGCTACCTCCCGCTTAACGCGAACCTCCACAGGCTTACCAAAGCTTTGAAACCCGGCTTTCTTCATTCGAATGTAGTGTCTCCCCTCCAGGAGCCCCTCCAACACCACGGGGGTGATCCCCACAAAGTTACCATCGAGATACACCTCGGCGTATCCAGGGTTCGAGGTCAGTGCGAGACTACCCCGAGCGCGCCCACTTAAGCGGTTTACCGCCGCATCAAACTGCTGGCGCATGGCGGGGTTAAAGAGGCTTGGATCTGGCTCAACCTGGTTATAGACCGTGAAAGCGCGGCTAAAATAATCAAGCGCCTGTCCTTCATCCCCCTGCAGGCTGTAGACCGCCCCCAACAACATCAACAAATCAGCGAATGTTTTGAAATCGGAGAGATGGGCAACGTTTCTCTCGTATTTGGCGAGGGCCTTCCCCAGGAGCCGAGTGGTTTCCTCAAGCTCAAACTCCTCGTAGGCCGCTCTTCCTCGCTCCACCAAATCGACCGCTGCCTGAAAATCGCGCAGGGCTCTCTTTCGGTTCGCATGCCCAAGGGCTTCGGCCAGCGCAACGTTCTGATATCGCGCATCCCCTGCGACAGATTGACGGAGATAATGGGCCACAAAACCGGCCGTATAATCGGCCCCGGCTCCCACGCCCCGTACCACCACCGCCGCTTGGGGCTTCGCCGCCCCCTGGGCCTCGACACCGAGAATCATCAACACCGGAAAAAACAATGCGGCTAATCGTTTGCCTCTCACTTAAACGCCCCTTCCCCGTGACATTTCAGTAATTTAAGGGTCCCCCGAGGCTAGCACCAATGAAATAGGCATTCAAGAATCCCTCCTCTCCCCCAAAACTCCGGCCCTCCGAGCAGCCCCCTTCACAAAATCTCGCTGATTTCCCTTGACTACCGGGCCTCTCCTGTGCGCCTTTTGGCTGCATCATGGGACTCAGAATACTTCTATATATCGCCTTGGGGTACGTGCTCTGGCGGGTCTATCGAGACGTCCTCGACAGAATTTCACCCCGCCCTCCCACCTCTCCAGGCGCTCGGGACAACCCCGACGACTCTCTGGCCCCGGATTGGGCCTCTGAAGTGCTCGGGGTCGAGCCGGACACTCCCCTGCCCGAGGTCAAGGCGGCCTATCAGAGCCTCGTGCAGCAATATCACCCTGATCGGGTCAACGGCCTGGGGGAGGAGCTGCAGGAGATCGCCGATCGCCGAACCAAAGAGATCAACGAAGCCTACCAGGAATTCAAGAAGCGACAATAACGCTCCATTGCACGGATTATTTTCATGACCGCTCCGACATTTTCATATTCCACCCTGCTGGTGACCGAGCCCCGTGAAGGGGTCATTGTGTGTACCTTCAATCAACCAGAAGTCCGAAACGCCCTGGGCATCGAGATGGTTGGCGAGATTCGTGACCTCCTTGGGCGACTCTCTGAACGCGATGACCTGGGCGCGCTGATTTTCACGGGGGGAGAAAAGTCCTTCGTCAGCGGGGCCAACATTGCCGAGCTCCGGGACCGACGTGCCGCTGACGCCCTCGCCCAAATTAACTCGAGCCTCTTTCGTGAAATCGAGCTCTTCCCCGCTCCCACCATCGCCGCAATTCGGGGCTACGCCCTGGGGGGAGGATGTGAGCTGGCCATGGCCTGCGATATCCGACTCTGTGGAGAGGGAGCCCGACTCGGGCAACCAGAGGTGAGCCTGGGAATTATCCCCGGCGCGGGGGCAACCTATCGATTGCCTCGACTGGTGGGCCCAGGCCTCGCACGAGAGCTCATCTTCACCGGAAGAATCATAGACGGGCACACCGCCCACACCATAGGGTTGGTAAATCGAGTTGTGGAAGACGACGAGGTCCGCTCCACGGCCATTGCCCTTGGAGTCGAGATCAGTCAAAACAGCTCCCTGGCGGTTCGGCTCGCTAAATCGGCCCTCAACACCGCTGTGGAGAGCGGCACCGAGGCGTGCATGGCCTTCGAATCCACGGCCCAGGCGCTGCTCTTCGAAGACGACGAAAAGATGCGCCGCATGACCAACTTTCTCGAAAAACGACAAACACCCAAAGCAGTCAAGGCATCACGAGCATGAGCAACACCACATCATCTTCTCCCTTCCGGGTCGAACGAGCGGCAATTCTAGGAGCCGGAACCATGGGGCACGGGATCGCCCAGGTCGCCGCGACCTCCGGAATGGAGGTCACCCTCTTTGACATCAACGAAGAGGCCGCCCGAAAGGGCATCTCTCAAATCCAAAGCAACCTTGAGAAAGGTGTCCTTAAGGGAAAAATCACCCCCGAGACTCAGGCTCAGACAATGGAGCGCTTGAGCATCGCCACTAGCGTTGAGCAGGCCGTTCAGAATACCGAGCTGGTGATTGAGGCTGCTCCGGAGCGGCTCGACCTCAAACGGGAACTCTTTGCACAGATCGAACAATTCGCCCCTACGGACGCCATTTTGGGGAGCAACACCTCCTCGCTCAGCATCAGCGAGATCGCCGCGGGCTGCCGACACCCCGAGCGAGTTGTGGGGATGCACTTCTTTAATCCCCCCTACATTCTCCAATTTCTTGAGTTGATCCGGGCCGAGCAAACCAACGACGACGCCCTCGCCAGGGCGAAGGCCATCGGCGAGCAAATGAATCGGGATTTAATCATCATCAACGACAGCCCCGGGTTTGCCACCAGTCGCCTTGGTTTGATTCTGGGGCTGGAGGCCATGCGAATGCTGCAGGACGGGGTGGGCAGCGCCGAAGACATCGACCGCGCCATGGAGCTCGGCTACCGACATCCCATGGGCCCGCTCCGGCTCACAGATTTAGTTGGACTGGACGTTCGTTTAGCCATCGCGGAATACCTCCACCGCGAGCTGGGCGGCGAGCGCTTTCTTCCCCCACAAATCCTCCGTGACAAAGTCGAAGCGGGGAAACTGGGCCGAAAGAGCGGCGAAGGCTTCTACAAATGGAGCTAAGGGTCTATTGCCCCTTGATCATCTTGTCCCAAGCGCCTAAATACCCCTCCCAAGGACTCAAAACCGAATAGAAAAGACTTATTCCACAGGGAGTTACCCTTGGAAGACCCCTCTCGTTCAAGTCTCCTACTGTCAGGATAAAAACATGAGCACCGCACCAGAGACCACCCAAGGCCCCCTAAGCTTCGAAACCCACCCCTCCCGCTACAAGCACATTCAGCTGGAGACAGAGGGCTCTGTCGCGCGAATATCCTTGAATATTCAAGAAGATAAGGGCATGCGCCCAGGATATCAGCTCAAGCTGAACTCCTACGATCTCTCCGTAGACATCGAGCTGGCGGACGCGGTTAACCGACTGCGCTTTGAGCACCCCGAGGTGGCCTGCGTCATTATCTCCAGCGCTCAGGAGGGCATCTTCTCCTCCGGCGCCAACATCTTCATGCTTGGCTCCTCTACCCACGCCTTCAAGGTCAACTTCTGCAAATACACCAACGAGACCCGGCTGGGCATCGAAGACGCCACTGAAAATGACGGCCAGACCTACATCGCCGCCCTCAACGGCATCGCGTCGGGGGGAGGCTACGAGCTGGCTCTGGCCTGCGAGAAGATCTTCCTTGTCGACGACCGGCGCTCCGCGGTCTCCCTCCCGGAGGTCCCCTACCTGGGGGTTCTCCCCGGAACCGGTGGGCTGACCCGGGTGGTAGATAAACGTAAGATTCGCCGTGACCGGGCGGACATTTTCTGCACGCTCGCCGAAGGGCTGAAGGGCAAGAAAGCGAAGAAATGGAATTTCGTCGACGAGGTCTATCCCCTCTCCCGCTTCAACACCGAAGTTGAAAACCAGGCCCGGGAGATCGCCGGCACCGGACACCCCGAACGTCAGGGAATCGCCCTTGAAGCCCTTACCCCCAACGTCACCGACGAAGGGATTTTCTATCGACACGTTAAGCTGACGTTTCAAAATGCCGGGCGGGCCGCCACCCTTGAGATCCAGGCCCCCGAGGAGCTCCCGGAACTCCCGACCGATGGCAGCCCCCTTGACTCGGCTTGGTATCCCATTCGGATGTTCCGCGAGCTGGACGACGCGCTCATTCAACTGCGCTTCAACTTCCCTCAGGTGGGTCTTGTCTCCCTAAAAACCCGCGGAGACGCTGCCAAAGTTCTGGAGTTGGATCGCCAGCTCATCGAAAATCAATCCCATTGGTTCGTTCAGAAAGTGCGACACCACATCAAGCGTGTTCTGAAGCGCCTGGACTTGAGTGCCAAGAGCTTTTTCGCTCTCATCGATGAAGGCTCCTGCTTTGCGGGGACTTTCCTTGAGCTAGCCCTCGCCGCAGACCGCACCTACATGCTTGAGAGCGACGACGTTAAGATCGCACTCTCGGAGATGAACCAGGGCTCCTACCCCATGAGCAACGGGCTCACCCGCCTGCAAACCAGGCTCCTGGGAGAGACTGAGCGCTGGGAAACCCTCGCCCAATCCCGCGAGAGCTTTGACGCTCCCGACGCCGAAGAAGAAGGCCTCATTACTCTGGCCGTGGACGACCTCGATTGGGAGGATGAGATCCGACTGGCCACGGAAGAGCGCATTGGGCTCTCACCGGACTCCTTGACAGGCATGGAAGCCTCCCTCCGCTTCGCCGGTCCTGAGACCCTTGAAACCAAGATCTTCGGCCGCCTCAGCGCCTGGCAAAACTGGATCTTCCAGCGGCCTAACGCGGTGGGGCCCAAAGGAGCCCTGAGCCTCTATGGTGAACCCGAAAGCGCTGAATTCGATTATAATCGTACCTAAGCGCTGCTCCGCGCCCCCATCCCTCCCCGCTTAACCCCTCGGACACCCGTCTACCCCAGTCCCACTCCCATTTGGTCTTAAGTCTGATCTTCGCTAGATTTTGGGTGTTCCATTGGAGGACACACTGCGGGGGGCAGCTTTACCATGACGCCATCACGATTCTTTCTCGTAATCGGTCTTTTTGTTTTTTGCTTCACCCACACGGCCCTCGCTGCAGAAGAGGAGAGCGACTCAAAAGCCCCCCTCGAAGAGACCGAACCAGCAAAGAAGAAAAAGAAGTCCCCCGATAAATCTCCCTCCACCCCGGACGCCCAAACAAAGAAGAAAAAGAAGTCCCCCGACCAATCTCCCTCCAGCCCGGAAGCTCCAGAGAAGAAAGAGGATACCAAAGATAAAGCAGACGGTGAACATACTGAGGGCACACAGGACACAGGCGAGACAGAAGAAACCGGAGCAACTCAGGAAGAGACCGAAGCACCCCAAAAAGAGACCGGGGCAAATCAGGAAAAACCGACATCCGATTCTGAAAACAAACCGGCTGAAACTGAAGCTGAAAATGCACCTCCGCCGGCCAAGACGAACGACACCGCAAACACCACTGAGCCGCCGGCCGCAAACACCAACACCCCCCCCGCAGAAGCTGAGACAAAAGCCGACGCTGAAACTGAAACCAAGCCGCTCCCGGCCAAAGACACCGAGCCCCCCAAAGAGTCCCCTGGGCCCGACTCCAAAACCCAATCGCCTCCCGAGGAAAGTTCCCTCCCTGAGCCCAATCGGCCCATGAAGCAGACCACCACCGAAACCTCTCCTCCTCGTCTTGAAAAGAGCTCCGATCAGTCACCCGACATCCCGGAGCTCCCCAAAAAAGATCTCCCGGAGCTTCCTGACCAGCCCCCCGCCCCGCCGCAGCCGTCCACACCACAAACTCAAGACCCATCCGACACCTTGCCCTCCC
>JAZAIZ010000202.1:0-21286 GCA_036230545.1 Myxococcota bacterium
CCTTTCTCCGCTTCAACTTTTGCTTCCTGGGCATCCAGAGAGAGCTGCTTCTCTTCAAACTTGGTCACCTGAAGGGCGTTACGCAGTTCCTTGGCCATCTTCAAGTCTTTCATACTGGTCCGTGCCATCTCCGAGAGCGCGAGCCAGGCCATTGCTCCTGCGGTAGCGCCGCCTTCAGAGATTCCCCCCAAGCGCTGCGTAAGTACCCCCGATGAATGAACAGGCCCTGTCACGTTGGGCAGCGTTGGCGCTGCGCTGAGGTTGTTCATGGTCATGGAGTTTCCCGATGTCACCGCGAAACCATCCACCGATTTCTGAACACCGTTCTCAAAACGAATTCCACGAGATTCCAACAGGGTGTTAACCTCGGCCTCGGACATCGTCTCGGTATTTTCAATCGACCCATCGCCGCCCTGATCCACGCTGACTTGATAATTCCAATCACTCTGATCGGCAGCATTCGCTCCGTCGGGCTGATTCCCCGAAATATACACCGTATCGGCTCCGCCAATATTCATCTCTTATCTCCTTAACAATCCTGGACCACTTAACGTCTTCCTGCTGCGCTTTAGCGCCGTAAAGTAGACACCACCTTGGTCGCAGACGCATGAGCTGCCTGACTCATCTTCAGGGCCGCCTCTACTCGTTTGTTCTTGGACTCCATAATCATATGGATAATCTCACCCTCTTCCTGGATCTGCTCCTGAAACTTTTCCATAAGAGCGCGGAGGCGCTTGCTTTGAAGGTCTGCCGTCTGTGCGTCGGCGGCCTTGGTTGCCGCGACGGCGGTCGTCCCGCCTTCGGTAACACTTGTAGAAGAACTCAGCAGCGCCTGCCCAATCAGGAATTTGTTTCGCAAACCTTTTGTAAAGGGCTCGGCTGCGGTCTCACAAATCTTGGAAGCTCCTTTAAAGGTCTCCTCCGCAGCCTTGATAGACTCCGGGGTCCCCGTTTTGAGCTGCGCCAGACCTGTCCTTGCTTCCTTGGCTGCATCGAGGGCTGCCTGATGAGATTTGGTGGCGGCTTCGTGAGCCTTAGTGCCCGGTTTGGCCTTAGCCAGCGCGTCTTTGGTTTTCTCCACCATCTCATCGGCGTAGGTCACTGTTTTTTCGCCCTGCTTGGTAGCCTCCTCCAGAACCTTTTTGCTGGCCTCCTTGGCTGTCAGGTAAGCTGTCTCTTTGGCAGCGGCGGTCCCGGCGTTTGAAGCAGCTTTCGATGCCTCTTGAGCGACGGTGTTCGCGCTGGCGGCCAGAGCCTTATCGGGGCTGGTCTGCGCAAGGGTTCCGCACATATTGGAGACACCTTCAAGCCCCTTCTGGCCGGCCTTGAGTGCCTCGGGGGTTCCTTTGTTGATTAACTGCAATGCATCTTTGGCCTGCTTGGCCGCCTGCTTAGCGGTCTCCGCCGCCGCTTTGTGCGCTGCAGACTTACCTGCCTGCTTGGCTGCTTCCTGGGCCAGCTTTTCGGTGCTCTTTACCACTTCTTTCGCGGTCTCTTTGGCGACGGTTTTCGCTGCTTCTGCCGCCACTTTCTTCGCCGTCTCTTCAGCGACCTTCTCAGTGGCCTGGGCTGCGAGCTTCGCGGTCGTGGTCGCGGCGGTAGACGCCGCGGTCGCGGCGGCCGCAGCCATAGCGGCAATCCCTCCAACCGCTGAACCAATCGAAGCTCCCATCAAGACACCATCCAACACATCCATACCGCTTTCACCGTTGGCCGCAGCAGTAATTCCCCCAATGAGCCCGCCGGCAAGAATACAGGCCCCCACCACGAGCCCCGCCGTCGCGCCCAAGGTCACAACGGTGAGAACAACAGTGAGCGCGATCATCACAGCGCTCACGACCGCCCCGATAATTTGCGCGTTCTTCGCGTAGTCCTGGGCTTCTTTCTTCAACTCCTGGGCTTCCTGAGACTTCTTCTGCGCGTCTTCGATTCCCTTCTGCTTCAAAATGCTGAGGCCTTCATGCAAGGCGTTGTGAGTCTCAACCGAGTTGTTGGGATCCAAAATCCCCAGCTTCAGAAATTCAGCGAGCAACGCATCTGCGCTAAGCTCCCCCAATCCATCGCCGGTCTGCTTTCCATCCGCGGTCTCCCCCACGGTGGTGAGGGCGCTGTCCATGGCCGGGCTGAGGTTGTTCCAAAAGGTCTGCTCGCCTTTGGCAAGCTCGGGCGTCATATTCACCACCGGTGCGCTGGGAGGAGGGAGATTGGTTGCCGCCTGCAGTTCTATCTCCGCGCTTGCCTCGGGAGTCTTGCCAACTTCAGCCGTGTCTTTTACCTGGCCAGCCCCCGCGACCTCCTGCGACTGCTGTGCCCGCGCCATCAAGGTCGCGATGTCATCGTCGGACACCCCTGCACCACCGGTGACGGGCTTCTCCGCCACCGAGCTCTTCCCTTCAACGGGTTGCTCATAATTCTGTAAAGCAGTGTCGCCACGATTGGGCTTGATAGGTCCACCAGATATTGACATTTAAAGACTCCGTGGTTTCTTGAGTTTCCCTCAGATACAGGGCTTACACACCAAAACCGCATCCTGGCTGACTCATTCCAGCCAATTGTTTCTCTCAGCTCCCAAACTGCCTGAGCAGGGTCTCTCCCCGCTCTTTCAACTCAAAAAGCTCCGCCTTTCCCTCGGCTAGAGCCACGCCTTTCTTAATCATTTCAAGGCCTTCATCGATTTGTCCCCCCATAATCTTCGACTCTCCCCGATAGACCAGGGTCATGGGGTCCTCTTTGTCCAGTGTCAGGGCAATTCTGTAATAATAATCAGCTGTTTCGTATTGCTTCATGCGCTGGAGGGCGATCCCCACCAATTGGTAATACCGGCCTTTATAGGGGTCGATCAGCATCAGATAACCGCAGATCTGAATCGCCTCGAGGCCCTGGCCGGCGTTGACATAATTGCAGGCCGACGCGTAGGTCCCATCGAGCTCGATGTCCGAAAAGCCCCCCACCTCCGCGTAGGTCAGGCGTCCCTCCCGAAGGGCCTCTTTAACCTCCGCGAGCCCCTCTCGAAGCTGGGGGTTGCGCATCATATCTTCGAGGCGAATCTCGGCGTTCTCGTCAAACTCGACACCCATCTCCTGTAAAGCGTCTTCGGTCTCGGCGATGAGCTGTCTGCCCTCTTTCATCAAGACAATGCGGGGGGGGACTCCCCCTTCTGCCCCGATAATCGCGCGAGCGCGGGTGACGTAGGGGAGCAGAGAAGCATCCTCCGAGCCTCCGTCCACCACCTCCTGCAACATCGCCAGCCCTGACTCCCGGTCCCCCACCATGCACATGCACTCTCCGGCATACACCCTGGAGACGAGGTCCTCAGGTTGCCAGTGAACAGCAGCCTGATAGCAGCGCAGGGCCAACAGGTAGGACTTCTCTGCGTGGGCACAAGCGCCAAGCCCGCGCCAGGCAGACGCCCGCTCCCTATTCATCTGCAGTATAAAACCATAGACTGAAGCCGCCTGCTTATAGCGCCGCCCCCGATAATACCCCAATGCGATCTCCTCCACGCCGTTGAGAGCGCCTTCATCAAAGCCCATGTGCTCGGAAAAAGACTCGTTGCCCTCCTGAATGGACTCCCAAAGGCTCTCCAGATCTGCATCCGAGACGTCATCGAGAAAGCTCAGATCCTGCTGAAGCGCGGTGGGGGACTGCACGTCGGTTACCATGGCTATTGTTCCTGCTGACGGAGCGTTGAAGAGCTCCGGTGATGGGTCGTTGTTGTCAACACGACTCTATTCATACCAAACAATAAAGAGGGGGGAAAGAAACGCCCCCGGGAAGGGGCGGGCCATTTAGAGCATATTGCGAATGGTTCCCGAACGCATCTCGTTCATGGACTTCATCACACTGGAGATAAGGTTGTAGAGTTGGTTGGCCTTCTGGTCAAAGTTTTGAAACGAGGTGGATGCCATCTGCCGTTTGTTTCGAACGGTCTCCTGCATGCTCTCCACGTTTTTCATGTGGTCATTCAAGGCGGTCCGGTCGACCTTCTTCACCTCATCGCTGGTAGCCACCAGATGCCCGTCTTTATTGAGAGTCGACAGGTCAAACTCCTTCACGTCCACAGACACCTTCTCTTTTTGTGCTGCGTCGGCTTTCATGCCGTCCGTCTTTTCGGTCAACTCCTGGGAAGCATCCACCAACTCCCGCAGATAGGACGAGATGTCGTCTCCCATATCGTTGTACTCTTTAAGTTTTTTGAGAAAATAGGTCTTGTCGTTGTTGGTTTCCTGAATGGACTCCTTAAAGACCAAAAAGAGCAGCTCGTGAACGTTAACTTTGCCGTCGGTATAATCAAAGAACTGCTTGATAAATGCACCTTTGTTTTCCTCGGTGGGGTTCTCAAAATACTCCTTAGCGAGCCTCGTAGAGTCCTGAAACCCCTGCTCCTGGGAGGCAGAAGCGTAAGCCTCTCGCGTAGAGTTTCCCTGGGGGCAGATCCAATTGTTCTTTTCATAAACCTCTGCTCGAAGCTCCTGGCTCAACGCGTCCCCTTCATCACTCTCCTTGGGGCCGCCGATCACCGCAGAATAATCCTGCTCCTCCACAAAGTGGTCACCTTCAAGAACGAGGTTCCACGCTTTGAGTTCATCCTTGAGAGTTTCAAGTTGAGATGCGCTGATTTGAGACGTCACCTGCTCAAGCTCGCTGGCAACCCGCGGGTCAAAGGTCTCTCCGGCAAACTCTATCATCCCCTGATCGTGCACAACGGGGGGGCTTCCTACTCCACCAGATGAACTCATGGTCGTCTCCTTCAAGATTGCTCGGGTGCAGTGCATCTCCACCCACACCAGGGTTGTACACCGCTCCCTGAAAACGCGGTTGTATTATTATGATTCAACGGTCATTTTTTATGAAGCGATGCAAGTCACTGCACCATAATCCATCTTGGGAATTCGCCGCAACCATGCGGATTCAACCGTCACCCCCTCTTGAAAGTAGCCATAACCAACAAGAACAGAGTACAAGCTCACTCCCATGACCACACATCGCGTTGTCATCACCGGACGGGGACTCCAAACGGCGTTTCCCCGCTCCACTTCATCCCCACAGCAGAGCTATGTCTCGACAGTCTTCCAACACCTGCTCGCCCAAAGATCCACCCTGCGGCCCAACCCTGACTTTTTTCATCCGGACCTCACCCATCATCACACCGGACACATCGCCTCCGAAATGCTGCCCCCCTCCCCCATGCGCGCGGTCGCCATGGCCCAAGCAGCAGCTCGAGACGCCCTGAACGAAGCAAGGCTCGAACCCAGGCACATCCCAGGGGGGCTCTTTCTCAACATTCTTTACGGCCCCCCTGCGACCTTCCGGGGAGCCCTGAGTGACTACAGTCCGCAAGCGTCCTTTATTCTGCGGGAGTCCCACAGTGCCCGCAGCGCCGCCATCGCGGAGGCCCTTGGACTCCACGGTCCAGTTCATTGTTTTGTAAACGCCTGCGCCGGAAACCACGCCATTGGGGCCGGGCTGATGGCCATCAGGCAAGGCAGAGTCCCCTGGGCCCTGGTGGGAGGAGCCGAAGAGCTCTCTCCCCCCGCCTATATCGCCTTTCATCAGCTTCGACTGCTCAGCGAGCGCTGCCGCCCCTTTCACGCTCACCGGGATGGGCTGGTGATGGGAGAGGGGGCCGGAATGCTCCTGCTCGAGTCCCTTGAGAGCGCCACCGCCCGGGGCGCACCAGTTTTTGCCGAGCTGCTCGCCTGTGGCAGCTCCAACGACGCCTTCAGCCTGGTGGCCCCCCACCCTGAGGGCCTGGGGGCTGAGTTGGCCATGGCTCGGGCTCTGAGAAGAGGGGGCCTCGCTCCCAAAGACGTTCAGTACATCAACGGGCACGGGACCGGCACGCCCCTCAACGACGCGGCCGAGGCGCAGGCCATCGCGCGGCTCTTTGGCCCCACTTCAAGGCAACCCCTCACCACCTCCATCAAGGGCAACCTCGGGCACTGCATGGGGGCCGCCAGCGCCATCGAGGCGGTCATCACCACCGAGGTGCTCAGGCAACAAAGTGCCCCCCCCACCCGGGGCCTGGATGAGCCGGACCCAACCTTAAACTTGAAGCTCAAGCCCTCAAACACACGCCCCATCAACGTGGCCCTCTCCAACAGCTTTGGCTTTGGGGGCGTGAACTCGGTGCTCGCCCTGAGCCGACCTGGGCATGGCGCGCCGGAGCCCCCCGAAAGACCGGTGTACGTCACCGATGTGGCCCTGGTGATGAACGGCTCCCTGGACAAAACCGAGTGCCTGGAAGCCCTGTTTAACAGGGTCCCTTTTCACAACCCAAGGCTCTCATTTGAGCCCCGAGAGCTGCTCGGGCGCAAAGGGCTTCGACACGCAGATCCTACTAGCCTGCTCCTTGGGGTGGCCACGAAAATGGGGCTGCCCCACTGGCCCGACCTCGGGCCCTCCTCCTGCGGCGGGGTGCTGGGGGTGGCGCAACCGAGTTACGAAACCGGCGATGTTATCGCTCAAAAGCTTCAATCCGATGGGATTCGGATGATCAACCCCGGGGGGGTTCCGCACTCCACCGGCAACAGCGCCCTCTCATGGCTGCTTATGCGACTGGGCGTCACCGGCTACAGCGCCACCCTCTCCGACGGTGACTGCTCGGGCCTGAACGCTATCACCCATGCAGCCTCCCTCATCTCCACTGGCCAGGCGGACTCTATCCTCGCCGGTGGGGTCTCGGCGTGGTCGGAAGGCCTCTGGAGAGCCCACCGCGCGACGGGACTGCGACCCGAGCCCCTCGCTGAGGGAGCCGGGCTCGTTGTGTTGCGCACAAACCCCGAAGGAGCCCTCTGCGAAGTCCTCGGCCACGCCTCCGCGTTTGTCCCACGGGAGCCAGAGCAAGCGCTGGCCCGGGTGACCCTGCAGATCCTCAAAGAGGCCTCGCTCCCCCCAGGAGAGATCCCCTGGGTGCTGGTCTCTCGGCCCATAACCCCCTCACTGCCAAACGCCACAGTCATCACCATCTCGACCACCGCGGGAGACACCCTGGGAGCGGGGGGAGCCCTCGGGCTTGCGGCGGGGGCCAGGAAGGTCCATGAAACCAATCAACACGCGCTGGTGCTGGACACTTCTCCCGAAGGGTTTGCCACTGCCGTACTGCTTAGGGGAATTCAACGCCCCGGGGACAGGGACGCGCGACCATGAACAAGCTGGAGCTGGAGCTGCGAAAGATTGTGGCAGAGATCGCAGAGAGCGACGACGAAGCCGAGATCACCCAAGCAACACACCTGCAAAGAGACCTGGGAATCAACTCCATGCATGGGCTGGAGCTCATCCTGCTGGTGGAAGACCTGCTTAAGATCCGAGTTCCTCCCGAGGCCCTCTCGGAAATAGAGACCTTTGGCGATGTCCTTCGCTTCGCTCAGGCCGGGCAGAATGCGCCTAGCGCCTGAGCAAATCCCAAACGGGTTTGCCGCTCTCCCCAAAGTCCGCTTCAGGATCCAAGCCCTGCCCCTTAAGGAGCTCGTTAAACTCCCCATGGGTCATCTCGTAGACGTGCTTGGACAAAAGCTCCCCGGTGACCGGGTGCGGCTCGGTCATGGCCCCGATGTGACGTGCGCCGAGGCGCCCGTACCAGCGGGGCGGGCGATTCTCAGGAGCCTTCACCCTCCAGCGTAGACGCCGGGCGAGGCCATTGAGGAAGAGGTATTGCGCCCCAATAACGTGCGCCTCCAGCAAGAGAGCGAGGCTCCGCTCACCGGAGGGGGACGCGACGAGATCAAACTCCCGGGTGGTATCAAAGGCACCCTCCCACCCATACTCCAGAAAAAAACCCCAGGGCTCTGAGGTCTCGTAGAGGCGAACGATATGAAAGCGAAGGGCCTCGACGCCCCTCCCTTCCCCCTCAACGAGGTAGAGCGCCCCCGCGTCAAACTCTTCTCGGGAAGGTGCTCGAGCCAGGCTTAAGGGGAGGTAAACCGCCTCGTCCTGAAGCACGGAAAAAACCCAATCGAGCTCCGCCTCGCCGGGGGTGTCAACTTCGAGCCTGGGTCCACGAATCCTGCGCATTGAATCTGGCTTTCGAGAAAGTTTCATGGCATTTTTGTGTTGGTCGCAGCGACCACAACAAGCACGGGGTGACCCTATCGTCGAGACCTCAGGGAATCAATGGCGAGCAGGCCATCACCTTCGGCTCACAAAAGGTGTTGAGGATGAGATTTACGAAAGACAACGTTAACCTCGACAAGCTGGAGCAAACCGTTGAAGTTATGAACGGGTCAACCTCCCGGCTTCAACGCATCAACACCAACGAAGTCGACACCCTCGTTAATCTATTTCAGGCTCCGGACGTGTACACCAGCGCCCACCTCGAAGAAGCCCCCGACCGCGAGAAGCTGGAGCGCCTGCTGCAGGAAAATTATTCTCTGCTGATGTGGAGAGCCTTTCCCACAGACGGGCAAAACCCCACCGGCCCTGAGATCGCCTTCATCGGTTGGGTCAGTTATGCAGGCCCGCCCTTTCTCTTCGTTATCCCCACCACCGACACACTCGACCTCGAGGTCTTAAGAGACGGCATTGAGCAACTCCTGAGAGCCTATTTTGAGTGCACTGGGGAGGATGAGATTTATTTTTACGCCGACGTCCCTGTCCCCGAAGACATCCACGCCACCCTCGTGGAGAACGGCTTTGATCTCTGGCAGGAGGTGGCCGGAGTCGATCCGGAAAAAGAAGCCACCTACATCATGGAGCGCGCCACCTACAACGCCTACTTCGGCGACGACACCGAGCTGGACGACGCCCTCTAATCACAAAGGCCCCCATGAGAATCACCCTGCTTGGGCACGCCTCTCTCCTTGTCGAAGGTGAGGGCGCTACCCTTTTAATGGACCCGGTCTTCTTTGACCCCTTTGAGAATGAGCAGACGGTCTCCTGCCCTGCCCGGGAGGTCTTTCCAGAGAAGCTCCCCCCCATCGACGGGGTGCTCCTCTCCCATGGCCACGCCGATCATTTTGACCGACGCTCCATGATGCAGCTGCCGCGCAACATCACCGTCTACCTGCCCCGTGATCCGGAGCTGGCCTCTGCCCTCGGAGCCCTTGGATTCTCACGACTTCAGCCTATCGAACCGGGGCTTCCCTTTAAGATCGGAGGCCTTCAAGTGCTGCCCACGGGCTCCCGAGACGACGACGAGGTGGGAGCTGTCTTCTCCGACTCCACCGGCAGCGCCTGGAATCAGGTGGACACCGCCACCAACCACACCATGGCGCGCAACGTCTTTGAGCACCTCGGCAAAGCCCTGGATGTGGTCCTGTGTCCTTTCAACCCGCTCCTTGAGTATGGCGAGTTGTGGACCAGCGAAGAAGCATTTCCCAGAGAGCGCTACGAGCGGCTCCTTGAGGCGGCCATCTCAAGTCACGCCCACACCATCATCCCCTCCTCCTCAGGGCAACGCCTTGAAGGTCGCATGGAGTGGGCCAACCCCAGGACCTTTCCGGTAAGCCGGGAGCGCTTTATTCAAGACCTTCATCAGGTGGCCCCCGAGGTAAGGGGGCTCCTGCTCAACCCCGGCGAAGGAGTCGAGCTCAGCGACGGCGCCCTAAAAACCATCACCTCCCCCTGCGCCCGAACCCTTCAAGACGACACGCACCGCATTCATTTCGACCCCGTGGCGCACCCCCCTCCCCCTCTGATCGACACCAACCCTCTGCACTTTTCAGAGGAGGCCATGGAGACGACCCTCGCGCAGCTCATGGAGGAAGTCTTGCCGGCGCAACTGAACGCCCAGCTAACCCCGCGCCTCACCGGCCCCCTGCGAACGCTTTGGGATCGCAGAGCCAGCCTTCAGATTGAACTCGTCTTTCCCGGAGCAGAGCGGCACTGGCATATCTCAAGCTGGTCTCCCCACGCGCTGCTTCAAGCAGGGCCACACTCGGATCCTGATTATGCCTTTCGCTACATCGCCTCTGAGATTTACGGACACCTCCAGGGACAGTTCAACATTCAAGCGCATGGAAGCCTCCGGGCTCGAAGACGCGCACCTTCAACTCCCAACGCAGATGAACCTTTCAGGTTTTCATCCCTTGATCCTGCACGTCTGTTTGGCGAAGACCTCTATAACGTAGTAGACGCCACATTTTTCTGGCACCCCCTTCATCTCCTCTAGAAAGTTGTTTTATGGAAACCTCCACCTGCCTCTCAGCCATTCAGGCCAGCTTCCCCCACCTCTCCATCGATTCGGTCTCTCCCCTGGGGGAGGGTTGGGCCAATTGGAGCTTTGAGACCCCCGACGGGCTGGTCTTTCGCTTTCCCAAATCCATGGAGAGCGCCGCCGAATTAGAGGCCATTAAGCCCATCATTCTGGAGCTTGGTGCCCACCTCGCCCTGCCCACGCCCTCCTATGAGCTGCAAGGTGACTGGCGGGGCGTCCCCTTTGTGGGGTACCCCAAAATCCCCGGCAACCCACTGGAGGCGACCAGGCTTGAGCAGCACCCCCACCCCCAGGAACTCTGCGCACAGCTCGGTGCCTTTTTAACCGAGCTCCACAGCTTCCCCCTCACCCGGCTACGCCAGGAGTTTCCCGACGCGGTAGAGAGCCCATGGCTCACCGAATGCGTGGAGCTCGCCTCCCAATGTCGCGAGGACGTACTCCCCTTTCTGCCCAGCAAATTAAGCAATCGAATCCAGTCGGAGTTTGATCAATTTCTCGCCGCGCTGGAGGCCAACCCCATCGAGGCGGTCTTTATCCATGGAGATCTGGAGCCCGCTCACATTCTCCTGGACGACGCCACCAATCAAATCTCCGGCATTATCGACTTCGACGACGGCGGAATCGGCGACCCCGCCTGGGACATGCGCCTGCTCCTCTATTATTATGGGGCACCGCGCTTAAAGGAGATTCTCACCCATTATTCTGCCTGTCCCGTGGATGATTTCTTCTGGAGGCGCGTGGAGTTTTACAATCGAGTCGGGTATTTTCAAGACGCCTTGAATGCCCAAAGTGCCAACAACGACGCGTGGCTGGACAAGTGCCTCTATGCCATCACCGCCGCCTTTCGATAATTAGCTAACCACTCCAAGGGACCCCGGTGTAAGTGGTCCCATGAACGTCTCGGTGATCCTGGCCACCTTTGAAGGGTGCAACGCAAAACAAATCAACAGCCCCGACTTTTTTGAGGAGGTGCTCAAAGCGGCCGCTGACGCCGGAAGCTTCACCATTCTCCACACCTATATCCACCCCTTCTCTCCCCAAGGGCTAACAGGCGCCGCGGTCCTTGCGGAGTCTCACATCACGCTGCACAGCTGGCCAGAGACCGGCACACTCTTTATCGATCTTGCGACGTGCTCCGGCGAAGAAGCCACTTGGGCGGCCTTTGAAAAAATCTGTGAGCTGGTGGAACATCAAAGCGTGCGCCCACAGTCCCTGCAATGCCCTTCACGTCCCGCCCCTCCTCCTTTATCCTTGATCACCCATCGGAATGAACTTAAGTGACAAACACCATGCTCAACACACACGGCTTCCCTGAACTGACGGTTTGGAATCGTGCCATCACCGCCTACTCTCCCGACCGGGGCTTTGAAGTTCTCGAAGACCTCACCCCAGACCAGACCAAGGCGCTGAAGAGCGGCTTCATCCCTGCCTCGCTTCGTGAATCCTCTCTCCCCGGGACAGTCCCGGAGGCCCATTCACAGCACACCCTTGAGACACTTCAAGAGCTCGACAAGGCGTATAACGGCTGGGTTCCCGGCGCGCTAACCACCGAGCCCCATCGACTGCGCAGGCTGCAGTTGGCGCAGAGTCGCAGACCCCTCTCCTTCAGCCCCCTGCATGAGCGACCAACGCTCCCAAGCTCGCTGCTCCGAACGGCTCAGATCATCGAGTCCACCTCTCCCTCGCGCATTTATCTCGACAGTGACGTCGGCGGGCTCTCCCTGATTTTGAGTGACTCCGCTGAGGTGTGGGTGGGTTCCACCGGCCCCGGCTCAGACACGTGGCTCAAAGAAGAGCTTCAGCGAGACCCCACCACCAGGCCTCTACACCTCAACGCCGACACCACAACGCTCGCTGATTGCGACTGCGCTCTTATCACCGCGTCTCACTCGGTCCACACCCGGGAGGCACTGGAGCGCGCGCTTGCCGTCACCCGCCCAGGGGCGGAGATCATCGTGCAGGTCCGAGATCCCTGGGATGGTGCCCTGGCCCGCCTCCTCAATCAAAACCCCTGGCCCCTTGAGCGCTATCACCGTGACGTTCAACACTGGCTCCTGCCCGGGGGCATCGTCGCCGACGGCGGCGGGGACATCGCGATCTTCAAGCGCCCAAGCGCCGCCACCCTGTTGAGCGAGCCGCCTCCTGCGAGCGACGCGGAGATCAACCGCAGTCAGCCCTACTTTACCCTCGACATCGACGGGCTCCTGCCGGAGCGTCTGAGCGCGCAGGCCCTCAGTGAGCTGGCGGAGAGCCTCAGTCAGATCTCCCCCCACCCCGAAGCGTTCCGACATCACCACGTGGAGGGAGAGCGTTTAATTCTGCGCTGGGGTGATGTGGAAGGAAACGGCCTCATTCTGGAATGCCGCCGCCACACCGGCCACATGCTGCTGACCTTTCTTCCCTACGACCAATCCCTTGAGTGGGCCGCTCTGGTCCTGATTCTCCAAGCCCTGGGAACCCCCACCACCCGGGTTCGCCCCACGCGACCCCACTGGTGGGGCACCGAGACTCTTTTTGCCTAGGAGACCCGATGGTTCATCTCAAAAACGGATACGTCATCAGCATCGGTCGGAAAAAATCCAACCTGCTACACATCCCCACCGGCAGCCAAACCGAGCTCTCCTTTCGTGATCTCCAATCGCTGCAGGCCCTGGCCCTCGGCCATCCGGTAGACGACCCCACCCTGCTGACACGGCTCTCACAGGAGGATCTTCTAGTGGAGGGCCCGGCCACCACCGACGACATCCTTCGAGAGCGACTTCGACGTTTTGATCACCTCTACCTGGCGAGTTATCAACACACCCTCTCACCTCGAGAGCTCCGGGCCTACGAGCTCATCCTCGCCGCCCACGCCCGACGAAAACAATTCTATATGGTGCTGGGTCAATGTCCGGTGCTCCCGGAGACCGCCCTGCGACGGGCCCTGCTGGTGGGGGACGCCGAGAAAGTCGGGGTACAACGCGTGGTGTGCGTTGGAGATGACGATCTGGTGTCCATCGGCCTCGCCGCCCTCGGTCATGAGGTCCTCTCCTGTGATATCGATGAGTACCTGCTGAAGTTCCTGGGAGACACAGCGAAAGAGTTCGAGCTCAGCCTCAGCGTCAGAGATTTGGATCTTCGTGATCCAGTGCCCCTGGAGCTGCGGGGAGCCTTTGACGTCTTCTTGACCGACCCCATGAGCAACCGGGAGTGCTTTGAGCTCTTTCTCTCCCGAGGCCTTGAGATGCTCAGACCCGAAGGTCGTGGATTTTGCGCGGTTCACGGACCCACCTCAGCTATTTTTCAAGAGGTCGCGGCGGAGATGAAGCTGCCCCTTGTCCAGTGGCATCGCCGACACAACCGCTACTACTCGCACTTCATGAAGCTACACCGCTACGAGAGCGACTGGATCGAGCTCACCAAAGCCCCCGAGACCTGCGCCCGACATGGAGCCGACCAATTCGCGAGCCCCCTGCAACTCTACCGGGAGGACTGCTATCAACGCCCCATCACGCTCCTTGAGTTTTACGATGAGATCGACGACACCCGCTACGCCCAGCCGCTTTATCTGGAGGTGCTCCTTGGGGGGCTGATGGACCACATGAAATTAAAGGAAATCGACCGCCACACCCACTACGCACAGGACTGGACCGCCATTCAGATCACCACCCGAGAGGGCTACCTGGCCCTGCACGTGGACCGACGCCACCGGCAGATCACCTTCAACAGCTACCCCTTGGTCATTGAGGTGGAGGAGGCTGCCCGCACCCTGCTGATGAACGCTTACAAACGTAAGGGGCGCGAGGCCTTCTCAGCCACCAGCCACGAGCTCTGGGATCTGCGAATTCGCTGAGTTTTCACTAAAATTGACAACTGTTCGCCCGTTCAGGTATACATATTTTCAGCGATGGTAAAAACCAGCCTTGGAGATGTTTATGACCGATGTACCAGAACTCACCCCTCGTCAGCAGGAAGTCTACACCTTCATTGAGAGCCGGATTGAAGAATGGGGCTATCCCCCCACCATCCGTGAGATCGGAGAGCATCTGGGGATTCGCTCCACCAATGGCGTCGCAGATCACCTGAAGGCCCTCAAGCGCAAAGGCTACCTCACCCAACGCGGCAACAAATCCCGCACACTGCTCCCCACGCGGCCCGGTGCGGGCTCCAACGACGGTCAGCCGGTTTCCAACGCAGTGCGAGCCATCCTCCCCCAGAGCGGCGGGACCATCTCCATTCCGATCCTGGGCCGATGTGCAGCTGGCGAGCCCATCCTCGCTGAAGAGCACGCCGAGGGCAGCCTCACGGTGGACTCCTTCATGGTGGGAGACGGTCGCAAGGTCTTCGCGCTCAAGATTGTGGGAGACTCCATGATCAAAGACGGCATCTTTGACGGGGATTATATCTTCGTCCAAAAGCGCCCCACGGCCAACGCCGGGGAGATCATCGTGGTGATCATCGACAACGAAGCCACCTGCAAGCGCTACTACCCCGAGGGAGACCGCATCCGCCTCCAGCCTGCCAACGACACCATGGAACCTATCTACGTTCGCCAGGACGATTTCCGTGATGTTCAGATCATGGGCGTAGTCACCGGGGTCTACCGTAAGATGCCCGACTGAGGGGCCGCTGGTTCCGCAGCGGAGCTCAGGCTCCCGGAGGCATCGAAACGCTCGACATTAGAGGCCCTCCAAGGCATAGAATAAGAGTATGAGCGACGCAGTACCTTCCTCCTCGCCCCCTGAAGGCGAGCCGCGTCTTCGGATCGTGACCGGCAAGGGAGGGGTGGGCAAGAGCGCAGTGGCTACAGCCCTCGCGATGGCGGAAGCCCGACGAGGGAAGCGAGTGTTGCTCGCAGAAGCCAATGGCCGGGATCAAATCACGGCACTGCTCGGCGCGGCTCCAGTAGGGTTTGAGATGCGCGAGGTGCTGGAAAACCTCTACGTCGTCGACATCAACCCCCAGGATGCCATCCGCGAATACGCCATGCTGGTTGTTCGCTTTGAGTCCATCTACAAGATTGTTTTTCAAAATCGTTTCGTTCGGCACTTTCTCAGGATGATCCCCTCCCTTGGGGAGATGGTGATTCTGGGGAAGCTCTGGTACCACGAGCAAGAGCAGGTGAAGGGGCGGCGGCGCTTTGATGTTATCATCCTTGATGCCCCGGCCACCGGACACGCCATCTCCATGCTGCGCACCCCAGGGGCTGTGGAGAAGGCCGTGCCCCCCGGCGCTATGCGGGAGAACGCCCGTATCATTCGCGAATTGCTCACCGACCCCCGCCGCTGCTGCCTGCACCTGGTGACCCTCCCTGAAGAGATGCCCGTCACCGAAGCAAGAGAACTCTACGAGGTGGCCAAGGGCGACCTTGGGATCCGAGTGAACGAAGCCTTCATTAATCAGGCAATGGAAGAAGTCCCCGCCGAAGCACTTCGGCCCCTCGAGCTGAAGGCAACCCCCCAATCCCTCTTTGAGGCGGCGGCGGAGACCCTGCAGCTTCGCGAACAAAAACGCCGCACCGGTGAAGAGCACCTCACTCAGTTGCCCCCTGCGCTCTTGGAAAACGCGCTTCGACTCCCGCGTCTGATGATCAAAGAGCGCTTCGATAAAAACCACATTGAGGCGCTCGCCGAGATCATAGGAAGCTCCCTCCCCCAGCAGGAGAGTCAACCATGAGTCGCATCTGGGAAGGGCATAAGCTCGTCGCCTGCCTGGGCACCGGTGGGGTGGGGAAGACAACCGTGTCTGCCACCATCGCGGTAGCCGCGGCTCACCACGGGCTCAAGACCCTGGTGATGACCATTGATCCCGCGAGACGACTCGCGGACGCGCTGGGTCTGAAGGACATCGGCAACACCGAGAGGCAGGTGGAGCCGGAGCTCTTCGAACCCTATGGGTTTGAGCTAAGAGCCCCGCTCTGGGTTATGATGCCCGACGTCAAGCAGACCTTTGACGGTGTCATCAGCCGACTGCACTCCTCCCCGGACGCTCAGAACAACATCCTCAACAACCGTTTTTACACCCAGCTCTCTACGGCCATCGCGGGGGCCCAGGAGTACGCGGCGGTCGAGAAGCTCTACGAAGTGGTGCAATCGGGGCAATACGATCTCATCGTTCTGGACACCCCACCCTCACAAAACGCTATCGACTTTCTCGACGCCCCAGGAAAGATGATCGACTTTCTGGAGCACGAGTCGTTGCAATGGCTCATCAAGCCCTACAGCGTGGCCGGAAAGGTCTCCCTCCGGATGCTGGATGTCAGCGGCAACCTGCTGCACCGCACCCTGGGAAAGTTGGCGGGGGGAGAGACCCTGAGAGAGCTTGCCGAGTTTCTCATCGCGCTCTCCAGCATGTTTGAGGGCTTTCGGGAGCGCTATCACGAGGTGAGAGAGCTGCTGCGCTCGGACGTGACCGCCTTTACCCTGGTGACCTCCCCCCATCAAAACCAGCGAGCAGCGATGCTGCGTTTTCACCATGAGCTCAGCGAGAGCGGGTACAGGGCGAAGGCGGTGGTGATCAACCGACTTCACTCAACGGGATACTCCCTTGAGGATGTCCCGACGGTTGTGGAGGCCCTCCAGGCAGAAATGGCCCCGGCCGAGCTCCGCACCCTGGAGGCCGCGCTGAGGGCGGAAGCTCACCAGGCCTGGCTCGACCATGAGGCCGCGAAGAAAATTCGTGAGGCGCTGGCTACAATTCCCCTAATTATGCTACCAGAGCTTCCGCTGGATGCGCATGACCTGGGAAGTTTAATCGGGCTGCATGAAGCATTTGCACAGATGGAGCAGTCAAGCAGTTGACAGGATGAGGTGGGAGACCGATAGTCCTGCCGACGACTCTCCGCGGTCACCCTCATAAGGAAAGATGGAACGGTGAAAAAGACGCCACTTCAACAAGCGCTTACAATTCTGTCCCTTTGCACGTTGGTGGGGGCTACGCTGCTCTCAACCAGCGACGCCTGGGCCAACCGATACGATATTCAGCTAAGAGGCCTGGGAAGACCCGGCTCAGACGCTGTGAACGATCCCGCCAACAACCGCTTTCGACTGCTCACCTCCGAGCTGGCGCTCGCGCTCTCTTCACGGCCCCTCCAGCCCGCCGAGACCCTCGGAGTGAGCGGCTTTGAGTTCTTCGTGGGCACCGGACACGCCAACATCTCCATCAACGAGTCCTACTGGCAGGGCCAGCCCGGCGCGCCCATCTTCGAAGGCGCCATTCGGGACCGCAAGCTGCCGGAGGTGTTGTGGACCCCTTCTGTCCACGTCCGCAAGGGACTCCCGCTCTCCACCGAGATCGGAATTCAAGGCACCTACCTCGCCTTCAGCGACATCTTTATGGTGGGAGCTGACGCCAAGATCGCACTCCACGAGTCCTACTGGCGCTGGTTTCCCAGCATCGCGCTGCGCGGGGCCGCATCGACCCTTTTTGGGACCAGCGACTTTGTCATCACCACCGCCGAAGCCGACCTCTTGATCTCCATCCCCATCGGCATCAATGACATGGTTCGGGTTGACCCCTACATTGCTCTGGGAATGATGGCCATGGACGCCACCTCGGACGTCATCGACGCCACCCCCTACGACACCCGTGACCAGGGAGGCGGCGATGAGGGCTCTCTCTACACCTACCGACGAATGAAGTTGGCAGACAACACGTTTAAGCGCATCGCAACGGGGCTCCATGTTCAGGCTGGCTTCATCAAGCTCGTCTACGAGCTGAACATCGGTATCATCGACTTCACCAACAAGCGCCTCAACAGCCATGTCTTTCAGATAGGGTTTGATGCATAATGTTAAACACCGGTGAACTCCTGATTATCGCCATCGTAACGTTGGCCATCTTTACCCTCAAAGATCTCGGCAAGCTCGGAGATCGTGTCGGATACCTCCTCTCCGGTCAATTTCTTCAACGCAAATAAGTCCCCAGCCCCGACCCTTCCCATAAATTCTGCCTAAAACTAGCCCAGAAAGATCTGACCGGCGATACTACAAGCCGGGGGGTCATTCGATGCAAGAGCGGCACAAGGTGTGGGTGGTTGGGTTAGCGCTTCTCTTTTTGGAGGGAGGCGGCGTCCCCGAGGCATCGACCTCATTGGTTGATACTCCAGTGATCGAGTTCACCAAAGAAGCGTTTCAGGAGGTAAGCGACGATCCCTCGCCCAATGTAGTCCTGGTCACCATTGACACCCTCCGAGCCGACTACCTCTCCGCCTACGGCGGTCCCGCCAACACCCCCAACCTCAACCAGCTCGCGAAAGAGGGGTGGCTCTTTAAAAACTGCTACGCGACCTCGATGCTCACCAACCCCTCCCACGCCTCAATCATGACCTCCCTCTTCCCAAAGGACCACGGCGTCTACGACAACCAATCGGGCATTCAGGACGGACTGCCCACCCTCGCCATGGCCATGCAGCGCCGAGGTTATCGCACCCTGGCAGTGATGAGCTTTCCGCATCTCAACCAGGAGACCTCCAACCTGGGCCAGGGCTTTGACCACATCATTTCGGCAAAGCGCAACCAGCGTGACTCCATCGAGGCCGTAGAACACGCCCTGAGTCTCGTGGACGACCTGAACTACAACGACAAATTCTTTCTCTGGGTGCACCTCGTAGATCCGCACGCCCCCTACCACCTCTCCACCGCTCCTCACCCCACCCCGGGACACCGCATCGACGCGAAGCCCATGAAGCGAGTTCGTCAAGCCGCCCCAGGCTTTCAAAAGAACAATCGCTGGTTTCGATGGGCGATGCGGCAGTTCAAGACCACCCGCCCTCTCATCAAACGTTATATCTCGGAGATCGAACACGCCGACGCGGGCATGGGGCTCCTGCTGGACGGTTTGGACCGACGCGGACACGGGAGCGACACCGCCTATTTTGTCACCTCCGACCACGGCGAAAACCTCGGAGAGCACGAGCTCTACTTTCACCATGGAGGTCTCTACCGAGAAACGGTTCATGTTCCCTTAATCGCCTATATCCCCAGCCAGTCGCCAGCCACCATCGAGGGCCTCGTGCAAACCATCGACATCGCCCCAACCATTTTACAGGCAACCAACACCCCTCAATGGCCCCGCATGCGAGGCCGGGATCTGGCGGAGATGGCGCGGGGCCGCGCCCTTGGACGCACCTTTGTGTTCAGTGAGCATATGAACGCCCAATTGATCTCAGTGCGCTCAGCGGACTCCACCTTAATCATGCACCGAAAAAATGTGCGTCAGTTTCCCACCTACCCCATGAAAAAGGGCAAGAGCGAGTTCTACAACACCCGGGCAGATCCTAAGGAGCTCCGCCCCCTTTCCCCAAAAACCCCGGAGAGCGCCGAGCTCAAGAGGCAGATTCAACAGTATCTAAACACCAGCTACGAGTACCAACCCCGGCCAGCCTACGCTCAGGACCTGGAGTCCCTGCGCGCTTTGGGCTACCTGGACTAAAGCCCTCCATCTGAACCGCTTGCATCAAAACAAATCGCCCTTCGGCAACAGCTCTTCCCCTTGCTCCGTGAGAGAGCATTGGCTCGGAAGCTTTTTTTGACTACAAGAAGGATTATGGAAGCAGCCAGCAGTATCACGCTCCGGGTCGACGAAGAGACCATCGACGCTCAACGGGACATCTCCCTCTTAAAGGCTCTCACCGACGCCGGCCTCCGGGTGGAGACCGCGTGCGGGGGGATGGCCACCTGCCACCTCTGCCGAGTTACCATCACCGAAGGGGGCGCCGCCCTCTCTGCCCCCTCACGAAGAGAGCAGCGTGCCCTCGGTAATATTCTCATCTCCCAAGGAGTCCGACTCTCCTGCCAGGTTAAGGTCACATCCCCCTTCTCTGTTAAACTCCCCGAATACGAGTCCCCCACAGAACGTCGACGCCGCAAGGAGCGCGCACGTCAAAAGTCCAAACCATAAAGCAGGGAGTTCTCCATGACCCTTTTGATTCTGTCACTTGTGGCAACCCTCCCCTCCCCTCTGGGCATCTCGCCGGGCGCGCCCCTGACCCCCGCGTCACTCACCCTCGACCCGACTGCCGAGTTTGTCACCCTCGCCCAAGAGCTGCGAAGTCAACGGGACTTCACTGAAGCCATCAGGGCCCTTGAGAACATCAACACCCCCAGCGCGGCCCTGGTGCGGGCCAGAATCTATCGAGATCTCTCCCGACCCGCGCCGGCTGCCGAGCAGCTGACACGCGCCAGCGCAGATCCGGCCCTGGCGCCCCTTCTTCACCGAGAGAGGGCCTATCTCGCCATCCTGAATGGTAATGTCCCCCAAGCCCTCATCCACTTTCAGGAGGTGCTCTCCTCCCTCTACCCCAAACGCTCGGACGTGGGGCGGGAGCTCGCCCGGCTGCTGCGGGAGAAATCCCCCACAGCTTTTCTTTCCTATTTTGAAACAATTCACGACTTAACCAAAGACACCCACCACCAGAGCCTTCTTCTCAAACTTCAAGCGGAGGTCTTCGCAGAGCAGCAAAAAACACATCTCGCGCACGCCGCCATTCGCCGGCAGCTTGTTGAAGAGCCCGTCGCCCACGCCACCCCTCGAACGCCACCGCCGGATCTCCACCTCTCCACCGCAGACCGGCTGAAATGGGCAGAGGGTCTTTTAAACAATCACAGCAACACCCGCGCCATTGATGCTCTCATGACCATTCCTTTGCAGGGGCTTCAACAAGAGGAGCTGTGTCATTATTATTATATCGCGGGAAAGGCTCACCGGAAGCTCCGTCGTTACTCCAAAGCCGAAGATCGACTTTTGAAGGCCACCGCCTATTGCGAAGACCCCGAGCTGCGAAGAAAAGCCTACTTCATCGCCGCCAAGGTGATCTCCATTCAAGATGGCCTGCGCTCAATTGAAACCATCGAAGGGTTTGTTAAGGCCTTCCCGAGTCACAGCATGGTAGACGACGTCCTCTTTTGGGCAGGAGACACCTTTCAGCGTCGGGACCGAAACGAGGAGGCCATTACCTACTATCGACGAGCGGAGAACAGGTTTCCCAAGGGAGATATGTGCGGAGAGGCACGCTGGAGACGAGCCTGGATGGCCTACCGCGCCGGTGACTTTCGCCTCGCCAAGGCGGTGTTTGAGCAGCTGCTCAGTGCCGACGGCTGCGTGCAAAAAAAGGAAGAGCTCGCTCGAGCCAGCTATTGGCTGGCTCGAATCGCC
>JAZAIZ010000203.1:0-2198 GCA_036230545.1 Myxococcota bacterium
CACCGGCCTCGAAGAGGGCGGTGGCCTGGTTGCTGAGTTTTTGGGCTTCGCGCTTGGCGCTCTTCTTATCGCGGGTCTTTTCCGTCATACTTTAATCCCGTTGATCTTTACGCTTAAATAGCCAATACACCTCCCAACAACAACACGAGGTTGGCGAAAAAATGCGACTCTATCTGGCTCAGATCAATCCCACCGTCGGAGACCTTGAGGGCAATCTCACCGAGCTGCTCAATCATCTGCATAAGGCCAGAGAAGCGGGAGCGCAACTTTTCGTTGCCCCCGAGCTCGCCCTCACCGGCTATCCCCCCCGAGACCTTCTCGATCGGCCCGGATTTGTACAAGACGCCCTCAATGCCATGCAGCAATTCGCTAATCGAGTGCGGGGTATCAAGGCCATCGTGGGGGGTGTGGTCAGCGCCTCCGGTGCTCCCCTGCAGATGGGAGAGCGCATCAGCAACGGCGCGGTGCTCATCGAGGAGGGAGTGGTCACCGCCTGTCACCGCAAGATCCTCCTCCCCACCTACGACGTCTTTGACGAAGCCCGCTACTTTACCCCCGGGAGCGATCCCACGGTTGTGACCCTTGAGGGCGTCGCCGTGGGGATCACCATCTGTGAGGATATCTGGAACGACAAAGACTACTGGCGCTCTCCCCGCTACGAGCAGGACCCCATGGACGCCACCCTCCAGGCGGGAGCGGAGCTGCTCGTCAACCTCAGTGCCAGCCCCTACGAGCGCGACAAACCCCAGATGCGAAGGGGCATGCTTAAAGCCCACGCACAAAAACACAAAGTGCCGGTGATCTACTGCAACCAGGTAGGAGGCAATGACAGCCTCCTGTTTGACGGCAACTCCTCCTGCGTCAACCCCGACGGTGAGGTCGTGCTCCAGGGAGCCGCCTTTGCGACCGAAGGGCTCGTGGTGGAGCTGCAAAACAAGCGGCTCCTCCCGATTAACGCTCCCGCCCCTTCGAACGCGGGCGACTGGCGTGAAGAGACCGTCCAGGCGCTCACCCTGGGCATTCGCGATTACGCCCGCAAATGTGGCTTCAAAAAGGTAGTCATCGGCATGTCCGGGGGCATCGACTCCGCCCTCACCGCCGCCCTCGCGGTGCGCGCCCTTGGCCCCGACAACGTGGTGGGCATCACCATGCCCTCTCGCTACTCCTCCGAGGGCGCCGCAGGGGACGCCATTGAGTCGGGCAAGCGCCTGGGGATCCGAGTGGACACCCTGCCCATCGAGGGGATGTTCGCGGCCTACCTTGAAACCCTCGCGCCGGCCTTTGCCGGACGGGAATCAGACGTCGCCGAAGAAAACCTGCAGGCACGCATTCGTGGGGGACTCTTGATGGCTTACTCCAACAAATTTGGTGCGCTGCTTTTAACCACGGGCAACAAGAGCGAAATGGCCGTGGGATACTGCACTCTCTACGGTGACATGTGCGGTGGACTCGCAGTAATCAGCGACGTCTACAAGACCGACGTCTACACCCTCTGCGAGTACCTCAACGCCACCACCACCCCGGCCCCCATCCCCGAGTCGACCCTGACCAAGCCCCCCTCCGCCGAGCTGCGACCCGACCAGAAGGATGAAGACTCGCTGCCCCCCTACCCGCAACTCGATGGGATCCTGCGAGGCTACATTGATGACGCCCAAACCCCCGACGAGCTCGTGGCCGCCGGCAACGAGCGCGCCCTGGTAGAGGAAATTCTCCGCCTCGTGAACCGAAACGAGTACAAGCGACGCCAGGCCCCTCCGGGACTGCGAGTCTCCCACAAGGCCTTTGGTGAAGGCCGCCGCCTCCCCATCGCCCAGCGCTACACCGGCTGAGTCCCTTCAGGGGCTAAAGCACGCCTCTTCAATGGAGCGAAACTTCTCCCGGGGGAACTTCTGCGTCGCGACGCTTAAGGCACCGAGGATCATCTCCTCGGTGATAACCTCCGGCAGCAGGTTCCGGGTCCCGTCCGGATAATAGACCACATAGGCGGGGATGCCGCTGCGACCGAGTTCTGTGAGCCATTGAGTGACGCCTTCGTCTTCGTTGGTCCAATCAGCCTTCATGGCCAGGATCCCCGAGTTTTCCAAAGCCTCACGCACCGCGGCGGTCTCGATAAAGAGCTTCTCGTTCGTTTTGCAGTTGAGGCACCAATCGGCGGTATAGTCCATAAACACCGGCCGGTTGCGCTTTTTCTCCATGGC
>JAZAIZ010000204.1:0-11788 GCA_036230545.1 Myxococcota bacterium
CACCTTCGTTGCCAGTTAATATGGCTCATTGACTTCTTTTTGCGAGAGTGCATAAACCGGGAACTGTCCATCCACCGCTCATGGAGTTGCTATGGAAGTTGCCCTGAAACAGGCCATTCTCTCGAAGTCTCCTCTCTTTGATAATCTCTTGCGAGCAGAGCTCACCGCTCTGGCTGAGCTCTTTACTGTCCGTGTTCTGAGGCAGGGGGAGGTGGTTTTCCATGAGGGGGATATTGGGGACGCGATGTACGTCATCGCCGACGGCGGTGTCGACATCCTGGTGCGAGGGAGTGATGGTGAGATGGAGCTCTTTGGAGAGCTCTACGCCCCTCAATTTTTTGGTGAGATGGCTCTGATTGAAAACGAGTGCAGGAGCGCGACCATTCGGGTGAAGGGCGACGCGACCCTCTTGCAGTTGACCAGTGGCCACTTGCATTCTTTTGCAGAGAAATACCGCAACGGCTTCACTTGGGTTGTCGTGAACATCGCACGGGTGCTGAGTGCGCGTTTGCGGGAGGCTAATCGTAAGGCGGCTTAGGCCCGAGTGGTTTAGCCCTCGAGGCTAACGTCGAGGGCTTTGCCCATGGCGGTTGCGGTTGAATCCAAAATGGATTGGGTGTGGGCAGCTGAGATAAACCCAACCTCAAAGGCGCTTGGGGCGGTCCAGATCCCTTGCTCGAGAAGCGATCTGAAGTAGCGTTTAAAGCGTTCGGAGTCAGCGCGCTTGATGTCTGCGTAGTCGCGCGGTCCTTCAGCCTGCCGCGGATTGAACCAAAGGTAGAAGATGGAGCCGATTCGATTCAGGTAAGCTGGGTTGTCTCGTGCTACGAGGACATCGTTGAGCTGACGAGCGAACGACGCGGAGCGAGCTTCAAGGTCTTCATAAAAACCCGGTGCGGACAATTGCTCAAGGGTGGCCAGTCCGGCGGCCATGGCGAGGGGGTTTCCTGAGAGTGTGCCTGCCTGGTAGACCGGTCCGGTGGGAGCAATCTTTTCCATGATGTCTGCGCGTCCACCGTAGGCGCCCACGGGGAGACCGCCTCCGATAATTTTACCAAAAGTGCTCAGATCGGGCTTGATGCCGAAGTGCTCCTGGGCCCCGCCTAACCCCAGTCGAAACCCTGTGATGACCTCGTCGAAGATTAAGAGCGCTCCCCACTGGTCGCATAGTGCACGCAGCCCCTTAAGAAACCCCTCTTGGGGGAGCACCATGCCCATATTGCAGGCAACGGGCTCGAGGATGATGGCGGCGACCTTGTCCCCGTGCTCCTGGAGCGTCTCTTCAAGGGCCCCCAGGTTATTGTAGGGCAGGGTGATGGTGTCTTTGGCTGCACCAGCGGGCACGCCGGCAGAGCCGGGGATCCCAAGGGTGGCTACCCCGGAGCCCGCGTCGGAGAGGAACGCGTCCGCGTGTCCATGATAGCAACCCGAGAACTTAATCAGCAGGTCTCGTCCCGTAAACCCACGGGCCAGTCGCAGCGCGCTCATGGTGGCTTCGGTGCCGGAGTTGACGAAGCGAATTTGATCGATAGAGGGGACACACTCGCTGACTTTTTCCGCGAGCTCTACTTCTTTGAGAGTAGCGGCGCCGAAGCTGGTGCCATCGCGGGCGGTACGCTGGATGGCTTCAAGCACCGCGCCAGGGGCGTGGCCGAGGATCAAAGGACCCCATGAGCCGACATAGTCAATGTAGCGATTGTTGTCTGCGTCAAAAACAAAGGGGCCTTCGGCGCGCTGGAGAAAGAGTGGATCACCCCCAACGCCCTTAAATGCCCGGACCGGAGAGCTGACACCTCCGGGGATGACGTCGCATGCTTTTGAGTAGAGTTTGCGTGAGCGTTCGCGTTTCATGTCGTTTCTCCAAGGGGCTTCGTGGCGAGGGGGAATCACCGGCCCTCCACCGAGATGTTTAGAGGAAGCGTTTTGCTCCCTGTCGGGTCAAATCTTCATAAACCTGGGTTGCGATCTCTTCGGGTGAGCTTCCTGAGGCATTGGCACGAAGTCGGGTTGTGCCGTCGGGAGAGGTTACCGAAGCCTGGAGTTCAAGCTGTCCATGCTGCTGACTGCAGAACGCTCCCAAGGGCAGGTGACACCCGCCTCCAAAATAACGAAGCAGCCATCGCTCCGCCTCCACGGCCAGTGCGGTAGAGTGGCAGGTGAGTTGCTCGACGAGCTGGCGGGTGGCCTGGTCGTCGGCGCGAACCTGAATTGCCAGAGCGCCCTGGGCCGGGGCCGGGCATGCGTCGACGATGTCGAGGCGCTCCAGCACGACGCCTTCGTGGCAGGGGTGCTCGGGACCAAAATAGCCCAGCCTGGAGAGGCCAGCTTCTGCCAGGATCACCGCGTCCAACTCGCCTTCAAGGACTTTGTTGAAGCGCGTTGGGACGTTACCTCGAATGTCTACCATCTTTAGATCAGGGCGGAGTGAGAGCAGCTGAGCCTTGCGTCTAATGGAGCTCGTTCCGATCTGCGCGCCCTCCGCCAGGTTCCATGGGCGTTCGTGGGAGTCAGCGCTTTTTCGACGGACCAGGATATCTGCCACAGGGGCTCGTGGGGGGACGCCCGCGATGATGAGACCAGGGGGTTGCTCGGTGGGCAGGTCTTTGTAGGAGTGGACCGCGACGTCGATGGCTTTGGATTGGAGGGACTCTTCGATCTCTTTAGTGAAGAACCCCTTGCCCTCAACTTTGTCCAGGGAGAGGTGTTGAATTCGATCCCCACGGGTTTTGATCACCAGGATTTCGGACTGGCCCCCGAGCAGGTCTTTGACATGATTGGCCTGCCAGAGCGCAAGGTCAGAGCCGCGGGAGCCGATGATCGGGGCACTCATTTAGAGGGCCTTGGGAGCGTGGGTGGCTTCGACGATGGTTCGGATGCCGCCCCGAACATAAAAATCACCGACGATGGTCATCTTGCGGGGCTCCAGGGCTTCCACGAGATCATCCAGAATCTGATTGGTGACCGCCTCGTGAAAGTGCCCCTCGTCGCGAAAGGACCAGAGGTAGAGTTTGAGGCTCTTGAGCTCTACGCAGCGTTGGTTGGGCGTGTATTTTATTTGGATCGTCGCAAAATCCGGTTGCCCGGTCTTGGGGCAGACGCAGGTGAACTCCGGACATTCGAAGACGATTTCATAATCCCGCTCGGTTTTGGGGTTGGGGAAGGTTTCAAGTTGCCGTGTGGGCTGGGTTGACATCGGGACTTACCTCATTACTTCATAGGGGGAACGTGCCGCGCTTGGTTGTGGACCTGTCGGCCGAACGCCCTGAAAACGATGGGGATTGCTTGTTTCAGGCATCCTCCGGAGAGAGCTGCTATAGTCCTCTTTGTACCTCTTGAACAGACTCTTAGGCCCCTTTTTCGGGGGGGAATTGGCATATTTGGCCCCATGATTCTACTGGTGACCCGTGATCGGGCCTTTATTACCCAGGCCAGCGCCTGGCTCTTGGCTCAAGAGATTCGAGTGGAGTGGCTGGATGGGGAGGTGCCGGGGGTTTGGGGTTTGAATATCCCCACCAGTGATGCGGACGCCGCCTCGGAGTCCCTGGGGGTGATGCTGCGGGAGGAGCAGGAGCGCGCTATGCAGCGCCTCCAGCTGGAGGAGTGGGTTCCGCTTCTCTGGCAGCCGGCCTTTTCATTCTCCCTTTGCTCGGCCATTTTGATGATGGTCTTTTTCTATTTTGTCGGCGGCAGCGGGAGCGGCTCCCCATTGTTTGAGTTGGGCGTGTTTAGCCGGGGGGAGGTGCTGGGGGGGGGATGGTGGCGCTATGTTACCGCGGCGTGTCTCCACGCCGATTGGGGGCACGTCGGTGGCAACGCCCTCTTTCTGATGGTGCTTGGCTGGGCGGTGGCGGAGCGCATTGGTGTGGGCATGACCGCGCTGATGTGGCTGCTCACCGCCGTGGCTGGTTTTGGGATCAGCCTGGAATTCTCCGAAGCGGCTCGAACTGTCGGTGCCTCAGGAGGGCTCTTCGGTCTTCTTGGTGCGGCGGGAGGTCACGGGTTGAAGAAGAGCCGGGGAGCCTTTCTTATGTCCCATCGCATTCGGGAGATTGGCGCGGCATGCTCGCTTCTGGCCTTTACGGCCTTTAGCCCGCAGGCAAATATCGCGGCTCATCTAGGGGGCTTTGCGGCGGGTGTTCTTGGGGGGCTGGTGCTTCCTGAAAAGCAGCCGGGAGCCTTGGCCCAGACTCTGGGAGTGCTGGGTACAGCCGCAGCGCTGGTGATGGCGTGGTATTGGGCGATGGGGGGAGTGGGGATTAGTTTTTCAGGCTTTGGAATTGGGCTCTGAGCCCTTCGATGTAAGAGCGGGTGGCGTCTTCCTGGACCCTCGAGTCAAGTTCGTTCAGTCGATCTTCAAGAATGAAGGTCGCAGCCCATCGTCCCTGCATCATCAGAGAGGAGAGCTGCCCCATCGCTTCGCGTAGCACCGGCTCGGCGGGGTGCTGAAGAACCTTCAGGAGAATATCAGGATCATCGGGCAGCTGATGGTGTTCAAGAAAGTGGTCTGCGGCTTCTTTGATCTCTTCTGGAGAGCGGGCGATGCGTAGTCGCTCCAAGCGCATACGAAACTCGGAAGGCGCTCGTCCGATTGATTTTCGCGGATTGGCAAACACCTTTCGCGGCGTCGCGGCGCTCATGGGCGCGGGCATGGTGGCTCTGCTCTCCTGAGGAGTGGTAGGCGCTGAGGGACTCGTAGTGCCGGCGCCGCTGGAGAAGAGGGCCTCTAGTCGTTGGAGCTGCTCTCGGGCTTCTTTGTCTGATAATTGATTTGATTCGTGCATTTTAACCGTTGCGATTCACCCGCACGTTCACGCCTGGTCCACGGGACGCGGGCTCTACTTTTGTCGTGAGGGAGGACTGTTAATATGAGAGTTTTAAATTGTTGGGTCGCTTCCTAGCAGTTGGAGATCTGCCGGGCAAGGGGGACTCGGAACATATCTAAAGGCCATTCGATAAATGGGTTCGCCGCGTTTTTCGTGAATAAGTTCTCGTTCGCTGTAAATTCCGGTGGTGGTTTCGGTGGCGAAGACGCCGGGTTCAAGAAGGTTTTCCAGCTCGGAGCACTCCTCAAGAACCTCCATGATTTGCCCGCCAACAGGTTGATAGTCGGTCATGGCGTGAATGATGGCGCCAGGTTTCAACTTGGGTAACAAGACGGTGAGCCAGTCAGGGCGAACAACTCGACGCTTGTGGTGCTTGGTTTTAAACCAGGGATCGGGAAAGTTGATGGAGACAAATTCAACGCTTTGATCGTCGAGCAGCTCATTGAGGTGGAGGTTGGCGTTGGCGACCAGTCCAAAGAGATTATCAAGCTGGTGCTCTTCCCGAGCCTCAAGGAGCCATTTAACAAAATGGGGTCTAATCTCCAGCCCAAGTACGTTCCACTCGGGGTGTTGTCTGGCAAGGTCGGTGGTGAAGCCTCCTTCGCCAAAACCAATGTCGAGGGCAAAGGGCGCCACTCGTCCGTAGATTTCACCCCAGGGGGGTTGGCCTTCGGGGGCGCGAATGGTGAAAGGGTTGCCGTGCTGACGGTACCGGCGCTTCTTTTGCCTGTTTGTGGCGGCTGAACTATCGGTCATGGGAGGTGGGCTTATGGAGGGTAAAGGGGGCGATGGTCAACCCCAAAAAAGAAGGGCAGGATCAGGTGGTGTCCCAAGGGAGGCCCCAGACGGCTTCGATGGATGTGGCGTCGAGAAAGAGCATGAGCAAACGGTCGATTCCCAGGGCCATTCCCGCCGATTCTGTTAATTTTTCAAGGCTTTTCAGGAAACGCTCGTCGAGAGGGTAGTCGGCGTTTCCGGCCTCGAGCCGTTTTTGACGCTCCTGAACGAAACGAGAGCGCTGCTCGATGGGGCAGGTCAGCTCGCCAAAGCCATTGGCCAACTCCATGCCGCCCACGTAAAGCTCCACCCGCTCGGCAACCCGAGGATCGGAGGGGCAGAGTCGAGCCAGAGAGCCCAAAGGCGCCGGATAATGGGTCAAAAAGAGCGGAGCGGGCTCCGCAAGCAGGGCGGGCTCTACCCGGGTGAGGAAAACGCGGTGAAAGAGGTCGTCCCAGCGATCGTCGGGGGCGTGGGGCAGGTTGAGGCGATCGAGCTGCCCGCGCAGGGTGACAGGATCGAGGGCCTCCAGAATGGAGAAGCCCGCGTGCTCCAAAAAGGCCTCATCCACGGTGATCCGGCGAAAGGGCTGCTGCAGGTTGATCTTTTGTCCCTGGTAGACGAGCTCTTCTCGGCCCCCCAGGGTTGTGCTGAGATGTCGCAGGAGCCCCTCGCAATCCTCCAGCAGGGACATCCATGACGCGTCGCGGCGATACCATTCCAGTAGCCGAAACTCGGGGCGGTGCTGGGGGCTGTAATCACGGTCTCGAAAGACCGGCGCGATTTGATAGATACGTGGCAGCCCCTCGGCAAGCAGCCGCTTCATGGATAACTCAGGCGAGGTCTGCAAATAGCGGGTGCTGGGGCCCTCGGGGAGATGGAGGGTGATGGGGGGCGCTTCGATGTGAAGCTCAGGGGCCGGGGCGGACACCGCGACAGGCGTGTCGACTTCGAGGAAGTCCGCTCCTTCGAAGTATGTCCGGGTGGCCTTCAGGAGGACCGCTCGACGCGTTAATCGTTCAGCTAGAGGTTGCACAGGGAGGGCGTTTGCTGCATTTGTCCCCCTTGTGCAACCCTCTTTTAACGATAAGTGATTGGGAGACAATAATGATGGGTAGAACTAAGGGAGTTAATCTCCTCTCGGCGCTGGCGGTGTTGGGGCTGGCGAGCCCGGTGTTTGGCGCGGGCATGTGGAATCTGGATCAAGGTGCGAGTCATTATGGTCGTGGGGGGGCTAATATCGCAAACCCGGGAGATCCTTCCGCGGTCTATATCAACCCCGCCGGGCTCGCGGGGCTCAAGGGGCTGCAGTTCAGCATTGGTGGCAATCTCAACCTCGACACCGCAACCTTCGAGCGCGCCTCGGATATGCATGGGCCCGGTGGCACCGAACGCAGCTTTGACTCGACTTCGAATCAGGAAACACCCAGTCCAAGTCCCACGATCTTCGCCGCATATAACTTGGGAGCGCTGGGGCTCGACTCTTTGACCATGGGCCTCGGGATCTGGGGCCCTCCAAAAACCAATCGAAAATGGGATGAGGAGGGGTCGCAGCGTTACTCTTCTCTCTATTCAAGGAACCTGCAGGCGCATTATGTTTTCAGTCTGGGCTATGAGCTGCCCTGGCAGAAGATTCGCCTGGGTGCTTCCCTTGGGGGAACCTCTGTTATTGTTGACTCGGGGCTAAAGCTGAATGTGTATGAAAAGCGTCAGCTTGTGACCACCGATAAAGAAGATCCTCGCTTTGACATGAAGGCCGCGCTCTCCGGTGCCGATCATCTCATTCCGGATGTCATTCTGGGCTTCAGCATGGAGCTCTGGAAAGACTCCACCTTTGCGGTGTCCTATCAGTTGCCCTTTGATGTGAGCGCGGAGGGCGAGGTTGATATGGAGCCGGCGGAGGGGCTTGTGAACCTGGGAACAGAGGTGACCGGAAAAGATATTGAAGTTCAACTCTCCCTGCCTCCCATTTTGCGCGTTGCGTTGAATCAGAAATATTCAAAGGGCTCGGTGGAGTTGGCCTATGTCTGGGAGGGCTGGAAACGAAATGACAAGATGGTGATTGTACCCGATGATATCAGCATCAAGACGATTATTGGGGAGTCCGACTTGCCGGTGATTGAGATCGACACTTTGCTGCGGGACACCTACAGCTTTCGAGTTGGCGGGGATTACGCGGTGAATGAGACGGTGACCGTACGCGCTGGCAGCTATTATGAGAGGGCTGGTATTGGGGGAGGGCGTCTGAACCCATCTCAATTCGACCTGGACAAGGTGGGGGTTACCACGGGGGCTCATATTGATGTTGGCCACGATCTCTATGTGGATTTAGCTCTTGGCTGGGCACATTGGTTGCCTAAGACCGTTGAGAATTCCAAGGTCGTGTTTAACGATCCCTCACCCAACGATCCGCCGATGGATGAGCACTGGCCTCTCGGGAACGGGACCTATTCCAACGATCAGATTTTCTTTATGTTCGCCCTTGGCGGTGAATTCGATCTCTAAACCCTTCTGGGCTTCGTTCCTGAAGAGTTCTTCTTCTTTGTCGACTTGAGGCGGGGTTTAAGAGAGTGGCATCTCTTAACCCCGTGGTTCATTGATTCGTACAACTTCGTAAAATTAGGTCGTCTATTCACGCAATCGTCGTTTGAATCGGACTTCGGTTGGGGGTAGTGTACCGAGAATGGCACTACCGGCACACTTGGAAGAGACGCGAGTTCAGATTGAGCAGCATGCTCGTGAATTTGGGCTTGATTTTTACGACACGATCTTTGAATCGGTAACTTTCGATCAGCTGAATATGATCGCGGCCTATGGAGGCTTTCCGACCCGCTATCCGCACTGGAAGTTTGGGATGGAGTACGAGCAACTCTCCAAAGGTTACACCTACGGGCTGTCGAAAATTTACGAGCTGGTCATCAACAATGACCCCGCCTACGCCTATTTGATGGCTTCCAACTCTGATGTGGACCAGAAGTTGGTGATGGCGCATGTTTATGGGCACGTTGATTTCTTTAAGAACAACTTCGCCTTTGCCCATACCAATCGCAAGATGATGGACGCGATGGCGAACCATGGGACCAAGATTCGGCGCTATATTGATCGCTATGGTCTGGAGAAGGTCGAGCAGTTTATTGATCGCTGCCTCTCTCTTGAGAACCTGATCGACAGGCACTCTCCCTATATCAAGCGTCGCGCCGAGGAGACTGAAGAGGTTGAGCGCGATGCGGCACTCGAAGAAGTGCCCAGGCTTAAGACGTCACGGGAGTATATGAAGGGCTATATTAACCCTACAGACTATATCGAGGAGCAGAAACAAAAGCTCGTGGATGATCGTGAGCGCGAATTGCATTTCCCCGAGCACCCCGAACGGGATGTACTCCTCTTCCTGCTTGAGCACGCGCCCATGGAGAATTGGGAGCGGGATGTGTTGTCGATGCTTCGGGATGAAGCCTATTATTTTGCCCCTCAGGGGCAGACGAAGATTATGAATGAAGGGTGGGCGTCTTATTGGCACACTACGATCATGACGCAGAAGGCCTTAACGGATTCCGAGGTGATCTGCTACGCGGATCGCCACTCGGGGACCATGGGAGTACAGCCGGGCGCCATTAACCCCTACAAATTGGGGCTGGAGCTCTTCCGGGATATTGAAGAGCGCTGGGACCGTGGCCGCTTTGGTAAAGAGTGGTTGGACTGCGACAATCTTGAGGTTCGGGGAAAGTGGGATACTGGCGCGGGCAAAGGTCGAGAGAAGATCTTCGAGGTGCGTCGTCATTATAACGACGTTACCTTTATTGATGAATTTTTCACACCTGATTTTTGTCTTGAGCAGAAGATGTTCAACTACGGCTTTAACAAGAAGAGCAACAACTGGGAGATTTTGAGCAAAGAATTTAAAGCCATTAAAGAGAAGCTTCTTTCATCCCTTACTAATTTTGGTCAGCCCTTCATTGAAGTGGTTAACGGCAATTATGAAAACAGGGGAGAGCTCTTTTTGAAGCACAAGCATGAGGGGGTTGATCTGCGCGATGACTATATGCGCGACACGATGAAAAACCTCGAAGGGTTGTGGACTCGGCCGATCGTCCTCCACACTCTGATTGAAGAGCAGCCCACCCTGGTTCGGTTTGATGGAACGGATTTCAGCGAAACTCGTATTGAAGGTGATGCCTGAGTTCTAAATGCGGGCAGCGCGCCGCTTCTTTTTTCGTGAAAGCGCGATGAGCGCGTCACGCTGAAGCAAACGACAGGAGTCGCATATGGGAGAAGGTTCAAGAGGCTCAGTTCAAGGCCCGGTCTATGTCTGGAACCCCAAAATCGCCTGCCGAACGCTCGAGGATACTGCGTTTATTCTCTACCAGAGCAGAATGGTGAGCCTTAACGAGGTTGGGACGTTTATCTGGGAGCGATTTCGGGAGCCGGCTCGGGTTTTGGAGGTTGTTGACGAAGTGCTGGAGCACTTTGAGACAACCCGTGAGCAGGCTACCAGTGATGTTGATGGGTTTGTCAGGCTCTTGGCTGCGCGTGATCTTGTGATCGTTGGAGGAGAGGCGTCTCCTTCATAAATAAATGATTTGATGGCTGACTCTTTTCGCCACGGATGGGGTGACAGGGATGTCGACGATGATCGAATGGAGTTTAAGGATTCAACAGGGGGTACCAATGAAAACCGCACCTAAAGCAGCACGTTTTATTTCGTTAGTTACCATATTGGGGATGATCTTTCTGGAGGGCTGTACCTGCTCTGGGGAGATTGAGGACCACGTGCAGGGCATCGCATTTGCGACTCCGACCCAAGGGGCGATCTTTAGCCCGGACGACGACCTGGTTGATTCGGTAGAGGGCATCCAGATCGATGTGGAGGTGATTGTACACGGGGTGAAGAAGGATACGCCAGTCGTGCTGAGCACCTCCAGTGCTGAGTCGGCTGTGACAGGGAAGGTGTCGAAGGGAAGGGTGATCTTTAGTGGATATACCGTCCCGGAGGGAGAGAGCGTTCTTCGGGCGAGCATTAATGAGCAGGATCTGAGCTCCCTTTGTGACAACACCAGCTGCTCTGAGGTTTCGGTGCAGGGAGGCGAGATAACGAAGACGGTTCCTGTGCCCGAGATTACCAGCCCCGTGGCAGGTACAGAGTGGACCGTTGAGGATGATAGTCAGCCCACCACCCCCGGTTTTTTTCATGAGGTGGTGGTCAGCCTGGCTCCAGTGACTCATTCTACGGGGACTCTGACGCTCCTTAGTGGTGAGGTGGTCCTTGCGGGACCAGACGACATCGCCCTTGGTGTTAGCTCTCATACATTTGCGGATGTTTCGTTTTCTCTGGGAGATTACGTACTGAAGGCCAGCTACGCCGACAGCGAGGGGGCGGTCACAACGAGTGCAGCGGTGAGTGTGACGGTGAAGGGGGATGGACCACCGGTGGAGATCACATCTCCGTTGAGCGGGGCCCATCTTACGAACAATGCGTTCTCGGTGACTCTGAAGTCCACCGGCGAGCCTTTACCCGATTCGTGCCAACTACTGGTGGATACGGTTCTTGTTGGGCAACCAGTGAATTGGGACGACCACGCGGTAGGGGATGAGTTGGTGATCGACGTGCCTTTGCTGGAGGGGGCGCATGATATTCAGGCAAGCTGTACTGATTTGACTTTTACTGCAGTCACCGCTGTGGTTCCCCTTACGATCGACGACACCCCTCCGGGCTCTCCGGTCTGGAAGGATGAAGCTCCCGAAGATTTGGCCGAGGGTTCGACGCCGCTTATTTTTGATTCGGCGAATCGCTATGTGAACACCCACGTTGAGGATAGCTCCGCGGAGAGCGCTGGCCTGCAGCATGACCTTAGTCTTGGGCTCACCGTGGCTTCCGGGGAGAGTACCGAGGGCTGGACTGTGGAGTTGACAGGGGCGCTGGTGCCTTCCGGTGGGGCAGAGGGCGAGGGGGTGAATATCTCCCCTGCGCCTGTCACCCTGGACGCTGATGCGACGAGTGTGGTGTTTAATGACGTTGACTTTGGCGAGGTGGATGGGACCTTGACCCTGAACGCTCGAATTACCGATTTAGCAGGGAATGTTTCTCCAACTGTCCAAGCTGTGTTTGAGGTCGACAGGACACCGCCCACCCTGCAGCAGGTCTCTCCAGACCCTCTCAAGAGCGCCTACAACCTCGCGGACAATGACGGCGG
>JAZAIZ010000205.1:0-8270 GCA_036230545.1 Myxococcota bacterium
CCAAACTGCGCACCCCACGCCGGGCCCCCACCACACCAATCCCCCGCTCCAACACAAGCTCCCCATTTCCCCGCACAAAAAGAAAAGCCGGCACCCCCTTCACACGCCCCCAGGCCTGCGCCAAGCGCTCCCCTGAGACCATCTCAATCCCCAACGACTCCATCGCCGCAAACTGCACCTCCGCCTCTCGGCAGTGTGCAGAAGTGATGGGCCAGGGAGGCCCCCCAGGAGAAGCCCCCTCCGCTTGGGTCAAAACCCAACGGGCGAGCTCCGCAGGGCGGTCTCGTCTCGAATTATAGAGAATCAGGGAAGCAAGGGGATCGTCGCTAAAGTGCACCATGCTGAGAGTTCAGCAATAAACACACCAACCAGGCTAACGGTTGTTCAGGGACTTAGGAGGGGGGAAGAGGCAGAGTTGTGTCAGATTGACACAGGGGAGACTAGTAGTCTTCCTTAACCACCACTGAGCGACTGCGGTAATAACCACAGGAGCCACACACCGTGTGCAGGGTCATCGGCTCTCGGCACTGCGCACAGACCACCCAACGATTGGGGGTTAACGCGTGGTGCGACCGACCCATACGGGTTTTGGAATGTGTTTTTCGTTTCTTTGGAACCGCCATGGCCTTACTCCTTCAAGAATAGTCAACCCGCGCTCAGAGGCAGGGGCTTAATTTAGTTTCACGTTCTGAAGAGCGCTCCACCGGATGTCACAGGACTCAGGACAACCACAGGGACCCTCATTTAAGTTTGCGCCACAATTGTCGCACAGGCCGGCGCACCCTTTACGACAGACCGGCGTCATTGGCAATTGCAGAAACACCTCATCACGTACAATCTCGCCGAGGTCGATCTCATTATTTTGGTAAATCGAGATCCCCAAGTCGTCCTCACTCAACTCCACCTCTTCTTCAGTGGACGGGCGCTCCGCCCCCGCGGGCAGCATCACCAACTCGATGGGACTGGCCACCACCTTCGTCACGTCGCCTAAGCAGCGCGAACAGTCCGTTTTCAGGACTAAATCCACGCGGCCACGAACATGAACGGTTTGTTCAACCCGCATCAGTGAAGCTTTCAAGGTACCAGGATCGCTCACCCGAAACATCGCATTGGGGCCAAGTTGGCTCAGCATCCAGGAGGGCTCGATGGCCTCATCGAGCTCGCAGCCCTCATCGCCGATTTGGTCGACTTTTATCTTCATGGAGAACGCTCTCTGCAAAATCTAAAAAAGTGGCACCTTATTAGGCATGTAGACCCGATCTGTCAATAGAAAACCCACGAGAGCCTCTCGCCCATTTCAACTAACCCAAAGGCTGGACGCGTGCCCGCTCAAGGGCTAAGAACCCCCTCCATGGCGCCCCTGCTGAACATGGTCATCACAGAATGCACCACCCATCTCCCCCCTGACGCTCGGGTCATCATCGCCGTCAGCGGCGGGCCCGACTCCCAATGCCTCCTCGATCTGCTCGCCAGAGCCCGTAGCGCCACCACCATCCACACGATCATCGCGGCCGGCATCGACCACGGCCTACGCCCGGAAGCGTCTCAAGAACTTGATTTTGCGGAACAATTAGCAAACTCGCACCATATTCCCTTTGAACGGGTCGCCGTTGAGGTCCCCAAAAAGGGCAACCGCATGGCCCAGGCCCGAGCAGCGCGCTACGAGGCGCTGCGCTCCCTGGCCGAACGCCACGGAGCACATTTCATCGCCACAGGGCACACCGCCACCGACCAGGCCGAGACGGTCCTCTTTAATCTCGCCCGTGGCGCCGGACCCCGGGGGGTCAGCGGCATGGCCCCCACCCAAAACGACCTTTTTCGACCCCTGCTCGCCGCCACCCGCGACCAAACCCTTCGATATGCGCTCCAAAACCACCTGCCCCACGCGACAGACCCCACCAACGAGGACACCGCCTACTCCCGACCGCTCCTCCGCCATGAGGTCCTCCCACGCCTCCAGCAGCTCAACCCCTGCTCTGAGAATAACATCAATCATTTCGCCAGGTTAATTCGCGAGGACGACCATTTCATCACGCAACTCGCCCAGGAAGAGCTCCATAGGGCCACGTCCCTGGTCGGTAGCCTCCACCTTGCCCCTCTCCACACCCTGCCCGGCCCTGTCTTGAGCCGCGTGCTTCTCCTGTGGCTTGCGCGCCACGCCCTCCCCCAGGACCGCGCCCTTCTCCACACCCTGCAGGGGCTGATCACCGGCAAAGAGACCGCCTGGAAACAATCCGTCGGCCCCGGGACCACCCTGGAGATCACCCAGGGCAACCTTTGGTGCGATCGACCTCACCCCGGTTACCACTTCACACTCTCCTGCCCTGGGGACCTCACCATCCCCGCCCTGCCCGGAGCTCTGAAGGCGCGCCCCCTCCCGGGGCATAAAATGCGGCATATGCTTAACAAATCGGCATTTAATCACCCCTGGGAGGTTGCATTTGGGCTTAAACAACTCCATCCTGAAAGACAGGGGTTCACGGTCCGAACGTGGCAAACAGGCGACCGCATTCAGTCGTTTGGAGCCACCGGGCACACGACCCTGGGCGATTTGTTCACCAACGCCAGAATTCCACGCCCGCTGCGGCGTCTCTGGCCCTTGGTGGAATGGCAAGGAGAGCTTGTCTGGGTGCCGGGCCTTCGTCGAGGAGCCGGGCTCCCGGTGACCTCCTCCAGTGAGGCTACCGCGTGGTTACAATGGACCGGCGGGTTATGGCCCCTGAAGAACGACGAATAAATTACGTTGTTGGAATAGCATTCGTGCATCCAATACGGTACAGGGATATAGTCTTGGTAGGGCTTCTCCACGGGGATGAAGCCCCAGGCATCGCGAAGGAGTTACTGTGCGGCAATCACAAAAGACGTTAATGCTCTGGGGAGCTCTGGTCCTCATGTTCTACCTGATCTGGAGCATCATGAGCACCGGTCAGACGGATCTCTCTGAAGTCAGCTTCTCGGAGTTTCTCCAGTCAGCAGAATCTGGCGCGCTGGGCAGTGGCACCGTTGAAATCCACAATGAGATGGAATTCAAGTGGACCGACGACGAGGGCAACCGCAAACGCTCCGTCGGCAAGCTCACCGATGATGTCATCACGATCCTGCGCGCCAAAGATGTGAACTTCCGCCTCGTCAACGAAGACAGCGGCGCGTTCTGGACGTCCTTTCTCCTCTCGTGGCTGCCCATGCTGCTCGTGTTTTTCTTCCTCTTCTTCCTCATGCGCCAGCTGCAGTCTGGCGGCGGCAAGGCCATGAGCTTTGGCAAATCCAAAGCCCGTCTGATGTCCGAGACCGGCCCCAAGATCACCTTCAAGGACGTCGCCGGCGCCGAGGAGGCCAAAGAAGAGCTCGCTGAAATCGTTGAGTTTCTCAAAGACCCCAAGAAGTTTACGCGCCTCGGAGGCCGGATCCCCAAGGGCGTGTTGTTGATGGGCTCACCCGGCACAGGCAAGACCCTCCTCGCCCGCGCCATCTCCGGTGAAGCCGGCGTCCCCTTCTTCTCCATCAGTGGTTCCGACTTTGTGGAGATGTTTGTGGGTGTGGGCGCCTCCCGTGTTCGAGACCTCTTTGAGCAGAGCAAAAAGCAGGCCCCCTGCATCATCTTCATCGACGAGATCGACGCCGTCGGGCGTCACCGTGGCGCCGGCCTTGGCGGCGGACACGACGAGCGCGAGCAAACCCTCAACCAACTCCTGGTTGAAATGGACGGCTTCGAAGAGAACGAAGGCGTGATTCTTATCGCTGCCACCAACCGCCCTGATGTCCTCGACCCCGCCCTCCTGCGTCCCGGCCGCTTTGACCGACGCGTGGTGGTGGCTCTCCCCGACATGTCCGGGCGAGCCCAGATCCTCGAGGTTCACACCAAGAAGGTCCCCATCACCGACGACGTCACCCTCGAGACCCTGGCCCGCGGCACCCCCGGATTTTCCGGCGCCGATCTGGCCAATATGGTCAACGAGGCTGCCCTCATCGCGGCCAAGGCCAACAAAACCAAGGTTGAGCAGGCAGACTTTGAAGCCGCCAAAGACAAGGTCATGATGGGCACCGAGCGCAAGAGCATGATCTTCAGCCGCCAGGAGCTCGTTAACACCGCTTACCATGAAGCGGGGCACACCCTCATCGCCAAGATGGTGGAGAATGCCGACCCCGTTCATAAGGTGACGATTATCCCACGGGGGCGGGCCCTCGGCCTCACCCAGATGATCCCCGAAGACGATCGATACAGCATGACCAAGAGCTACAGCCTCGACCAGATCGCCGTGCTCTACGGTGGCCGTATCGCCGAAGAACTCAAATTTGACGACGTCACCACCGGCGCCGGCAACGACATCGAGCGCGCCACCGAGATCGCCCGCAAGATGGTCTGTGAATGGGGCATGAGCGAAAACCTCGGTCCCATCACCTTCGGCAAGAAAGAAGAGTCTCTCTTCCTCGGTCGCGACATTCAGCAATCCAGAGACTATTCTGCCCAGACGGCGACTGAAATCGACATCGAGGTCAAGCGCATCATGATGGAGCAATACAAACGCGCCTACGCGATGCTCGAAGAAGACTGGGACAAGCTGATTGACGTCGCTGAAGCACTGATTATCTACGAAACCCTCAGTGGCGACGAAGTGGACACCCTGATGAATGGCGAGCAGCTCACCCGTGAGCCCCCCAAGGTCCGCATGAAGACCCGCGAAGAGATTCGAGAGAACCAGGAGAAGGCAGAGGAAGAGACAGCCGAGCAGGCCAAAGACGCCGACGCTGAGTCTCTTCTCGGGCCGCTGGCCGACGGCACCAAAGTCTAGCAGAGCAGCCTCATCCAACCGGCGCCCCTCACCCTGGGAAGTCACACCCTCGACTTCTCCACTCCCCTCATCATGGGGATCCTCAACGTCACCCCGGACTCCTTCTCGGACGGCGGCAGGCTTGCCTGTGTCGCCGACGTGCTGCGGCAAGCGGAGTCTATGGTTTCCCAAGGGGCGCAAATCCTGGATGTTGGCGGCGAGTCGAGCCGCCCCGGATCCGACCCGGTTGATCTCGCCACAGAGCAGCGACGAGTGCTCCCGGTAATGGAAGCCCTCCACAAAGAGAAACTCCCCGCGTGCCTCAGCGTCGACACCTGGAAGGCGGCCCTGGCCAACCAGGCCCTTGAACGCGGAGCCACCATCATTAACGACATCAGCGCGCTGCGTGACCCCAACATGGCTGGGGTCGCCGCCGCCCACCAAGCGGGCCTCATCCTGATGCATATGCGTGGGGTGCCCAAAACCATGCAGCAAGGGGATCTACGCTACGACGTCATCACCGATCTTCAAAGCACCCTGCAACGCGCCATTAATCAGGCCCGTGATGCTGGCGTCCCCACATCGCACATCATGCTCGATCCCGGCATCGGCTTTGGCAAGACCACCGCCCAAAACATCCAAATCACCCAATCCCTCTCCACGCTGACCGCATGGGGACACCCCATCGTCTACGGTCCCTCTCGCAAACGCTTCATCGGCGAGCTCACCGGCCAGGACGTCACCCAGCGCGACCGCGGCACCGCCGCCACCTGTGCCATCGCCGCCCTGCAAGGTGCGCATATCTTTCGGGTCCACAATCCAGCCGAGGTGCGGGACGCACTGGCGATTGGCTCAGGTTTCCGAAACCCCGCGTAACACGCCCCCGCCACGGGCAATCTTTTTCCCGTCCGAGGAAGGGTTCGGCTGGACACTGCCCCTGCCTCTTGCTAGATCCTCCCCACCGCGCGCCCGTAGCTCATCAGGATAGAGCATCGGCCTTCTAAGCCGAGGGCAGCAGGTTCGAATCCTGCCGGGCGCGCCATTTCCCTCACTCCCCTCGCTGTCTCCTCCCGGCACAAATTGCGCAGACCCCAGAAATCTGTGAAGATCTAGAGGTGCCCAACCTCTCTCCACAAGGAGTGCCCCCATGACCGCCCTTTTGAGTGTTCTTCAACACACTCCTCTCTACGGACTCCTCGCCCTGCTTCTTTTGGCTGGGCTCATTTTCTGCGTCGTTAAAAACCTCATGGTCATCGCCGGTACCCTCGGTGTGCTCCTGATTGGGATGACCCTCTTCCTCCAAACCACCGAGCCCGCTGTCGCCGCCAAAGAGAGAGCCCGCCAAAAACGGATCTCCCGCAAGCTCGACCAGCGCCTTCAAGAGAAGGCCGCCGAGCAGCCCATCGGCAAGGACGGCAAAAAGGTCCGCAAGAGCGTCGGCACCACCATCCTCCCCCGCGCCTCGCGGCTGAAAAGCTTCACAAAAGAAGAAATCCGCGCCGCCAAAGCAGCCGCCAGAGCCCAGGGGCTCTCAGCCCAGGAAGCTATTCAGGCCCTCATCGATGAAGAGGAAGCACTCGCCGAAGAGGCAGCCGAAGAAGAGGCAGCCGAAGAAGAGGCAGCCTTTCAGGCTCCCACGGGTCTCTCCCCCGAGGACCAGGCGACCCAGATTAAAGCGGCCAAAGAAGAGCTTGACCAAAAGATGAAAGAGCACGTCGATAAAGTAAAGGGCGCCGCCGACGACACCCGCAAACTGCTCAACGAACTCAAAGGTCGCTGAGCTTCCCCAAAAAAAAAGAGCCCGGACCAGGCTAATGCCTGATCCGGGCTCTTCAGAATCTAACCAGCGTCGGTCTTATTGACCGTAGCAGCTGTCCACACCACACTGACTGGTGATGGTGTTACAACAGCCGGTACCGCAGTCTGCGTTCAACAGACATTCGGCACCTTCCGCCATCGCACCCTGAAGGTGCGGCACACAGAAGAAACCGTCCGCCCGCTCAAAGCATTCGCCGTCATAGGTCTCTCCCTCGAGATTCCCACAACCCGCGCCACGCAGCTGCGTGTCACAGGGCGCCGAACACCACATGGGCTCACCTTCCGCTCGAAGGAAGCAGGCGTTGTTCGGGCACGCGGGATAATCCCAGGACAGCACCTCACTCTTGGACGCGCCCTCACAGGACTCACCAAACTTGAGGCTCTTAAAGCAGTAGGAGCGATTGTCCTCAACGAACGAATCACACTCAAACCCTGCCTCACATTCCTGACCACCGGTGCACTCTTCCGCACAGGTTCCGAGACAAACGCCCGAGCCACATTCGAAATCGAATTTGCACTCGCTGCCTGTCGCGGTCTCCAGCTCCTCACTTGGCCAGCACACAAACCCAATGGGGGCCGCCGTGGACACGGTCAGGGTTTGACCTGCCATCAATTCAACCCGGAAGTAATCCACATCCACGCGGTTCTCAGACAGCTCACCCATCACCCGCGCCGGATACCCGATCGCCATGAGGTCGTGAGCCAGCACCAGGGTGTCGTTCTCCACAGGGTTTTCACGAAGCTCGCTCTCCTGAATCGGGTTGCCGAAGGGAGGAGGGTTGTCCGTGGTATAAACCTGTAGCTGGTACTTGCCAAAGAACTGACCGGAGTGAAAACCGGACTGAACCCGAAGCCACACATAGGTCGCCTCCGCAGAGGTGTTGGTGTAGGTCACCGAGGAGTAAAAACTCGCTACACTGGTGTTGTACATGATGTTGTCGTTCTGAGCGAGGATGTCACCCATCTCGTTCATCACCGACAGTTCGGTGTCCAGCTGCCGCTCGGGCTCAGGCGTCGTCTCATAGACAACACAGTCCGCCTCGCGACCACAGTCTCCATCTTCGAGGCCACAGGCTGCGATACAGAACGCCCGATCCCAGCAGAGCCCACTCTCGCAGTCGAGATAGCCCGACTCACAGGGGTCTGCAGGAGCGCCAACGCCCGGACTTGGAACGCAGGCGAAGGTCCCACGACGGTCCGCCCGGCACGAGAGGTCCGCGCTGCCAAAGAGTTCACCCTCGCAGGTCGCCTCTTCACCTTCACAGCTGTCCGCACAGAACCAAGCCGCCCGGTCCCCGGAGAAGCAAGCACCGCCAGCACACTCCGTCGCGCTGTTGCAGGGTTGACCATTCGCCAGGCACCCGTCACAGGTGGCTGCGTCGCCCTCGCCGCAAAAGTAGTTGTCATTGCACTTGCCGGAGAGGCACTCGGCGTCGTCGTTGCAGGGCAGACCGTCCGCAACCGGAGCGGGCTGGTAGCGAGAGGAACTCACGCTCTCAGGCAGGCACTGACCCGCCTCGCAGATGTTCCCTGCCATACAATCCGCGGTCCAGCGACAAGCGCTTCCCGCAGCGATGGTGCCATTCAAATGAGGCACACACGCCTGATTGTAGATCGCATCCGGGGCCAAACAACGACCGGCGTCCTGAGCACAGGCAATGTCTGCCTGCTCACAGGCAGCGC
>JAZAIZ010000206.1:0-1546 GCA_036230545.1 Myxococcota bacterium
GTCGCCCCGCTGGCGCCAGCGCTCGATGGAGCGGCCGTAGGTGGGGTCGTAGTGTTGCACGAGGATCTCCTCCACAAAGGTGGTCCAGCGCTCGGCATCGATGAGCTCGCACCAGCGGTTGACCACCTCGTGTCCCCGCACTCGCAGGAGGCAGCGCACCTTCTCTTTGAGGGCGGCGGGATGGGCGCAGAAATACTCGTAGTCTCGCAGGAGGTAGTGGACCCGGCTCTCCACCGGAGCGGTGATTTCCACCACCCTGGCGGCCTGCATGGTCTTCCACAGGGCTTCGGGGGTGTGGAGGGCGCCAATCTTGTTGCTCTCACATTCGACCCACACCGGTCGGGTGGGATCGAGTTGGTCCATGGTGGCGGCGAGAAGGGATTCGAAGGTCTTCTGGGTGGGTTGGGTGCTCCCCATCGGTGCACCGAGGAGGCTGCCTTTGTGATTGGCCAGCCCTTCAAGATCGATCACCTGAAAGCCGCGCTCGGTCATTCGGTGGAGAATGGCCGTCTTGGCGGTGCCGGTGAGCCCTGCGAGGATGCGGACGTCGAGGCTGGCTCCGAGGTGGTTGAGGGTATCGATTACTTGATGTCGGTAGCGCTTGTAGCCGCCCTCCAGCACTGCGGCTCGAAACCCCACTTGCGCAAGGATGATGCCCAGGCTTTGGGAGCGCATGCCGCCGCGCCAGCAGTAGATGGTGGGGAAGAAGTCGCCGCTTTTGGATTGCAGTGGCCCTTCGAGCATGGCGGCGATGTTGCGGGAGATAAGGGCGGCGCCCTGCTTGCGGGCGGCGAAAGAGTCGTGCTTGTGCAGGGTGCCGATTTGGGCGCGCTCTGCATCGTTGAGCACAGGGAGGTTGATGGCTCCGGGGACGTGATCTTCGGCGAACTCCGAGGGGGAGCGAGCGTCGATGATGTCGGTGCTGGCCGCCGCGGAGATGCTGCTGGCCCATTGGAAGGATTTGGTCGCCATGGGAGCGGGGTCTAACCCTATTGGGCGGTCTTGGAAACCCCCCGGGGATTATTTGGGGAGGCCGGAGGGGATTTAGAGGAAAACATCCAGGAGGGGAGCGCTCGGGGGGGACGTAGCGTCGTCCCACAGCCGGTGGAGCGGGTTCTGCCCGGTGGAGCGCTTGACGGTATCGTAGCGGTAGATGAGGCCTCGACTCCAGGCGAGGGTCTCGTCTTGTGCGGCCAGTCGGCGTGCCTGTCCCGTCAGGCCGGGGGCCTTCTCTCCTTCGAGCAGGCCCCCGGGGAGGTAGAGCCGGGGAAGGTCGGCGGGGGAAAAGTGAAGTCGCTCGGGGGAGGAAGAGGTGGGTTGTTCGGGTGCCTCGAGGGCCTGGGGAGTGGAGGCAGTGGCGGTGTTTACGCCCTGTCCTAAGGACGCATAGGTGTAATTGAACGGCCTTATTTGCGTCATGGTGCCCGGTTTATTGTTGTTGCGCCGACTTGGGAGCGCCCCGCGTCGAACCTTGCCTTGATTTAATTATCGCCTCGGAGATCTCAACGCGACCACTGGCTTTCTTGAAAAAGGGTGGGTGGGGGAG
>JAZAIZ010000207.1:0-3177 GCA_036230545.1 Myxococcota bacterium
GCGGCTCCGATGCTTTTGCTCTTGGTCCTCCCGGTGGGCTCGTTGTTGCTCGCGTCTTCTCCTGAGGAAATGGTGGAGGGGATGCGACATCCCTTGTTTCTTTCCTCTCTGTGGCTGAGTTTGAGAACCACGCTGATAAGCCTGGTGGGGGTGATTGTCGGTGGAACGCCCCTGGCGTGGTGGCTCGCTACCCGTCCGGAGCGAAGCACTCGTTTGGTGAGTGTTTTGGTTGCACTTCCGATTGTTCTTCCACCCGCTGTGGTGGGTATCGCGCTGTTGCAGACCTTTGGTCACCGCGGGCTGCTGGGGGCATGGCTGGAGGCGCTCTCGCTGCAGGTGCCCTTTACCACCGCGGCGGTGGTTATTGCGCAGGTGGTGGTTTCCGCGCCCTTTTATATCCAATCGGCGGCGGCGGCGTTTCGGCAGGTGGATGACGATCTGCTTCTGGTGGCGCGGACTCTGGGGCAGTCGCCGGTGGGGGCTTTTTTTCGGGTCGCGTTGCCCGCAGCGCTGCCCGGGATGAGCGCAGGTGCGGTCCTGGCGTGGGCGAGGGCGATGGGGGAGTTTGGCGCGACGTTGCTCTTCGCGGGGAACCTCCCTGGCGTAACCCAGACGGTGCCTTTGGCTATTTACAGCGCTCTGGAGTCGGATGTTCGTGCGGCGTTAGCGCTGTCTTTGGTGTTGGCGGCTCTCTCGGTTCTGGTTCTTCTGGGGCTGCGCGGTGTGCCGACGTTGTGGGACCGGGGAGGGCGTGAATAATGTGGCGTGTGTCCCTTCAATTAGGCTTGGGCAGGCTGAGTCTCGATGTGTCTCTCGAAGGGGAAGGGACTCCTTTGGCGTTGGTGGGGCCGAATGGGTCTGGAAAGACGACGCTCCTGCGAACCATTGTGGGCGCTCACGTGCCGGCGCGGGGAATTGTTCAGGTGGGGGAGCAGGTCCTCTTTAACGATGAAGGAGGGATAAGCCTTCCCCCGGAAGCGCGGAGGATCGGGTATGTGCCCCAGGGTTATGGCTTGTTTCCGCACTTGAGCGCGGTGGACAACGTCGCGTTTGGGCTGAGGAGGGACGTTCCACGCGCGGAGCGCCGGAGGACCGCTCTGAAGATGCTGGAGACCATGGGCGGCGGGGAGATCGCGGAGCGCCGTCCTCTGGAGTTGTCGGGGGGGGAGCAGCAGCGGGTCGCTCTGGCGCGGTGTTTGATGACAGATCCTCGCATGCTTTTGTTGGATGAGCCGTTGGCGTCGATGGATGTCGGTGCTCGAAGGACCCTGCGTGCGCAGTTGGGCGGCTACCTCGCAGAGCGTGGGGTGCCGGCGATCGTCGTTACCCATGATGTGCGTGATGTCTTGGCCCTGGGGGCGCGGGTGGCGGTGTTGGAGGATGGAAAAATCGTGCAGCAGGGCACGCCGGAGGAGCTCGCGGCGCGACCGCTGACGGAGTTTGTTGCCGAGTTCTTTTACCCCCTCAATGGTGAGGACAATCCCTGAGGGGAGAGGGCCCTGAAACGATGATTATGCGCAGCGCTTCAGGGGCGGGGTGAGGCCAGGGATTAAGTGCCCGTCATTGCAGGTCTATGCGTCCATCGTCAGGACGTGGATGATGGGGGGGCAGGGAGACTTAAGGGGGCCGGATTTGTCGTCGATAGGGAGGTGAATGAGCTTGAGCGCAGAACACTCAGGTGGGGGGCCTTTGAGCGGGTGACGTATTGGCGTCGACGTTCTGTGGCCAAGTGCGGGTTTACCATCCATCGGTAGAGCCGAGCGATGGAGTTGAAGAGAAAGACAAAAATTGCGGACTTGATGCGGGTCCAGAGGGACTCCTGGGCGAGTTCTTCAAGAGAGACTTCGTGTCCGTGCTCTGGTGAGCGGCCTCGGGCGAGCACCCGGTCTTCAATCTCTTTGGCAAAAGCCCGGCTGTCGATTAACGCGATCTCGTCCCAGCCTCGCTCCCATGAGTTCCATTCGGGGTTTCCGGTGGAGGTGAAGACGACGCGCTTGTCGGCGACGATGAACTTGCGGTGAGAGTAATGGTCCAGTTCAAAGATACGGACGCCCGCCTTAAGAAGCTCGGGGTAGAACTGACGGTTAACGTGCCAGCTGAACTCCAGGTCGATGCCGTCTTGGGAGTTGGTGATCATGCGGATGTCGACGCCGCGTTTTGCGGCTTTGGCGAGCGCTGCGCTGAACTCGGGGATGTGGATGTAGGCCATCTCGATGTCGAGGGTGTCCTGGGCGCCTTCGATAATGGAGAGGATGGTCTGTTGCATTTCTCCAGGGCCCCAGGGGATCCCGTGGTTCATCTTGACCGGCATGGATCCGGAGGGAGGGAGGGGAGGGAAGTATTTGGCGACGACCTCCTGGTCGCTTAATTCGGGGTCGAGGGGTTGGTCGTGCTTACACCAGCTCTGTAAAAAGCTGGCCTGCAGGTTGTTGACGGTTGGGCCCTCGAAGGAGACGCCAAAGTCAGCGAATTCGGGAATGGCCATGTCGGGTGTGATGTCAAAGGAGTTGAGGCGCTCGGAGGTCGGGAGAAATGCCCCCTGCCGGGCGGCGTCAAGTCCCTGCTCTTTGACAACGTTGTCAAAGGCGTCCCAGTAGCTCTCATTGGCGAAATATTGGTCTGCGAGACAGGTGCCGCTGATGAATGCTTTTTGGGAGTCAATGATGACGCTCTTGCGGTGCTCCATTCCCTCTTTGAAGAAGCTGTTAACTACGACCTCGATTCCCGCAGCTCGCATTTTTCGAACATTCTTTTGCGTCGCGCCCCAAGGGAACAACGCTTGGGAACCAAGGCTGTCGAGGATGACCCGAACCTCAAGGTCGGGGTTTTGTGTTTTCTTCTCGATGAGGAGGTCGGCGGTGTACTGGCCGACCCTGCCGCCGTCGAAGGAGAGCATCGCGATGTGAATGGAGTCCTTCGCGTCTCGGATGGCAGGGAAGATGCCGTCGAGGAAATATTCGCGATCGATGTAGAGTTGGGCGTCGTTTTTGTGGGTGGTTGTTTGGTAGCCGGCCATGCACACTGTGGGGACCTCGAGGCCTGCAGCGCCGGCCTCCCTAAGGCGGAGGACGTGGTTTACGATGGCGTCGGTGCTGTAATCACCCGGGAGGTTGTTGAGTCGAGTGCTGGGAGTGGCGAGGACTTCGAGTCTCTCTTCAGAATAGGCGGTGGTGGTGG
>JAZAIZ010000208.1:0-7305 GCA_036230545.1 Myxococcota bacterium
GGTGGTGCCGATGCAGGGAATCGAACCCCGGACACTGCGGTTATGAGCCGCATGCTCTAGCCATCTGAGCTACATCGGCAGGCGGGGAGTCATTACGGGAGCCAACAACAACTGTCAAGCATTCTGGTAGGTTTCGCTCCACCATGATAACAGGGTTTTCATGGATGGGTGTACTTCCCTGGTGGGCAACCGATATCGCGTCGGCGAGGAGCTGGGCCGAGGAGCCAGCAGCGTCGTGGTCGCAGCCACGGATTCGTGGCGACAGGAGCGCCCCGTCGCCCTCAAAATCCTCCACCGTCAGGCTGCCGAAGCCGGCCTTGAACAGCACCTCCGACGTGAGTTTGCCCACCTCTATCAGCTCCGTCACCCTCACCTTCTACAGGTCCATGCCTGCGGAAATATTGGACAAAAGAGTATTCTTCCCGAGTGCGACGCGGGGGCCTTCTACATCGTCGAAGAGCGTGTCAGCGGTCAGAGCGCCCACGCCTGGAGTAAGGGCAAATCCCCCGCCACCCTCGCCACGGTGGGGGCACAGATGGCCGCCGCCCTGGCCTGCCTCCACGAGCGCGGTATCTCCCACGGAGACCTGAAGCCCGACAATATTCTGATCGCCCCGGGCCCAAAAGCCCAACTCCTCGATTTTGGTCTGAGCGCCCGAAAGGCGGCACCGGATATCTCCGGAACCCCCCGCTTCATGGCTCCCGAGGCCCTTGAAGGGGCAGCGGGCCGCCCCTCCGACGTCTACTCCCTGGGCATCACCATCGCCACCCTCCTCCACGGCGCACCTCCAGAGGGAGACTGGGGGCAGCAGCTGCACGACCCTCACTATGGCGGACTTCTGCAGGGAATGACCCACCCGGACCCTGAACGACGCACCACCCCTGCGGCGGCCTTCGAGCAATTTCTGGCCTTCGCTGCCCCCGAAGACGCCCCCAGCCTCAAAGCCCTCCAAGACCATAGCCTGCATCCCGGCGCGAGCGCGATCCACCGCCCGAGCGTTCGACAATACACCCGCCTTCCCCGCCCAGCCCTCAGCGAGGGGACCCTGCGCGGAGTCCTCACCGGTGCCCCGGGCTCAGGCAAATCCACCCTCGGTCACCACATTGTGTCCGAAGCGGTTCTGGCTGGCTTTCACTGCCCCGACTCTCTCCGTCCCGGAGGGGACGGCCGAGAAGATCGCATCCTTCAGCTCTTCTTTGAGCTGGGACTGTCTCCCCCAAGCGCTCTCACCCCACAAAATCAATGGCAACGCTTCGCCACATGGGCCGAGATCCTGCACCGCTACTGCGCCACCAGGCCCCTGGCCCTGATCTGGGATGATGTCCCCGAGGGCTCTCCCCTCTCGGAGTTTGGCGCCTTCCTTGAGCGCCTGAACGCTCAAAGCCCCAACCTCCTTTGGGTCGAGAGCCGCGTGGACTCCCCCGACTCCACCACCGCTCTCCCTCCCCTTGAAGCCCACGACGTCCGCGCCCTCCTTGAGGCGGCCCGCCCCCTGCGCCCCACCGACAACCAATGCGCCGAGGCCCTCCACATCGCCACCGGAGGCAACCCCGGACACATCCTTCACCTCCTCCAAAAACGTCCGGGAGCGCAGCTGCTGGACACCTGTCAACGCGGCGCCCTCAAGCACCACCTGCTACCCCATGACGCCGGCCTGCTCCCTCAACAAGCTCTCCCCGACTCGGCCTGGCGCTGGCTAAAGATGCTGAGCCTCTGTGACGATCCTCTCCATTTGAGCGACGCCGAGAACATGCCGAGCGAGGTTTTCGGCCCAGGCCTCGAACACCTCCTGGATGCGCAGCTGGTCACCCTGGAGAACTCCCCCTCTGGCCCGAGCCTGCTCCTCACCTCTCCGGCCCTCAAGCGGACCCTCGCCGAAGACACCAACGACGAAACCGCCCAGGCGCTCCTCCACCACCTCCCCGACACCGAAGCCTACGCCGCCACCCGAGGCAGCCTGAGCAAACGCCTCAAGCTCTATCCCCAAAGTGCCGCCCTCCTCCTGCGCGGGGCGATCCACCGCGCAGCGACCGCCCGACCCGCGGAGGCCTTTCAACTCTACTCTCAAGTGCTCGTATGCCCCGAGCTCCCCGACGACGACCAGGCCCGGGCCCAAAGGGGCGCGGCCACCCTCGCCTCACAGCTCGGGCTCTTTGCCGAAGCCCTCCCCCTCTTCCAAGCCGGTCTCCCCCATCCCGACGCTGAGATCGGGTACGCGGAGACCCTGCTCAAACTCGGGCGCTACAAAGACGCAGTGACCCAAATGGAGAGCCTGCGCAAAGCGAGCGAGAGCATCCCCCTGCGGGCAGACCCCCTGCAAGCAAGAGCCTGCCTCTTTAGTGGCGCGCTGGATCAGGCAGCTGATATCATTCAGGCTGCAAAGGCAACCAAGGGCCACCCCCACCTCGTTCAGCTTCTGGCCACCGAGGGGCTCGTGCATTTCTACCGAGGAGATCTAACCCAGGCCGAAGCCCTGCTGCGAGAATCCTACCGCGTGGGGAGCGTCCCGGAAGACAGCGTCGACCACGAGCTGGACGCGACCCGTGGCAACCTCGCCATGGTCCTGCAGAAGGCTGGCCAACTCGATGCCGCAGAGACCATCTACCAGGAGAGCCTCACCCTCGCCCGAGAGCAGCACAACCTGCCCAAGCAAGTCACCCGACTCTCCAACCTCGGAACCCTTCAACAAGAAAAAGGGGAGCTTGAAGCCGCCCTGCAAACCTACGCAGAGGCCCGAACCCTCAGCGAGGTCATCAAAGGAGAGCGCGAGGGGATCTACATCATCCTCAACCGCGCCAACCTCCAGAGCTTCCTGGGACAGAGCGCGCAGGCCATCGGCGATGTGATCCCCGCCATTGAAAAATGCGAGGCCATGGGGATGAAGACCGAGTGGGCCTACCTGCACCTGCTGCTCGCGGAGCTCTGTCTAAACGAAGAAAACCCCGAAAAAGCCCGGGAGGCTCAAGGCAAAGCCGCGACGCTTTTTGCCGAGACCTCCCATCAAGCCGGGCTGGCCGAGGCTTTGATCGCCGAGGCCCAAATCGCGGTGTATGACGCTCAACCCGGCCAGGCTATCACCAACGCAACGCAGGCGGTGAAGCTCGCCCAAAGTCTCAACCGCCCCCGCATTCTGGCCCAGGCCTGCCTATGGCAGGTGCTCGCCAGTCTTCAAGCCCCCTCGGACGCGGACCCTGATCAGGGGCTTGAGGCGGTCTCCCGTCTCCTTCAGGAGGATCTGCGCCACCAATACCCCGACCTCCTTTGGATAGGGCATGCCGCCAAGGGTATCCTGCTGACTCGGGAGGGGGACGCCGAAGGAAGCGCTCACGCCCTTGCTCAGGCGCGAAGCTTCGCAGACCGTTTTCTGAAGCAGCTCCCCGGAGCCAGCGAACAATCCTACGCAACCCTTTGGTACCGACGCCCACTTTGGAATACGGTGGCCACTAACTCAGGTGAAGAGATGGAATTGATCACAAAAAATGTCGATAAGCTGCTGGCGATTAATCGAGAGCTGACACGGGACCACAACCCCACACGGCTGCTTGAACGTATCATCGACGCCGCCATCGCCCTCTCGGGAGCAGAGCGCGGCTTTATCATTCTGCGCCAGGAGGGAGACGAAGCCTTCTCTATTCCTACGGCCCGCAATATCGCTCGAGAGTCTCTGCAAACCGAGCACCTTGAGTTTAGCCACTCCATCGCCAGACGGGCCATCGAGTCCACCGGGCCGGTCACCATCATGGACGCCCTCGGAGACGAGCGCTTCTCCGAGTTCACCTCCGTGCACCACCTTCAGCTCCGCAGTGTTCTCTGCCTGCCCCTGCACGCCCCACCGCATATTGAGGGGGCGCTCTACCTCGACGATCGACGCAGAATCAACGCCTTCTCTCAAGCCGACGTCGCCATGCTCAGCGCGTTTGGGGACCAGGCCGCCATCGCCCTCTCCAACGCCCGCTTGGTGGAACAGTTGCAACGCAAGAGCGACGCCCTCGAAGAGTCCCGCGAACTTATTGAAGAGCTTAATCAACGGCTGCAGCAGGAGCTCTCTGCCCAAAGCGACGAGCTTGAGCACATTCGGGCCCGGCACCGGGCCGAAGAGTCCCCCGAAGGCACCGGCAAGCACGGTATGATCGGCACCAGCCGGGCCATGCGGGAGATCTACCGCGTCATCGAGCGGGTCTCTGACAAAGACGTCTGTGTCACCATCCTCGGGGAGTCGGGCACCGGCAAGGAGTTGGTGGCTCGAGGCATTCACAGCGCCTCGTCCCGGCAGGGCCAGTTCGTCTCAGTCAACTGTGGTGCCATTACCCCGCAGCTGTGGGAGAGCGAATTATTCGGCCACGAGAAGGGCTCCTTCACCGGCGCGGTGCGTGCAAAACCCGGGCTCTTCGAGGTCGCTCAGGACGGCACCCTCTTTTTGGATGAGGTTGGGGAGATGCCCTTGGACATGCAGGTCAAACTGCTCCGAGTCCTGCAGCAAAAAGAGTTTCGCCGGGTGGGAGGCACCCGGATCCTCACCTCCAACGCCCGCATCGTCTGCGCCACCAACCGCGACCTCGAGGAGATGGTGCGGGAGGGGCTTTTCCGTGAAGATCTCTGGTACCGAATCAACGTTGTAGAGGTGACCCTGGCCTCCCTGCGAGAGCGACGCGAGGACCTCCCCCTCCTGATTGAGCACTTCATCGATCGGCTCGGAGGCACCAACCCACCGGAGCTCTCAAGGCAAGCCCTCGCCACCCTCCTCGACCACGACTGGCCCGGCAATATACGCGAGCTGGAAAATGAGGTGCAGCGAGCGCTGGTGCTCTGCGATGAGGTCATCACCGCGGAGGACTTCTCGGCCAAGCTCCGTCCCTCAAGTCGAGCGCCAGATCTCAGCTCCACCATGGGCTCCCTGGATGGCTCACTCAAAGAGCAAGTGGCCTCCTTCGAGAAGCAGCTCATCCTCCGCTCGTTGCAAAATCACCAACAAAAGGTCGCCCACTCCGCTAAATCCCTGGGCCTCACCCGAGCCGGGCTGTACAAAAAAATCAGCAAATATGACATAGTTGTCAACAGATAGAGACATTTCGCGCTGAATGGTCGGGGGTTTGAACAAGAACGCCTTTATAAGTCGTTGATTTAAAGACGGAAAAAATCCGATGCCCAATGGCATAAGCTGTGCATTTAAGTAATACCGTGATGATGAAACTATTCCATACCCTCCTCCTTGTTGTGGCCCTGCTCATGAGCGGGTGCGTCATTGATACGGTCCCGATCCCCGAAGAGACCAAACGCACCCCAGCCGAAACCACCGGTGACACCAAAGAGAGCCGCGAGCCCGGCACTCCCAGCACCACCCCGGGGGACACGGGAGGAATGGACGTCGCTGACTCCGATGCGGCGGTTATTGACCCCTCGCTTATCTTTCACTCCACCTCCAAAATCTTCCTGGTGGGTGCGCCAGGCGCAGTCAGCGGAAAAGGGAGCATTCAGGTGGCTGTGGGAGACACCTGGACCGAGGACGTAAAGACCACCTCCACAGGCTCTTTTGTCGTGCGCGTGACGGGGACCCTGCACGACGACATACTGCTCACCTACACCAATCAACAAGACAGCTCCGCCAGCGCCACCCTTGACCTCACTCCGGGTTCAGTGGACGCCCACGAGGCCACCGCCATCCTGCGAGCGGAAGACCACGGAGCCTTAAGAATGCGACGGGAGGGCGAAGAAGCCGGGCTGCTCATCTCAGCGGCGCCAGGCACTCTCTCTCAGGGGATCTCTATCGTGGCTGCGAATCGCCAGTCGGGGCAGTCGGCCATTGGGTTGGTTCGGGCAAATGGGAGCTTCAGCCTTCGACTCAGGGCCAACCCGGATGACTCGCTGGTGGTCTTCGCCGTGGAGCCAGCCAGCTCTCACGGGGGCGGGGGGCCTATGGAGTTGAGTGCTCCTTGATGATGGTTCGAAGCTGAGTCTGGGGAGTGCAAAACTCGACCCCCACTCCCCTGCCATCGGGCTCATCCCCAGCACGTCGAACGTTGCCAGCCACGATCATGGGCGGGCGCTTATCCTGAAATTGAAGCTCCAGCAGCAGATGGCTTCCGAGCGGTCTCGGAAGGGCCTCGGGACAATAGAGGCCGCCCACGCTTAAGGAGGTGGCCCGCAGATAGCAAATCTCGGGGGAGAGTTCATTGACATGAAGCGAGACGTCTACTCGGGGGTGCCTGCGTCGAGACTCTCCGCCCTCCTCAGAGATCGGCCGCCGGGTCACTACTGTTTTTTCCTCAGACAAAGCTTCTCCCTCTCTTCTAGCCAAATAACGCTTCTAATTTGCGCTTGGCCTCGTCAACATCCTCCAGCGCCTCCCGCTCGCCCTGAAAGGGGCGATACATCCCGCAGAAGGTGGAGCGCTCTTTGTTCGGGACATACTCGGAGATGGTCTCGGTGCACTCATTGTGGGAACCCGAGTCATAATACTGGCAATTTTTGCAAGAGCGCATGTCATTTCGACAGTGCGGACACTCATCACTCCGGGTGACTTTGTCGTCCATCTCCGTGGTTTCGCGACAGCTCCAGCAGGTAAAGGTCCATTCAGCCATGACGTTTGCATCTCCTTGTTATCAAACAATCCACCAAGGGAGGCTCTTCAACACCAAAAAGTGCCAAAAGGCAATGGGCCGAGCCCAAAGTCGGTAAATTCCGGGCCCTACTTCAAGGCCGAACAGCAACGAAACCCCACATGGCCCTGACGTGTCCGAGAGCTCTCGTTGGCCCTCGCGCTGCATCGAGCAGTGTAGCCTGCCTGCCCGGCGGCGCCACCCTTGACGACCCGGTCGGAAACTCCGGAGGACCAGGTGCTGGCGGTCCACTCCGCCACGTTGCCCGCCATGTCCGCCACCCCATAGCCACTTCGGCACCGGGAATAGGCCCCAATGGCGGCGACCTTTCCGGAAGCGGAGCCCTCGGAGCTGACATTACATGCCCGAGCAGAGAGCTCAGCACCGGTGGGAAAGCGAGTCCCGGCGGGGCCTTTGCAGGCCCGCTCCCACTCACGCTCGGAGCAGAGGCGTTTGCCTCGCTTTTTGCAGAGTGATTTGGCGCGGCTCCAGGTCACATTGGTGGTGGGCTGCTTACCCCGGCGATTGGGGTACTCGTAGATGTCGACACAGAAGGCGCCGAGGGTCTCCCGCGCGGCGTTCAGATCTCCAAACCCGCGCATCGGATCGTCGCCCTCGCTGCCAAAAACAAACTCACCCTTCTCAACTTTGAACATTCCCCGGGGACAGCCCGCAGGAGCCACCCGCTTCTTCGATGCGGCGGACGAGC
>JAZAIZ010000209.1:0-10915 GCA_036230545.1 Myxococcota bacterium
ACACATGTACTAAAGGCAACCTCTAAATCAGATCATTGCCACACCCCAAAGCTGACGCATTGCGTCGCTTTTTCTCTGCCTGAAAAGAGTATCGAAAGAGAACGTTTTCGGTTATAAGTACGTCAAAAAATTAGACTAATAAGAATATCAAGCTGCTCTCACACACTCTCGCGAACGTTTGTCGGCGAGAATTTAGAGGATCCCGGTCCATGCACTATCCACGCCTCCATCGACTCGTCCCCCTCACCTTTGGGCTCCTTCTGGCCCTCACCAGCATCCTGGAGGGCTGCGACTGCAGCTCCAGCCCCAGCAATCTTCAGCGCCGACCCGACTGGATCTGTGTGGACAAAGGCGAGCGCCCAACCCCTGAAGCCGAGGCCTGCCCCAACGGCGGACGCTTTGTCATGGGCTCCTGCATGGAAATTCGCTGCGACGCTTCCGAAGAGGGGGACAACTGTTGCCCCGGAATGTTCTGTAAACGAAGCGGTGAGTGCATCGTCCCAGCGGGAAGAATCGAACCCTGCACCACCGATGGAGAGTGCGCCACCGAGGGACACGCCTGCCTGGACCGCCCCCAGGTCTCCACCACCACGAAAACCTGTGGTTTCCCCCCCCTAAACGCCGCAGGGGGCTGCGACAACGGCGGATCTCCCTTCAACTCCCGGTGCGTCAAACAGGCCCCCTGCAACGGCGGCTGCACCTCCGGGAGCGTCTGCAACATCGACACCAACGCCTGTGAAGCCCTCCCCACCTTCGCCACCGACCCAAGCTGCAGCCAGTCCTGCGGCGACGCGGGGATTCTGGCCTACGCCGATCCCGACAGCATGCTCTTTGACCAATGCTGCGAGGTCACCTGTGCCTGCCTCACCCTGCCTCCCCTCGCCCCGGGGGTCTTCGGAAGATACTCCGATTTGGCCTCCACCGACGAGGGCGTGGTGGTGTCCTCCTACGACTCCACCTATGGCGATCTCGTCATGAGTACCCACTCCAACCAATCTGGCGCCTTCACAAACATCGATTATATTGACGGCTTCCCAACCAGCGGAACCACCGTGGCCGCCCCCAATGGCCCTCGGCACGGACTGAGCGACCCAGGCGCCAACCTCGGGCAACACACGTCCATCGCCGTCTTTAACGGCGAGCCTCGCATTGCCTACTATGACGTTGACAATCATGACCTGAAGTTCGCCCGATATGACTCCGGGAGCCAGTCGTGGTCGATCTCTACCGTCCACCAGGTCCCTGGCGACGTCGGACGCTACACCTCCCTGGTCATCGACCCGGATGGCATCGCTCACATCGCCTACTACGCTCACCGCATCGAGACCGTCGTTCAATCCGCAGGCGGCACCGAACAAACCACCGGGCCCTGGTACGCCCGTGCCAAATCCGCGACCCCCAACAGCACCAGCGACTGGGAGACGGTTCCCATCGAGGTGGTCCCTTCATGTCATGGCGCCTGCACCCCCGACCAGTCGTGTGTGAAGATCAATCACCGCCCCGTCTGCATGGCACTCCACGCCGACTGCGCCAACTGCGAGCCCTATCAAAGCTGCGTCACCGACAGCGTCACACCCCGCTGCGAGACCACCCTTCCCGCCCACCTGGAGATCCCATGCGGAGGCTGCGACGAAGGCAGCTCCTGTGTGGTCAAGCAGGACCTGAGCCACACGTGCCTGCCAGACAACGTCGAATGCAGCTCATGCCCCGAGGGCACCCGCTGCGTCACCCAGGGAGGAAACGCCACCTGTCGGCCCTCGGCCTCCTACACCCCTCTCGCGGGGATCCCCGAGGGCGTGGGCCTCTTCACCTCCATCGCCCTCTATAAGAACACCCCCATCGTCAGCTATTACGACCGCCTCGGTGGCCACCTCCGAGGGGCTGCCGCACAATTTGATATCAAGGGCGACATCAGCAACGGATTTCGCAGCGCTCCTCTGGTGGCCCTCGGTGATGATGACGTCGGACAGCACGCCCGCCTCGCGGTCCACCCGGACGGGACGTCTTTTGTCATCACCTACCAGGCCCTCGACGGAGAGACGCTCTGGGCCTATAGCGCCACCGATATGCTCGACACCCAGGGCACTACCGAGTTGGTGGACGCCGGTGTCCGCGGGACAGCCATCAACCTGGTGGGAGGAAGCTCCAGCCCTGCCTTTGACGACAACGGCAAGCTCTACATCGCCTACGCCGACCAAACCAACAATGATGTCATTATCGCACAAAAGACCACAGACACCTGGACCCACACGCCCGTCATCACAGAAGGAGCGGCCGGCAGTTTCAGCCGACTCCTCATCGCTGACCAATCGGCTTATATTTCCACCTTTGTGCGGATGCGTGACAGCGTCGACCGTGATATAAGTACCTTAAAGGTACACGTAATCGACCTGAACAGCTTTAACTTCAGCACAAGCGATGTCCCTCAAAACGACTGAGCGGAAAACGGTGATGAGCAACGACGACTCCGATTCTCCCAAGCGACGCCCACGTCGCGGCGAGCGCAACCCGCGACCCAAGCCTCACAAGTTTGGGCTCTCCCTGCCCCGTCCCAATCCCGCCCTCACCCAGCATCACGCCCAGGAGGTCCGCGGGATCCAGGGGGGACAAGACATCGTGGACCAGGAAACCTTGCGGCAAGAGCACCCAGCCTCCCGCTCTCCCGCAGCCCAGGGAGGAGCCTTCAGCGAGCATCAATTTGTCGAAGTGAAGGACTGGCTCCGGGCCCGTCCCGCCAACGCGGCCACGCCCAGCGCGCCGGTCATCTCTTACCCGCGCATGTGGTCCACTCGCCGAGGGCGATACTGTAAATTTAAATCCCCCGGCGCCTCAGGCTACGGCCTGATGAGGGCGAGAGCGACCTTTTAGGAGGTCTCTTCAGGGGACAAGAGCTTTCGCAGAGCCCGCTTCACTAACACGGGAACCATCGCTCGACGCCACGTTGGATCCGTCGCGATGCTGGTGAGCGGCTTTGACGACCCATGAGCCCGGCGCGCGGCATAAGAAATCAGCTCCTCATCAAAAGCCTTCCCCTTTAACTTTCCGGTCAGGGAAATCACCTTGGGCTTGGCCCCCAGAGCGCTGACAACAAGCTCCACGCGTTTCACCCTATCAACGCCCTCCACAAGCACGGCGACGTTAAGCAAGGGAAAGTCAATGGCCTTTCTCTCACGCAACTTCTCAAAGCCACAGGCGACATCCGCGGCGGGAATAGGCACCCGAACGGAGGTCAGCAATTCCCCTGGCTCAAGGTCACGGTTGTCCACACCGTCAGCGTCATAGAAATCACGCAGCTCCACCACGCGCTCCCCTTTGGGGCCCCGAATGGTCAACTGCGCGCCGTATAGAATCAGCGGCAAGGCTGAGTCGTTGGAGGCCGCGGCCACGCATCGCTTGCCCCCCTTAACCACGTGACAGACGTCCCCGTCCTTCTTACTGCAAAACCCCAGGGAGCTGCGCCAGAAATAGGTCTGGTTGATGTAGAGACAACGAGTGTTGAGACAGAGGTTGCCGCCGAGGGTTCCCATAACCCTCAGCTGAGGGCCGGCGATTTGCCCCACTGCGTCCGCGAGGGCTGGCAGGTGCTCGATAATAAGCGGACTCTCCGCCACCTGCTCCAAGGTGGTCATGGGACCAATGACCAGGGTGTCTCCCTCACGGGTGATCCCCTCAAGGCCCAGGCCCCTCAGAGACACCACATGAGCCGGGGTCTCAATCTCGTGCTTCATATTGGGCACCAGATCAGTGCCGCCAGCGACAACCTTGGCCTCTTCGCCCCGAGAGGCAAACTCGCCAAGAAGGTCCAACGCAGCATCCAGGGAGGCGGGTCGATGATGTTGAAATACAGGGAGTCGAAGCATGATTTATTCCTGCTCTCGTAAGAGGCGAAGCACCTCGCTGGGAGAAAAGGGCAGACGCCGCAATCGGATCCCCACCGCGTCGTAAACCGCGTTGGCAATGGCCGGAATGCTCGGATGCAGGGGCCCCTCCCCCGCCTCTTTGGCGCCGTAGGGCCCCTCGGGGTCGTAGGACTCAACGATCAGGGCCTCTAATTCGGGGCAGTCCATCGACGTGGGGATTCGGTAGTCAAGCAGTGAGGGCCCCTTGTGCAGTCCGGCGGCGAGCCCGCCTTCGTAAAATACCTGCTCCTCCAGCAAGGCCTCGGCATACCCCATGTAGGCGCTGCCCTCCATCTGCCCCTCGACCAGAGTCGGGTTGAGAGCCCGGCCGCAGTCGTGGGCCACCCAGATCTTAACCACGTCGATGAGGCCAGTCTCCTCGTCGACCTCCACTTCAGCGACATGGGCCGTAAAAGAATAGGCGGGAGAGGCGCCGATGGTCCCCCCCCGGTAGTCGCCACCCAATTTGGGGGTGTTGTAGGACCCCACGCTCCCAAGCGTCCCAAATTGACTCTCAGCCAGAACAAAGGCCTCCCGCAGGGGAATGGAGCGCCCCGTGTCCTTGATGTCCATCGCATAGCCCCCCGCAAGCCCCACCTGTCTGGGCTTGACCTCCCATTCCTGAGCCACCGCCTCCTGAACCTGCTTTCTCAGCTTGCGACACGCGTCAATGCAGGCATTGCCGATCATAAACGTCACCCGGGAAGAGTAGGCCCCGAGGTCAACCGGGCACAGGTCGGTGTCCGCAGCCACCACCCGAACATCCCCGGGTTCGCAGCCAAGCTCTTCACAAACAATGTAGGCCACCAGCGAATCAGAGCCCTGCCCCAGATCGGATGCGCCCGTAAAAACCGTCACCTTTCCCGAACGGTCCAACTGAAGCTGAACCGCAGCCTGGGGCATGGTGTTGGGGTAAATGGGATAATTGGTGCCCGAGATGTACATGGAGCCGGCCACCCCGATGCCACGTCCACGGGGCAACCTGCCGTGACGCTCTCTCCAAGCGCTCGCCCGCTCCACCGAATCGAGGCAGAGATCAAAGCCGTTGGAGGTAATGCGCTGACCGTTGACCGTGGAAACACCCTCCCCCTGATAATTGCGCCGACGGATCTCCATGGGGTCCAGCTTCAGCTGGGCCGCCGCCTCATCGAGGGCGACCTCAAAGGCGAAACGGGGCTGCACCGAGCCATGTCCCCTTTTGGGACCGCAGGGAGGCTTGTTGGTATAAACCCGAGTGGCGTCAAAGGCGTAGGTGGGAAAATGGTAGGGGCCCGTGAGGAGTTGCCCCGAATAATAGGCGGTCACCAGCCCATAGGAGGCGTAGGCTCCTCCATCGATAAGGATTTTTGAGCGCACCCCCTGAATGCGGCCCTCGGCGTCACACCCCAGCTCAACGTGCATGTCCATGGGGTGACGGCCTCGGTGGGCGTAGAAGACCTCTTCACGGGTGAAGAGAATTTTCACCGGACGGCCAGTCAACATCGCGAGCTTAGCGACGCAGAACTCAAGGGAGAAGGGATCGGACTTCCCACCAAAAGCTCCCCCGATCACCGGCTGGATAACCCGAACCCGACTGGGGGACAGATCCAGAACCCGAGACAGCTCGCGGTGAAGGTAGTGTGGGATCTGCGTGGATGACCAGACGGTTAGTTGCCCATCTCCGCCTCGACCGGAGGGCTCAAACTCGGCGAGGGCACAATGGGGCTCGATCGCGCTGTGGGTGGAGCCCGCATAGAAATAATCGTCTTCGACGGTGACCTCGCTCGCCTTCAACGCCGCGTCCACGTCCCCAAACTCCAGGGCCACCTTTTTGGTGACGTTGCCCCGACGAGCGAAGGGGTTGAGCTTGTTGTCCGCCTGCGCCAGAGCCTGCGCCGGATCAAAGAGCGGCTCAAGCACCTCATAATCAACCTGAATCAAGCGCAGCGCCTGATTAGCGGTGTCTTCGTCACGAGCCGCCACCGCCGCGACCTCATCCCCCACAAAGAGTACCTTCTCCACTGCGAGAGCGGTCTCATCATGGGTCCAGGGAATAATCCCATATTTTCCGGGGAGGTCCTGGCCGGTTATCACAGCAAACACCCCCTCCAACGCGAGCGCCTTGGAGGCGTCGATGGACCGGATGCGAGCGTGGGGATGGGGGGAGCGCAGAATCTTTGCGTGCAGCATCCCCGGGCGAACAATGTCATCGGTATAGATTGCGCGGCCAAGGGCCTTGGCGGCCCCGTCCACTTTGCGCTGGGGTTGCCCAATGACACCCCCACCCGGAGGAGCAGAGCGCTCACAGCGTAGACCGCGGTCGGGCTCCACGTTCCATTCGGCCAGAGGACGTCCCTTATTAACCACAGAAGCTCGCTCACGGGGGTCAATGGGCCCCTCACCCTCCACTCGCGTTGTCATAGGACCTCCTCTTCTGAACTCATCATCGTCGAGGCCTTCTGCACCGCTTTGATGATTTGAGTGTAGCCAGTGCAGCGACAGAGGTTTCCGCCCAACGCCTCGTTGATCTCCACAACCGTTGGGTCAGGGTTGCGCTCAAGCAGGGAAGCTGCACTTAGCATCATGCCCGACTGGCAAAACCCGCACTGCAGAGCCCCACACTGGTCAAAAGCATCCTGCACCGGATGCAAACGAGTGGGCTCGGCCAAACCTTCGATGGTGATAACATCCCGCTCCCCCACCTCCCCAATCAAGGACAGGCACGAGAGGATCGGGCGACCATCCACCATCACCGTGCATGCACCGCAATCTCCCTTATCGCACCCCTGTTTGGAGCCGGTAAGATTCAGGCGGTAGCGAAGCACCTCCAGAAGCGTCCAATGCGCCGGCGCAAAAAGACGATGAGTCTGGCCGTTGATGTTCAGAGTGAGCGGTATTTCTGCGGACACGACATCCTCCATCACGCCCGGGAGGCAGTGGGGTAAAACGTGGGGGAGTCAAAAGACCAGCCCCGTCAGGAGAGGGCTTGTAACGCCAATAACGCTCACTCGGCAATATCAATTCACCGACTTTAGACCTAGGAGCGTTCAAGCCCCAAAACACCCAACAAAGCAAAGAAGTACAGCTATTTCCGAGAACGGATTTCAGCGAAAAAACAAGAAATAAATTGAAAGATAGAGAGGTAAAGATGGTGCCGGTGGAGGGAATCGAACCCCCACTCCCGTTAAGGAAACGGATTTTGAATCCGTCGCGTCTACCAATTCCGCCACACCGGCGTACCGACACCACGGGTGCGGTACTAGCAAGACTCGCTGGACCCGGCAAGCATCGATCGCACCTAAAACGATAAAAATTCCTGTCCCTTGAAGCCAACCTCAACCCCGTCCTATACTTTTCAATATATAGGGGGGCATATGATCGCTTTGGCAATCGGGGGCGGAATATTAATCGCATTGGCGCTAATCATCCGGGAGTGGCAAAATCACGTCGGAACGGTTCAAGCGCAAAGTCGACATGCCGATCTCCAGGAGGAGCTCAGAACCACTCAAGAGGAAGCGCGCTGCACCCTTGAGGACCTCTTTGTGCTTCGCACCGTCCTCGCAGAGCACGGTATCGTGGATGAGATTGAGCTCGCCCAGGGGCGCCAGCGACTTCTCGACCTCTCCCGCCGCGAAGTCCACCACGGTGATGAGCTTGACCTGCTCCTGCATGATCTCTGCGACAACGAGCACGATTATCGAATCACTGCCGAGTCCAACAACAAGATTCACTGACCCCAACCCAAGGCCCGGCCCCTTTCTTTCCTTAATTTTTCTAATAATATCCAATTAGTAGATGCATTCGCGTCATTAAAAGGCCTCCTCTTCTCCGAGAACACACGCGGCTACAGACCGCCCTGATGCAGGAATTCTCCGGGGGACATCCCCGACTCGTTCTTGGCTTTACGAGTCAGCTCCCGAGGGATATAGGCGGGTTTAGAGTCAGGGTCTCTTCAAACTACGCGCCTTTGCGCAGAACTACGAACCGGAGCACCTCCATGAAGTCCGTATTCAGTTGGATTCTTATCATCCTGGTCATCGCCGGCGCCGGCGCCTCTGGCCTCAATCACTACCACACCCTCAATCAAAAGCAGGCCTACGAGCTTGAGCTCGCCCAGCTACGCGACGAGTTCAAAACCCGCTCCGCGGGCCTCCAGCTACTCTCTGCCGAAGACTACACCAAAGAGATTGGTATCCACCTCACCCGCTACTTCCGCTCCCTGGAGAAGCTGGCCAAAACCTACCCCGACTTTTACGACTTGGAGCGTGAGCGCAAACTCAGCGACGCAAAGGTTGAGAAGGGGCACATGACCCAGGCACAGCAAGGCGCCCGTGAAGAGCGTATCGCCCTCACCCTCAACCTCATGGACAAGATGCGCTCGGGTCAGTATCGCCCTCTCTACACTGCGGTCGACAATGGCTTCCGCTTTGACATCTGGGACATTCGTCCCTCTCCCCTCGGGGCCGGGCAAAACCTGCAGATCTCCTACTCCCACTGGGGCGCCTTTGGCCCGGTCAGCTATGACATGATTATCGGCAATATTCGCGCCGAGCAGAAAGCGGGCAAGCCTGTGGAGGTTCCTCAGATTGTCGGCGAAGGACAACCTCCCTACCTCCAGGTCGCCCCCGACCGATGGGTTCAGGAGTTTGTTCCTGGCGTTGAGATTGGGTACTACACCTTTCCCAAGCTCCCCCCCCAGGCTCAAGGGCTCGAGTTAACCTTTCAATTTGGCCTGCGTACCGTGGGTGGCACCACCATCAACTCGGAGATCAAGTTCCCCGAGATGTCCATCCCCGACACCTGGAAAATTGGCAAGGACGCCAAGTGGAACGCTCAAGAGCGTTTTGCCAGCGACGAAGAGCTCGAAGAGCTCGGCGCCAAACCACAAGTTAAGATTAAATAATCCACCGATTGGGGTGAGCTATTGCGCGACGGGCTTGGAGGCCGCGACGGACTCCATCTCTTTGACGATGCGAATCGCTACCTGACGAATCCCTTCAACGGCGTGGCCTCCGGCCACGGTCACTAAAAAGGCCTCCGCCGCTTTGCCCCCGATAGCTCCCAGGGCATGCAGCACCTGCAGAAGGAAAGCTGGACTTTGATAGCGGGTCAGCTTGATGAGGGGCCCCACTGCGCGCTGGTCCCCAAGCTCCGCCAGCACCCCAACGATTCGCAATCTAAGGGGCTCGACGTCTTCTTGAATCAGGGCCTCACACAAAAAGGGCACAGCCGCTAGCATACGAGCGCTCGCCACTCTATCCAGAGTAAACTCTCGAATCCGCCAATCCTCGTGTCGAAGCAGCGTAATAAAAGCGTCCTCCCCTGCCAAATCAGCACGCCGCTCCTGGGCAATTACCGCCATAGCGTCCTTAAAGCCCCCCATCACCGAGCCCCTTAAATCCTCCGGCCGACTCCCGCGACCATCCACCCGATAAACCGCCCCATGGCCGAGAGGCTTAAGTTCCACGGTGACCATTCGGTAATCGCCTCCGTCCTCCGAAAGAGCGTCAAAGACATCACCAATTCGCACCCGAAGGAAATGCGTCGGCTGCTTAATGACTGAACCCTCTTGAATCAAACTATCTTTATCAATCCACTCGGTGATGCTCGCGCGAATCGCTTCTTTGTCGGCAACATCATCATCGAGTTGCCGTGGGGCGTTCACCACAATCTTTGTGACCACAATGGCGTTCTTGTCCTGGCAGCCCCCAAAAAGCCCCCCAACCAGCAACAAACAGCCCCATCGCAACATCCATTTCATGGCTCTATACCCCCACCAGGAGTCGGTCTCCAAAGAGCGCCGCCAGTCCCGCGTCCAGTATTTTTTGTCGAGTCAGCATGCGGTCGTAATCAACCCTCCGAAAAACAAAACGTCTCTCATCCGAATCGTAAATCCCACAACAGGCGTCGGGGTTTCGGTCCCGAGGCTGCCCCACGCTCCCCGCAGTTATAATGTACTTCGCCTGTGGGTCACATTCAATAACCGCTTGATTTAAGGACGTCACCCGCTGATTCTCAATCTGAAACGCCAGAGTGAGGTGCGAGTGGCCGATAAAGGTCACGGAGTTCAAATCCTCCACCCCCTCCTCCATCTCCAAGACCTCTTCAGCAGATATCAGGTAGTCAAAGATCTCCGGAGCCAAAGGCGCGCCGTGGCAAAACCCCACGTGTCCATCCTGCTGGGTGTAGGGGAGAGTGCGAAGCCACTCCATGTTGTCGGAGCTCAGTTGTTTTTGACACCAGACGATCGCTTGACGAGCCGCGTCGTAATAACCCGAAAAATCCATCCGACCCGCCACCGCCGCGTCGTGATTGCCCACCACCGCAAAGGTCATCTTCTCCCGCAGCAGCGTGCAGACCGCGTCAGGGTTCGGACCATAACCCACCGCGTCCCCCAGAAAGGCGTACGCATCAATGCTCTCCCCCTCAAGGTGCTCCATCACCGCTTCGAGGGCTTCGATATTTCCATGCACGTCTGAGACAATTCCGTAACGCATCTGACTCCTCGCTCGAACCAGGCCAGCTACTTCAAGGGTATCGCCCCCCCCTTCCCCGAGCAAGAAGCGACGTTTTTTCGAGACCCAAGGGGTCAAAATAGGGGTGACTTGTGCAGGCCTTTCCGTATAAGGAGCGCCGATGCTCGAAACCTCCCCCATCGAGGCCCTTGGCCTCCTCGAAATCGACGGCATCCCCCGAGCGATTCGAGCTCAGGATGAGGCGCTCAAGCGCGCTCCTGTTCAGGTGGTGGCGTTTGCGCCAGTCAGCCCGGGCAAAGTCATCTTCATCATGGCCGGAGACGTCGCCTCAGTGGAAGAGTCCCTCGCCGCCGCGGACGAGGTGGCTGGCTCTCGAAGAATTGACCACCTGTTTTTGCCAGGGGTTCACCCCGACGTCGTCGGCGCGCTGCTCGGCGAACGACGGGAGATGGAGCCCTACCAGGCCCTGGGCACCCTTGAGTTCTCCACCGTCGCCGCGGGCATCCTGGGCGCCGATTGCGCCGTCAAAACCAGCGAGATTCAACTGGGTCGACTTCACCT
>JAZAIZ010000210.1:0-6233 GCA_036230545.1 Myxococcota bacterium
TTTGGTGGAGTGTGAGACCCTTGGAGAACGTTTACCAGAGGTCGCCGCCATGATGATTACCTTCGTTTCTGTGATAGACTCCATGAGTGAAGACAGGGTTGTACGCTTTGCGGACCGGCCCGGGGGCTATGATATCCCCGAGGGGCCCGATGATATCGGAGCGTTGATTAAGCGATGCCTCCACGCGGGGGAGCCCGTGGAGATCACCTACGACGACTCCAATTATCTGATCGTGGATGCGCGCCCCGGCAATCGTTGAGGGGGGCTTGGGGGATTAGGCGAAGTGGGTCCAGAGGCACGCCATGGTGACACAGGCGCTCGCGGTGCTGAGTCTGAAAATCAAGCGTTGATATTGGGGAGGTTGTTGAGAGAGGGCTCTCTCAACTCTGGACCACGTCAGGCCTTCTACCTGCTCGGCTAATGGCGCCGGGGCCGAGAGCGAACCAGCCACCAGCAGCGTGATGGAGACACCAAAGGTTATCGCCGCGGTGATGAGGAAGGGGAAAGGCTCCAGGACCATCAGCACAAGCCCGGTGAGAAGCCCTCCTACCAAGGCGAACATGGCGCCGCGGCTGTTGGCCCGTGGCCAGAACACACCCACGATAAACGCGGCCGCGATGGGGGGGCTGATGGCGGCGTTGACCTGTTGCAGGTATTGAAAAAGGGACTCGGCCCGCTCCACCACCATTACCCACGCGACCCCAAAGATCATCACCACCACGGTGGTCCACCGGCCGATTTTGATCAGCGAAGCGGCGGAGGTGTTGGGGCGGAAACGCTGGACAAAGTCGATGGAGACCAGGGTGGCAGTGGAGTTGAGGGTGGAGTCGATGGAGGACATCAGGGCCGCGATGAGCCCCGCGGCCACCAGCCCCAGCAGGCCCGTGGGGAGGAGGTCTCCAAGGAGCGTGGGGAAGACGAGGTTGGGGTTGTCGAGATCGGGGTAGAGCAGTCGTCCACAGAGGCCGGGGAGCACAAACAAAAAGACTGGCAGGATCTTAAGTCCTGCGGCGAGCATAGCGCCCATGCGCGCGTTGTGAACGTCTTTTGCCCCGAGGACTCGTTGCACGATGGTCTGGTCGGTGCACCAGTACCAGACTCCGAGTACGGGGACCCCGAGCACCAGGCCCACCCAGGGCATCTCCGGATCATCGGCGGGGCGCACCATATCAAACATGGAAGCGTCCAGGCCCGCCCTCAGCTCCGCCCAGCCCCCCACCGCGTCCAGGGCGTTGTAGCTGAGGATGGAGGTGCCGATGAGCAGAATCACCGCCTGCACGACGTCGGTGTAGACCACCGCCGCCAGGCCTCCCAGGGCGGTGTAGAATACCGTCGCCACAGACATGAGGAGCATCGCTGTCCAGCGGTCAAAGCCAAGGAGGCTCTCGAGCACCATGGTGCCAGCGAAGAGCGCCGGGGAGATGCGCACCAGGACGTTGGCGACGATGGTGATGGTGGAGAGGTAGATTCGGGCTGAGACCCCAAAGCGCTTCTCCAGAAACTCGGGCATGGTGCGAACTCTGGCGCCGATATAAAAGGGCACAAAGATGGTGGCCAGGAGGATTAGCGCGACGGTGGCCCCCCACTCGTAGTTGCCCACGGCGAGTCCGGTGCGAAACCCGTCGGCGGCCAGGCCAATCAGATGTTCGCTGGAGATATTGGAAGCGAAGAGCGAGGCGCCGATGGCCACCCAGCCGAGCTGTCGCCCGGCGACAAAATAACTGTCTTCGCTCTTGAGCTCGCGCCTTGAGAGCTTCCAGCCGAGCCAGAGTACCCCGAGGAAATAGACGACGATGATGCTCAGATCGATCGTATGAAGTTGCAGTTGCATCAAGAGTTCTCCATCGGCGTGGGGTTACCAGGCGAGGCTGGCCTGGAGTTTGAAAACGTGGCTATCGGGGGTGGTGACCGAGACGTCACCGGGGATCTGATTGGGGCGCAGCGTGACGTTGTCCCCGTAGGTGTAATAGGAGTAGGAGGCGAAGAGCCGGAGCCCCTCTTCTGGCTCGATCCCCACCCGGGGGGTCAGCACGCGAAAGCTGAGAGACTCGTGGTTTTGGTCCAGAATGACTCGATCGTATCGCAGGCTGGCAAAGAGCGCAGAGAGCGTCTCGAGGTGGGGGTGATAGGTCGCCTCGGTCCCCCATTTGACGTAGAGCCTGTCGTCTCTGTTCTCGGCGGGGTTGTTTGAGCGTTGCTCGCTCTGCACGAGGGCGCTCATGCCGAAGGTGCGCCATTGCACTCCGCCGAGATAGCCGGCGACCCGGTTGAACCCGAGGGCTCGGAGCGCCTGGGCCGGGCGCCATTGAAGATTCCAAGTGGAGGCGGCGAACTCTCCTGTCCCGTTTTGGGAATCGTTGCCGAGGAAGTTCTGGGTGAGGCCTCGACCCCCGGTGGAGTGCAGCACCTCAAAGGAGTTGGCCAGGAACAAAACGTTGAGGGCGGTGTAATAGGCTCCGGCGAGGTTGAACTCCGCTTCCCAGGGGAGCTTCAGGGACGCGCGTGCGCCCACTACGTCCAGCTCCCCCTCCTCGACGATGGAGAACTCCCGCTCGGTGTCGCCGGTCCAGGTGACGCCTTTGTAGAGGGCCACGTCAACTCCCTCATAGGTCACACCGAGGGTTCCCCAGACGATGGGAGTGAAACCCTGGTTGGAGGAGATGACGTCGGCGTGACTGCCAAAGCCCACCCGCCCGTAGAGGGTGTCCCACCATCGTGCGCTGAGTCGCACGCCCCCGATGTGGGTGCGCCCGAAGAGATAGGTGTCGTAGGCTTCGCTGTAGCCGTCCCGGTCCCAGAACATTCCCGCGCGAAGTGAGATCTCCCCGGCCTCGGTGGGATAAAAGGACTGGTCCACAAAGGCGAGGGCGATGCCGCGCTGTCCCTGCAGGGTGGTCTCCGACCAGTCCGAGAGCTGAGAAGAGAGCAGCCCCACGACCAAGCGGGTGTTGTGGTGGGTGGCGTTGAGAAAGAGCTCGGCCCATTCAGACTCGTTGACCCGGGTGTAGGCGAAGCCGGAGAGAAAATAATCATCGTCGACCAGGTAGGGAGGTCGGGCCTCGTTTGGAGAGCCGTGAAAACGCACCGGCATGCGGACATAGCCGGTCCACCCAAAGGCCCAGTCGGGGTTGGATTGCCGGTCTTCGGCGAACTTCGCGTTGACGCCGGCTTCGGCGGCGTGCGCTTGTGGGGTGAAGGGCAGGAAAAAAAGCAGGGCCAGCAGGCTTAAGCAGGCGCCGGTAAATCTTCGGGTTCGGAGCCGGTGTCCCGTCAGGACCATAAAGGAAATCAGCAGGAGGAGCAGGTAGTCTTCTCCGCCGGACCGGGCCGCGCTGAAGCACAGGGAGGCCGGACCATCGTCCCATCTGGTGGGTGTGCTGGGGAAGGTGGTGAGCTGGCCACCGACGGGGAGGCAGTCGCCCTGCTCGTCTCGATAGCCCGTGTCGCAGCGCTCGCAGCGCTCGCCGGCGTAGCCGGTTTCGCACTCACAGCGAAGGCCATCTTCAAAGGGAGAGCAGACGCCGCGCCCGGCGCAGGTGGTGGGGGTGCATTCCAGATCTTCGACGCAGGTGTCGAGGCTGTTTGCATGGTAGCCGGGGTCACAGAGGCAGGTGGCTGCGCCGTTGACCACCTCGCAGGTGGTACGGTTGGTGTCGGTACAGGGGTTGGGCACGCAGGGCTGCCCACAGTGGTCAAAGCTGTCGCTCACCTGCGGGGCGGCGGCGCTGTATTTCTCCAGTTGCGACATCATCCACGCGCCGGCTCCGTAGCCCACCATGGGTACCACCCCGGTGTAGATGCCGTTGTTGGGGTCAAAGAGCTCGGGGACGAGGTTGTCGTTGGCAGCGGCGGAGTGAGTGATTTTGCTGAGGAGATTTTCGGCGCGGTTGAGGAGGGTGGTGTCGTTGTTAGCAAGGCCAAGTCGCCGCCAGGCATCGCCGATGCGGAGGTCGAGCAGGACCCACTCGCTCAGGTCGTATTCGTTGGCGCTCGACTCCCCGGTGAGGGAGAGTTGCGGCTCGAGACGTCGGTAGCCCCCAAAGCCCGTTTGCAGGCGGCTGTATTGGTTGAGGGTGCCGGTGTAGAGAGGGTCTTCCACGCCGATGAGCCCCCAATGGAGGAATTCAATGGTGGAGCCGTCCACGTGCACTTCCTGGCCGGAGACCCCCTGATGGCTCGCGATGCTCTGCAGGGGGTGGTAGACGAGGTTGGCTTTGACGGCGTTGAGCATCCTGTCGGCGGCACTGCGGAAGCGGACGCTTAAATCTTCGCGCCCGTGGGCCTTGGCGATGTGAGCAAAATCATAGAGCCCCCGCAGTTGGGTGGCGGCAGTGTAGGAGAAAACCTGTCGTCGATCCCAGTGCACTTCCCAGATGGAGTTGTCTGGTCCGGGGAGGTCGTTGGTGATGTGGGCCTCGATGTTTTCGGCGATTTCAGTGAGCGCCTCAAACACAGTGTCCCCTCGCCAGGTAGGGGTGTTGAGCCACTGCAGGTCGCAGCTGTAGTGCAGAACCATCCGGGCCGCCCACAAGGTTAGACCCCAGCCGTCGGTTTCGATGTTGGGGCCCTCATGATTGAAGTCGCTCTCCTCCATGCCGTTGCCAAAGTAGCGGCACACCGACACCCGGTAGGGTCGAGGCCAGTTGAAATAGGGGGAGTTGTAAAAACCGGCGTCGGCCCCGAGGTAAAACTCAACGCCCTTGCGCGCCTCCTCGATGTGCCCGGTCATCGCGAGGGAGGCGATGGCGTAGGCCCCGTCTCGAAGCCAGCCGGTGTGCCACTCGCCGGGGGGAAGGGCCGCCAGGATCATCCCCTCGTTTTCTCCGGGGCGCTCCAGGACTTGCCCCATGCGCAGGATAGCCTCGGATTGTCGCCAGAGCGCGTGTTCAGTCTCGGTGAGCTGGGGTGGCAGGCGTGGGGCTCTCCAGCTTTCAAACTCGTTGAGGGTGTCTTGGTGCAGCTGGCTGGGCGTGCGGTGGTTGAGGAAGGCCTCCCACTGGGCGAGGAACTCCCCGGGGCTGCGGCCGTCCCGGAAGAGAGGCGACTGCGGGTGCCCGGGGTTGTCGTTGAGGAAGAGCAGGGCCGTGCCCCACCAGAGCTCTTCTCCCGGCTCCAGGGTGGCTGAGTTGCCCATGACCAGGACCTGGCTTGAGCCGCTGCAGGTTGTGCCGCCGCGTGCGGTACCGGTGGCCAGGAGCTGCTGGTAGAGGCTTGCGTCGTCCCCACAGCCCGCGTCGTCCACCTCGCCGATGGGGACATAGATTGCGTGTCCACCCCCGGGGCCGGTCTCATAGCCCACGCCGTTGGCCCATGTGATCTGCTCGCCGAAGTCATCGGGTTCGGGGCGTCCGTTGCCGAGCTTGAGGTTGGGTTTGGAGAATACCCTCACCTCCTGCACGCTCTCGGTGGAGTTGGTGACCCGGGCGAGCATGATCATGGCGTTGCCCGCAAACGTGAAGGGAGAAAAATAATAAGTGTCGATGGTGGCGCCGCCGTGGGTAGAGACGCCATGAATGACGTGGCTCTCCTCTTCGTAGGACACCTCTCGAATTTGATTAAGCCAGGCGGAGTGCTCGTTGACGCGGACGCCGAAGTAGATGTCGTGGGCAAGATCCCGTCGCCCCACTCCAAAGGTGCGCTCGGTGTTTCCCGGCGCGACGTAGCGGTAGGGGTGCTCAAGAAAAGATGTGATTTTTCCTTCCTGTCGGTCAAAGACCTGAAAGCCATGCCCGTTTCCCGTGGGCATATAATGCCAGGAGCGACCAGGCGCGCTGGCCCACGTTGGGGTGGCGAGGCCGATTTGCAATAGCGCTGCGAGAAGGAGGGGAATGACACGATTTATTGGCATGGAAGCTCCCGGGATAAAACGTCAATCAGAAATGAGAGACGGTCTAGCTTGCCTCGAGGATCCAGGTCAAGAAAAAGCCCCTGAGTTGGGGGACTTGACGAGGGGACCTCCAATCGATTACGGCGTAACTCAAGGGTGATGTACTCATGTGACCTCGATGAGGCCCATCTGGTGGGTGCAATCATTGCGTCGGTGGTGTACGCGGCGCTTGAATTAATAAGTGGACCGGTGGGTCAGGCCGCTCGGAGGCTACCCGGAGACGCCGGTGTCAGGGGTTGAAGGATGAAGTGTTGGGGCTTGTTGATAGTCTGTAGCGTTGCCGCTGGCTGCGCCAGAAGCGACGAAGCTGAGTTGAGCGTTGCGGACACTCCCCGTGAGGAGCCCA
>JAZAIZ010000211.1:0-2420 GCA_036230545.1 Myxococcota bacterium
GGGCGGTTTTTCCCTATTTTTTGGCCACTTTCCTGGGACCATAGAGCCGGCGCAGGGTGACGTTTTCATAATAGTGCCCCAGGATTTGCTGGTAGGTGTGGCCGCTCTCCGCCCGGCCGATTGCGCCCATCTGGCACATGCCCACCCCGTGGCCCCACCCGGCGCCCTTGAAGGTGGCGTGCTTGAGGCGGGTGCCGGCTCGCTCGAGGTGCACCGTGAACGCCCCGGAGCGGAGGTTGCCGAAGAGTCGCCGGATTGGCAGCTCGTAGAGCACCGTCACCGTTTTTTTGTCTCCTTTGATCCGCAGGCTGATGGCCCGGCCGCTGATCCCCCGACTGAGCACCTCCAGATCCTGGACCTCCCCAACCCCAGGGTAGCGTTTGGCCACCAGGGCGCTCAGCTCTGCGCCGGTGTATTGTTGTTGCCAGCGGATCTTATCTTCCTGAACCTGGGGCGCTTTATGGCAAAAACTCTCGGGCATCGTCTCCAGCCACACAGGCAGGTTTTCGGGGGTGATGCCGGCCTGGAAGGGGGCGAGAGTTGCGTCGCTGAGGGGAAAGTCGGGCTTGCCCCGCAAGACCTCGCTTGGGCTCTGTTTCCACGCGGTGTCGTTGTGCTCGGTGAAGCCGCCGCAGGTGGAGGAGTAGGTGGCGTTGATGAGGCGCTGGTTGGCGAAGAGCACTTCCCCGGCGGTCTCGTCTACGGCCGCGCTGGTGCGGGGGTCCTCTTTGGTGGCTCCGCCATACACCTGGCAGTGTTGAGTGCTGCAGAGGTGAAAGGGATCGGCGTAGTGACGTTTGCCGAGCTGTGCGAAGAGAATCGTTCGGGCCGCCACCGCCTGGGCCTTGAGGGACTCGGGGTGAGCTGAGGCGAAGATCTCAGCGGGGACCACCCCCCGCAGGATGGCCTCCACTCCGACGGTGCTCACCGCAGCGAGGGTACCGTCGGGGTCAATGACCGCGTAGAGCTCGTTGTGGTAATGCCGGTCTTCACGACCTGCCCAGCTGTAGCCTCGGCCAAACTCGACGTTGTGGAGGCGCAGGGAGTGGGTGGGGTTGATGGGCCTGAACCGGATATAGCTGGTGGCTCGTCCCATGGACCGCCCATCCACGGTGATCTTGAGCTCTCCCCAGGGGCGCTCAACAATTCGCGAGTGGGCCAGGGCGCGGTGATTAAACTCCAAAAAAATGCGTTCGGTGATTTGGCGTGCTGCGCGGGCGTTGGGCGCTGGCACCACGATGCGGTAGGAGCGGTTGTCCATCACGGTGCCCCCCAAGCCGAAGACCATGCCCTCCTCAAGAGCCCGCACATCGGTGAATCCGCGCTCGGTCCAGCGCCGGATGGCCTCCTTCACCAGGTGAGGTGCGTTCCAAGGGGCCCCTTCCAAATCGATATAATGTTCCCGGGTGGCCGGTTGGGCGCGGAGAACGCGGAGCCGCACATTCTGCCCGGAGGCCACCTGACTCGATTTTAACACTCCCTCTTCAAAATACTCCATGCGCACCGGTCCGACAGAAGAGAGGTGCAGGGTGGGTTGTTTGTCGGTGACCCCCACGGGGACGATGGGTTCGTGGTTGGCTCGCACCACAATGCGGGTGCCATAGAGCAGATCCATGCCGCTGGGAATGGCCGGTGGGGGGACGTCAGCCAGCGCCGGGAGGGAGGTCAGGAGTAACAACGTTACCAATCGGAGAGTCATGGAGCAGCCTCTTCCAGCGTGGGGGGAGAAGGGCCAAGCTCGACGTATATCCCCCAAACGCTTTCCACCCTCGGGTGAAAGCGTGGGGGATGCTCGCCAATTGAGGCAGAAAACCACCGGAGACCCCTCCCCGGAGGTCTCCGCCGGACAGACTATTTAATTGATGCTGATGTCGATGGATTGGATGACCACGTCCTCACGGGGCTTGTCCCGGGGGCCTGTGGGGGTGTTGGCGATCTTCAACACAACATCCATGCCTTCGGTGACTTCCCCAAACACGGCGTGCTTGCCGTCAAGCCAGGGGGTGGGGATCTCGGTGACGAAGAATTGAGAGCCGTTGGTGTTGGGACCGGCGTTGGCCATGGAGAGCATTCCGGGCTTGTCGTGCCGCAACTCGGAGACAATCTCGTCCTTGAACTGGTAGCCGGGACCGCCGGTGCCGTTGCCCAGGGGATCGCCCCCCTGCAGCATAAAGTCCTTGATTACGCGGTGAAAGATGGTGCCACTGTAGAGGGGGTTGGTGACGGTTTCACCGCTCTGGTTGGTCCAGGGGATCTGGCCGGTGGCCAGGCCGACGAAATTGCCGACGGTGACCGGGCACTGCTCGGCGAAGAGGGTGCAGACAAAATCACCCATGGAGGTGACAAAGGTCGCCTGCACGGTTGCGCCCGCTTCAAAGGTGGGGATGTTGGGTGGCGTGCCACCGGAAGAGTTCGAAAAC
>JAZAIZ010000212.1:0-62229 GCA_036230545.1 Myxococcota bacterium
AACGCACCTCCTACGAAGACCTCGAAGCTGGTCCCAATCACGAGGGCGTGCTGAAGAGCCGCATGCAGACCCAGCACCGAACCATGCTCAAGCGATTGGTCGAGGGAGACTTCGACACCATCATCGCAGAGCAGCACTCAATCTCTGAGCCATCATCTCCCTCAAGCTCTCCCCAAAACAAGGCTTCGGCCCCTCCCCGCTCCCTCCGGCGCTTCATTCTTGACTATCTCGCCCAAAACCCTGAGGATTCGTCCATTCGTCCTTGCTCCTAAAATCACCCATCTCCAGGGGGACCCCATGCCGGTCTTGATCAACATCGCAGCGAACCTCCTTTTTGGCGCCGGAATGGCGACAGTCACACGACACTCTCCCTCATTTCGAGACCGCCTCCTCAACTGGTCCCTGCTCTCTGCCTTCGCCTTTATCGCCTTGGTCATCACCCCCGCAGCCACCTACACCTTTCGCTTCTACCCCCATTGGTCGGTGCTCTATTTTTTTGATCCGCAAGTGTTTCCCGGATTCGAATACTGGATTAACGGCCTCTCTTTTCTGGCAGTCCTCGGAAATTTTGGAGCTACCCTGCTTGGCTACGCCATCACTCGACACGGCTACCTTCAGGAGGTCCGGTGGGTCTCTCTGATCTCATTCCCCGCAGGCGCCCTCGCTATTTTAGCGGTGGCGGCCTTTTATTTTGAACGAGTGGCCTTCGTCGGTGATTACGACGTCTTCTGGCAGGGCAATGCGGAGTGGTTCTTTTTGAAGACACCCGGGCTCGTGGGCCCCGCGGCTTATCTCGGCGCCCTCCTTTTTACCCTTTGGATCAACACCCGCTTTTCAGGGCGGGATCCTCACTTTCTCTAGCTCCCACTAATAGCGAAAGGTGCTCGACAAGAAGAGGTAGAAGAAAGACTGAAAATAATCCACCCGCTGAAAATCCTGAGACGCATCAAACGCCTGCTTCACATCGTTGACGGGGATGACGTCATAGCCATGACCAGAGTTGTAGAGGAGCCCTACCCGGCTGAGGGCATGCTCACCAAAATAGCCCAAGGATAACACAAAGCCCCCAAGATCAATGTCCGGCTGCTGCTCGGTGGCATAGGTCATCTTCCTGAGAGGATCGGCCGAAGAGAAATCGGAGAAGACCCCCACCGCAAAGCTGACCTCCCGGATAAGCAGGTATTCAAATCCCAGATTGAAATTCAGTACCTGATTACGATTGATTTTGGGGTTGAAGGGCAAACGCTCGGTGCCCTCTCCCACTAGATTCAAGAGGGTATAACTGGTGGGGAAATGGTAGATGAGGTCTGCGCTCACGGTTAATTTGTAGGGAATCGAGTAACTCATACCAGCACGAATCGCGGGAGGATGCTTCGTCTCAGATTCAACACGCCTGGGCTCGGGCGACCAGAACTGGCTCGTCCCCCCCCCCACTAAAACCCCCTCATCCCCACAGGCAGGCGAAGCCGAAGCGCCACTCCAGTCCGCACAATCCACCTCGGGAATCGACTTGCCGTTCTCAAACCTTAACTCAGCTCTGGAATGCACCTGCAGAGAGGGAGATCTCAGAGAGAGACCGTAACTGAAGCGACGGGAGCGGTATTTCAACCCAGCAACCAACACGAGGCTCCCATTGATAAACGAGATATCGTTAGAGGCCAGCTGAAAGACCTCTTCGGGGTCTGCGCCCGAGCTGAGTTCCTCGGTCAACGTGGCGTTGGAGGAGACCTCCTCCACCGCCACCATGCTTCGCAACACATAATGAGCCCCCACCCCCAGCCGCAGACCATTCGACAGTTTTTTCGCGTATCCCACTCCCGTCCAGAGAGAGCGGTCGGTGACCCGTCGGCCGTAGGAGAGCTCCGACGCCTGAAAAGCAGGATCGTTGGTCTCTCCTCCCGAGGAGTAGGGCGCTTTGATCGAAGAGCTGCGATAGGAAGGGACCATAATCGAGAAAGAGTAGGCCTGGGTCGGCAACCCATCCGGCCCCTTCTTACCAAAGGTCTTCACCGCCCCGGCGCTCACCGGGACGATAATCAAGTCCGTAAACTCGACGCTCAAGCTATCCACACCGGGGATCGGCAAGGTGATCACATCCACATTATAGGACCCGCGCTCAAAGCCGTAGAGACTTGTAGACACCTGCAGGCTCAACTGACGGCTGTCCACAATCCCCGCTGGGTTGTAAAAGAGACCCGAGGGGTCATCCGCAATGCTCGCGAACGCCCCCCCCAAACTCACCGCGCGGCCTCCCACCAGATGATCCTGATAATGGCTGTCATCCGCTTTAAGTGGCGACGCCCCAAGAAGCAGCCCAAGAACAACAAGCGCTCCCCTCATACTTATTCGCAACATTCTTCCCCCTGAACCGCACAATGGATACGCAAGCCACTGTGAGCGTACCAAGGTTCGGAATCCGATAGCAAAAGATTAAGGCCCATGGGAGACAGAGACATCACAAAGAAAGCAAGATCTTTCAAGTTGCCGGCAACAGGCTCCCCAGCCAATCCGCGAGCAGGTTGGAACTCACCCGCAATCGGTAGGAAGCGGTTGAGCGAATATCATCAATGGGAGCGAGTTCCCCCTCAAGAGCGCCGCGAGCCGCCGCAATCAGGGCCGGCGTGGCTGCCTTGCCCCTTAACACCCTCTCCGTCGCAGTGCACCGAAGCGGGATGGGCGCCACGCTGCCAAACGCCAGACGCACGTCCGAGATAATCGCCCCCTGCATCGTCGCGGTCGCCGCGATACACACCTTGGAGATGGCCTGTGCTTTGCGGGTACCCACTTTCCGATAATAGGACTGCCGAACCCCAGAGGGCCTCGGAACTCGAACCGCCCGCAGCAGCTCGTTTTGCTGACACATCGTCGTCTTGTAGCCCTTATGAAACTCTGCATAGGGCACCCAGCGGCTGCCTTGCAAAGACACAAGCTCCACCTCCGCATCATAGACCAGCAACGCCGGAGGCGTGTCCGCAGCGGGGGACGCGTTAATGATATTGCCCCCCAACGTCCCTCTGTTCTGAATCGCGAGGGCTCCCGTCTCCCGAGCGGCCTCTCCCAGCATCCCAAACTCCTCACGCAAAAGCGGGTTCTCGCGAATCTCTGCGTAGGTGGTCAACGCCCCGATGGTGACGTGATCTGCCGCGCTCTGAATCCCCTTAAGCTCCTCCAGACCCCAAATGTTCATAAAACGCCCCGGGGGCAACATTCCCGCCTCCAGGAGCACCATCAAATCCGTTCCTCCTGCAAATGGCCGAGACTTGTCCGAATCTGCCTCCAAGGCCCTCAAGGCTTCCTCAAGGGAGTCCGGCGACCACATGTCATAACGGGGGATGTTGGCTCTCATGACGCCACCTCCATGTTCCTGCAGGCCTGAACCACCGACTCGAAGATCTTCATATAGCCGGTGCATCGGCAAAGGTTTCCGGCCAGGGCCTCTTTCATGTCCTCTCGGGTCGGCTCTTGATTCGTGCGAAGAAGGTTGTGTGCCGCCAGCACCATCCCCGGAGTGCAGATCCCACATTGAGCGCCCCCATACTCCAGAAAAGCCCGCTGCACCCCATCCAGCCCTGCGCCCTCTGCCACCATTCCTTCGATGGTGGTAACTTCGGCCTCAGCAGCCTGAAGCGCCGGCACCAGGCAGCTGTTCACCAGGCGACCGTTCATAAACACTGAGCAGGCTCCGCACTCCCCTTCGCCACAGCCCTCCTTGGTGCCCGTCAGCCCGATGTCCTCCCGCAGAACATCCAAAAGACGCTCCATGGGGTAGGCGGCCACACTCCGGGACTCCCCGTTGACCACCAATTCAATCTCACATTTTGCAACATCAGCCATGATCGGCCTCCTTCCGGGCGTCGAATGCCTCCATTAAATCCTCCGGGAGCAGGGGAATCGTGTTCACCGGCAGCCCCGTCGCGTGCTCCACCGCCGATAAGATAGCCGGGGCGGCACCATCCATGGGCAACTCGCCGATTCCCTTCGCTCCCCAAGGACCGTAGGGGTTGTCGCTCTCCTCAAAGAAGACGCGAATCGGCGGTAAATCAGCCGCCGTTGGCATGATGTAATTGGTCATTCGGTTGTTCAGCATATTGCCCTTATCCCAAACCACCTTCTCATAAATACCGTAGCCTATGGCCTGAGCCACTCCCCCCTCTATCTGACCCTCCGCCAGAGTCGGGTTGATCACCTTGCCCACCTCCTGCAAGGCCACAAAGTCATCCACCTGTGTCTCATAGGTGACCGTGTCCACGGTCACCTCCGCAACATACACAGCCCAGGCATAAGAAGCGTACGCGTCTCCCTCATAGGTGTCGTCATTCCACGTAATGTTGGGGGGCTGCTTGTACTGGCTCAGACTCTTCAACGCGCCATGCTCTCTGCGATAGGCTCCGACCGCGGCCTTAAACTCATCACGCGAGTACCCTTTCTTCAGGAGCCCGCTCTGCAGCAGGGTTTCTTTCAAGCCGATACACGCCGACTGCACCAGCTTGCCCACCACCATCACCGTCCGTGAGGCCACTGTGGGACCACTGTCAGGGACCTCACGGGTGTCGGGCTGGCTGATCACAATATCATCGCACTCCACCCCGAGCGTCTCCGCTGCGATCTGAGAAAAAATCGTTCGGGTCCCTTGCCCAATCTCGGTGCTCGCCGCAAGCACCCGGACATTACCCTCGTCGGTGCCTTCGACCCCCGCGACGGACGCCAGGTGCACTTCACCCGAGCCCGTAAACCCCGCACCGTGTAGAAAACTCGCGAAGCCAATGCCCTTTTTGAAGCGCGCGTTAGGATCCTGAGTCGCGAACTCTGCGACCTTCTCGTGGTAGCCCGACTCCTTGAACGCGCGATCCAGCATCAGGTTCATATCCACCTGATCACGAACCACCTGCTTGGTGGCCATGATGTCCCCCTCAGCGAGAAAATTGCGACGCCGCACTTCCTCCCGACTCATCCCAAGCTGCCTTGCAATGGCGTCAATGTGGCGCTCCAAAGCGAAGATGCTCTGGGGCGCTCCAAACCCTCGAAACGCTCCGTGCGGGGGGGTGTTGGTGGCATACGCCGCACTGGTTATTCTCACATTGGAACACCGGTAAGCCCCCACCGCGTGAATCGTTCCCCGGGAGAGCACCACCGGAGAGAGCGTCATAAACGCTCCCCCGTCCAAGGCAAACTCGATGTCCATCGCCAAAATGGTTCCATCCTCGGCGACGGCGGTCTTATGCCGCGTCCACGAAGGGTGCCGTTTGGTCGTGGCCGCCATGTCCTCGGCTCGGTCGTAGATCAACTTAACGGTCTTTCCTGACTTCAAGGCCAGCAAAGCGGCGTGTCCTGCAATGATACTCGGATAATCTTCTTTGCCCCCAAAGCCTCCCCCGGTCTCCGCCTGAATAATCCGCACCTTCTCCGCGGGTAAATCCAACAGAGGCATCAGGGCTTTATGAATATAGTAGGGGCACTGCAGTGAGCCCCACAGAGTGACGCCTTCCTCAGAGTGCGCGACGGCCATCATAGCGTTGGGTTCGATATAGAGCTGCTCCTGTGCGCCGGTCTCGTATTCGCCTTCAACAATATGAGCTGCGCTCTCCCAAACAGAGTCGACATCCCCCTTCTGGACAAGAAAACGCTTAAAGACGTTGTCTTCACCCCAGATCACCTCACTGCACGCTCGGGAGTCTTCGATAGTGAAAACACCGGGCAGGGGATCTATCTCGACGCGAACGTTGCGCCGGGCCTCCTCCAGCAGGTGCTTGTCGGGATGCGCCAGCAACAAAATCGCCTGCTGCACATGGGCCACCTCCTTGTCCGCCAGAAAGGGCTGATCGGTGTCCAGACACGCCACATGATTCTCTCCGGGGATGTCCTTGGCGGAGACCACCACGATGTCATCCCAGGGGAGGTCCCCCTCAAAATGGATCGCTCGAATGTGTCCTCGAGGCACCTCACTCCGAACCGTCACCCCATACCAGCAGCCCTCTGGCTGGAGGTCATCGAGGTATTTCGCCTGACCGGTCAGTTTGGACTGCCCCTCCTTGCGCAGCTCGGACTTTCCAACTCTCGTGTGCTTCATTCCGGTCTCCCTGGAAACCTATCGTCTTAAGTCTCCCAATAGAGTTTCTGCAATGCAGAGAAACCGACCCCTCCGGTCCGTCGTTCGAAAACGACCCCTACGCCGGGTTTCCCAAGGCCGGAGGTTCTAGAGAACTTTGAGCGAATTGTCCATAAATCTTCTAAACATAAGGGAGCATCCGCCACCGGCGCGCTCCCAGGGCGTCACTCGCCCTTAACTCACTCTCGGGGGCTCAGCGGCTCCACCGTGGCTCCCAGATCATCGGCGGGTACCGGGGGATTCACCAACCAGCCCAAAAACGCGTCCCAATCCTGAGGGCTCCAGGTCAAACTGCCATCCTCGGAGCGCTCACACCCCCGCCCCGGTGGAATAGTGGCGGGCCATTGGTCCACCTGCTCAAACAACACCCGAAACTGGTCATAAGGCTCGCGGCGAAGGGGCCCAAGCTCCCCGGTGAGCAAGGTCTGCATCAGGCCCTTAAACTTCCCGTGGGCCTGATTGAGCAACGCCTGATAGGAGTGAACGCTCGTCACCGCTTCATCAAGGCCGGCTCTATCCACCTCCGCACCCAACCGCGCTCCGATCTCCATCAAGGCGGCGGCGCGCTCCTGAAGCGCCACCACCAACTCTCCGCTGCTCAACGCGCCCTCGCCCCCCGGCCCTCGACGGGCCAACTCCGCCCCTGGCTCAATCAGGTCCCGAGCCTCACCCAGCCCCGCCACGGGCGTCTCCTCTTTGCCCTCCCCGCCAGCGGCGACCGCCTCAGAGAGCTTTTGCAAATCTTCAGCGGCCTGACGCTTCGCATCCGCTGCCTGCCTGTCCTTCGCGGATTTCTCCTTGGACTGCTTTTTCCCCGCCAGCTGCCCGCCGATTTTGTCGTCGACGAAGCTCCCCGCGATGATATCCGCGGCGTCCAGCACTTCAGAGAGTTGATTTAAGAGCGCCGAGATTTTTCCCAGCTCCCCGGCTGCCTTGCGACACTGATGTTCCACAGGGCCCTGCTTTCCCTGCTCCACGGGCTCCCGGGTGAGGCGGGCAGCGCCCCGCTCCTCCTTCCCGGAGAAGACGGATTTCGAACGGGCGTCTTTCGCCGCAGACTCAAATTGGGAAGCCTCCCTGACCTTTTGAGCTGACTCCGCCTGGCGGCTCTTTTCGGGACCCCGCTGCTTCGAGGTCTTCTGCTGGTCCTGTTTTTTTTTCGCGGCCCTCCCGGCCTGATCATCGGCAAAGTCCCCGACTTTGCCTTTGGGCCCCGGCGGGACACCCCCACCACCGATACTCGACATGCGCACCCTCCCACTCTTGCTCTAATTGGCTCGAGACGCCTCGCTGCTCAGCACCCGCAGACGCTCAAGGATTGCCCGGGACGAAACGTTGCCCCGCCCTTCCATGCTCACATCACGAAGCGGGATCAGCGCCAGGATCGGCTCCACCACCTCCTCTTTGTGCTCAGCGCTCATGGTCTCACGCAGCACCTCTTTGTCATTCTCGATCACAGCCACAATCCCGGCCAAAAGCGTAGAGCGAGCCTCATCCTCCTGAAAATTGACGAGCACCGTGAGGATTCGATTCAACAAATCGCTGTGCAGACGGTCAAAGCATTTCTTCACCGCCGCGTTGTTTTTGGGATCAAATTTGGAGAACATATGCAGCGCCGCCAGATCGTTCTCAAAAAGCTCCGCCAGCCGTTCCTGCCCCTCCTTCGAACGGGCCAGGCGAGCAAAGACACCGCTGAGAACCCACAGCCGCTGCCAGCGCTCCTTCACGTCCGTCGATCGGGTCGCTTCCATAAGCGTCGTAAGATCCGCAACTCGCGCTCGGCTCAGATAGGTCAGGGCTGAATAGCAGTCGCTCCCCTCAATGAGACTCTCACAGGCCGAGACGACTCGCTCCATCTCCAAACCCGGCATCTCCTCCTGAGCCACGAAGCGAAAGGGCTCCCCAATCTTCATCCCGCCCGTGCCCCCTTTGGAGCCCGAGCCCGGCAGGCCCCCCGGTGGTGGAATTTTGTGTGCCATTCAGCGCTCCCTCATCCCTGCAATCAACGCTCCCGAGTATCGTATGGCATTCCCGCACAAAAAACCAACCGGGGCTCCCTCTCAAACCACATTCCCTTGCTTTTTCCCCCAAGGGCAGTCCATGCTGCCCGGACCTCTCGGCAACCATGGGAGCGCCCAATGCTTGAACGCTATTTTCTCGCCATCGCCATCGCCTTCTCCATCGCCGCCCTTGGTTACCCCGAGCCCTTCGCGGCGAGCAAAGGGGCCATCCCCTATCTGCTGGGAGTTATCATGTTCGGCATGGGGCTCACCCTTGAATGGAGGGACTTTCTGCAGGTATGGCGCCTGCGCAGGCTGGTGGTTCTTGGCCTTGTGGCCCAATTCACCGTCATGCCCCTGGTGGCCCTGGCCCTTGGGCACCTCTTTGGTGTCCCCAACGACATCCTGGTGGGCCTCATCATCGTGGGCGCCTGTCCCGGGGGAACCGCCTCCAACGTCATCGCCTACCTTGCCAAGGCCAACGTAGCACTCTCGGTCACCATGACCCTGGCCTCCACCGCCCTGGCCCCCTTTGTGACCCCACTGCTCATCCACACCCTGGCTGGCGAGCTGGTCGAAGTGCCTTTCCTGGCCATGGTCCAATCCGTCTTCTGGATCGTGGTCTTTCCCCTGGTGGACGGGCTGCTCATTCGACAGCTCTTCCAAAAACGCCTCACGCCCCTTCTCAAGGTCTTTCCCAGCGTCTCCATCGTGGCCATCAGCGTGGTCATCGCCATTGTTATGGCCCTCAATCAAGCCACCATCCTGCACTTTCCCCTGCTCATCGGGCTGGCGGTCATCCTCCACAACGTCACGGGGCTGGCGGCGGGATACGGGTTGGGGTGGCTCCTGCGCTGTGACGAGCGGGACCGCCGAACCCTGGCCATCGAGGTGGGAATGCAGAACTCGGGCCTCGGCGCCTCCCTGGCGACGAGCTTCTTCAGCCCCCTGGCGGCCCTCCCGAGCGCGCTCTTCAGCCTCTGGCACAACCTCTCGGGGATCGCCCTCGCTCAGCGCTGGGGCCACAATTCCCCGGGGCACAAATCCAACGCTTCTCCCTAGTCAGCCTGCCTGCGCCATGATAGCCCCTCGCTTCGATTGATGACCTGAACGATGGAGGTTTCCCCGATGACGACAGCCACACCCGAAGCGATTTTTCTCAAGGATTACACTGAGCCGGACTTCTGGATTGACACGGTAGATCTCCAGTTTGAGCTGGGGGAAGACTTCACCACCATTGAGTCCACCCTGAGCCTCCGCCGCAACCCCAATCGCCCAGGTGGAGCTCCTCTGGTGCTCAACGGCCAGGACATCACCCTGCAGTCCATCTCCCTCAACGGCGAGACGCTCTCCGAAACGCAATACCAGGTGGACGAGACCACCCTGACCATTGCGCACATGCCGAGCGAAGCCATCCTCAAGACGACCGTGCGGGCTCTCCCCCAGAAGAACACCAGCCTGGAGGGGCTCTACAAATCCGGCTCCCTCTTTTGCACCCAATGCGAGCCCGAGGGCTTCCGAAAAATCACCTACTACCTCGACCGCCCTGACGTCATGGCGACCTTCACCACCACCATTATTGGAGATCCGGAGCAATACCCGGTGATGCTCTCCAACGGCAACCCTGTCAAAACGGGGATGACACCAGACGACAAGCGCTGGATTCGCTGGGAAGACCCGCACAAAAAGCCAGCCTACCTCTTCGCCCTGGTGGCCGGCCCCCTGAAGGCCATCGAAGACACCTTCACCACAGCCTCCGGCAAAAACGTCAAGCTGGAGATCTTCGTCGAACCTGAAAACATCGACAAGTGCGACCACGCCATGGAGTCCCTCAAGCAATCCATGAAGTGGGACGAGGAGGTCTTTGGGCTTGAATACGACCTCGACATCTACATGATTGTGGCGGTCAACGACTTCAACATGGGGGCCATGGAAAATAAGGGCCTCAACGTCTTCAACTCCAAATACGTCCTCGCTCGCCCCGACACCGCCACCGACAACGACTTCGCAGGCATCCAGGGGGTCATTGGACACGAGTATTTTCACAACTGGACCGGCAACCGCGTCACCTGCCGCGACTGGTTTCAACTGAGCCTCAAAGAAGGCCTCACCGTCTTTCGAGATCAGGAATTCTCATCGGACCTCAACTCCCGAGCGGTGGTCAGGATTCAGGACGTCAACCTCCTTCGAACCTACCAGTTCCCCGAAGACGGGGGGCCCATGAGCCACCCCATTCGTCCCGCGTCCTATATTGAGATCAACAACTTCTACACCCGCACCATCTACGAGAAGGGCGCAGAGGTCATCCGGATGATCCACACCCTGCTGGGCAAGGAGAAATTCCGCAAGGGCATCGACCTCTACTTTGAGCGCCATGACGGGCAAGCAGTCACCACCGATGACTTCGTCCTCGCTATGGAGGACGCCTCCGGGGTGGACCTCACCCTCTTCCGCCGCTGGTATCACCAAGCGGGCACCCCCACCCTCAAGGTCGGCTTCATCCACGACGCCGAGGCACAAACCTGCACCCTCAAAACCTGGCAGTCCTGCCCGGCCACCCCGGGTCAGGACACCAAAGAGCCCTTTCATATTCCCCTCAAGGTGGCCCTCTTTTCCCAACAAGGAGAGCAGCTGGGGCTTCGCACCGAAGATAATGGTGAAGCCCTCCCCGAGCGGGTGCTCAACGTCACCGGCCCCGAGGAAGAGTTTGTGTTTTACGGCGTCAAAGAGCGCCCCATCCCCTCGCTCCTGCGAGGCTTCTCCGCTCCAGTGAACCTCGAGTTTCCCTACTCGGACGAAGATCTGGCCACCCTGCTCTCCCACGACAACGATCCCTTCGCGCGCTGGGAGGCCGCACAGTTGCTCTACACCCGCGCGGTGTTCAAGCTGATCGAGTCCCGCAACGGGGGACAACCCATGAGCCTGAGCCCCACCCTCATCGAGGCGGTGAGAAACGTGCTCAACGCCAGCGAGGGCGAAAAGGCGCTCCTGGCCCAGGCCCTCAACCTCCCCAGCGAGGTGACCCTGGCCCAACAGATGGAGACCGTCGACGTTGACGGCATCCACGCCGCCCGAAAGTTCCTGCAACAGGAGCTCGGGAAAACCCTGCGAGAAGATTTTCAGCGTCTCTATGACGCCCACGAGGAAACCGGCCCCTACACCTTTGACGCTCCGAGCTATGGCCGGCGGCTGCTCAAAAACACCGCCCTCTCCTACCTCGCGGCCATCGATGACTCCCACGCCCACGCCCTCTGCTTCAAACAATTTGAGCAGGGCCACAATATGACGGACGTCACCGCAGCCCTGAGCGCTCTGAGTCATACCGAGAGTGAGGAGCGACGCAGTGCCTTCGAAGGGTTTTACACCCACTGGAAGCACGACGTCCTGGTGTTGGATAAGTGGCTCACGCTGCAGGCGCTCTCATCCCGTCCCTCCACCCTGGAGGACGTCAAAGCCCTCACCGGGCATGAGGCCTTCACAATCAAAAACCCCAATCGGGTACGTTCGCTGCTGAACGCTTTTGTGCAGGAGAACCCCGTCCATTTCCACGCCAGCTCCGGCGCGGGCTATGAGTTTATCGCGGATCGAGTGCTGGAATTAAACACCCTCAACCCGCAGGTGGCGGCGAGGTTACTCAGAACCGCCTTCACCCAATGGCGCCGTTACGATACGTCGCGGCAAGAGCTCATGCGAGCCCAGCTACAAAGGATCGTCGACGCCAAAGACCTCTCCCCGGACGTCTTTGAGATCGCCTCCAAGAGCCTGAATTAAGCGCCTCCAAAAGGCGGGGCCGCCTCCTCTTCGGGAGCGGCCTTCTCCTCCCCCCTTGAGCTAGAGCGCTTTATAACTTTCCAGGAGTTCCTGCGCTCGCAGCCTGTTTCCGCGATCCAGCTCCGCTCTAGCCCACAGCCCCAGCACTGCGTGAGCCGGAGAGTCCTCCGTCTCGGAGACATCCCCCCTTTCCACCAGGGTCCAGGCGCGCTCCAGCGCCTCCGCCGCGGCGTTTGGATCCTTCAACGCACAATAGACCCGACCCGCCAGATAAGCGTCCATCCACCCGGCCCCAAGAGAGGCCAACCCCTCCTCCGCAAGCGTCCGCGCCGCCCCCAACGCTCCCTCCTCCAGGTGCAGGTGGATCAAACGATAGGCCGCCACCCGGTAATCGCTGTTCATCGCGAGAGCCCGCTCATAATGGTGCCGGGCGGCCTCTCCCTCTCCCTGCTTCTCAAGAACTCTCCCGAGGTGCTCATGCACAGGGGCATAGGCCGGATTGGCGTCGCTGAAGCGCTCGTAGGCCTCCCTGGCCCGCTCCAGGAGCCCCGCATCTTCGAGGGTCTCACCAAGCAAAAGGAGCGCCTTGAGGGAGCAGGGCTCGTGGTCGAGGGCCTCCTCAAGGGCCTTGATCCCCTCACCCCGGTCCGGATGAAGCGCCCCTTTATAGAGAAGAGACAGGGGCGACACCCCCATGGCCTTTACCGCTTCATCCAGATCTTCAAGGGCCTGCCCAGGGTCGTCCTGGCTCAGCAGGGCGTTATAGAGGTGGCCCTCTCCCTCGCTGTACAAAAGCTCGGTGTAGCGCGAGTCCGGATGGTCCTGACGCCATCGGTGCCCCTGCACCCCCCTCTCTAAACGCTCCCAACGCTCTCCCCGGCTGGCGAGGTGCGCGGCGCCTCGCTCGCGAAGCAGCCTCTCATAAAAATCGAGCCGTCGCTGGATGTGCTGGCGCTCAAGCCGCTCCCCGCAGACATAATCCCGGGCGTTCTCGGCGATCTCAAGACAGGAGGGGATGTCCTCAAGCAACCAGCTTAAACACGCCTGGAGCTCCTCCGGCCCGCCAAAGAGGACGCCATTTTCACCGGGGGTGATCGCATAACGATAGGGCGCGTCGTCACTACACACCGGGGTGACCCGTCGGCTGGCATACTCCAGGTACTTAACGTCCGAGCGACATCGGTTAAACTCCGTGGACAGAAGCGGCGCGAGGCCGATATGCAAACCTGAGACAAACTCAAGGTACTTCTCCAGGCCCGCGGGGGCGCGAAATTGAAAACGCTCCGGAGGCGCCCACGCGAACAAGGGGCGCACCGCCTTATCGGACATAATCGAAAGTTGAACCGAGGGGTAGGCGTGCATCATCCACTGCAGAGTGGGGAGCATCCACTCCACATCCTCAAGGTGACCGCGGGAGCCCCCCCAACCCACGGTGAGCGCCCCGGGCTTCTCAATCTCCTTTGGGGCAGGCTCCCAGAGATTATTCGGAAACACCACCGAGTGAGCGTTGAGGTGGCCAAAGGTTTTCCGCAACTCCGGCATACTGAACTGTACCCCGTCGCACTCCCGGGCCAGCTGCAATATCAGGGAGCGATTGGCGGGCTTCCCATAAAACACGCTCGTGGGATTCCACGGGTGAACGCTGAGAAAGTGGTCGTTGATCTCATACACAGACACCAGCCCGCGAGCGCGCCGCCTCTCAATCAGGGGCAGGTGCTCCAGATCTGCGGCGTCACAAAACACCAGCACATCACACACCTCCATCAGCTCACTCATGCAACTCGAGAGCCCCGTGCCACTGACCACCTCCACCCCCGGGTGCATGCTCAAAGCGCGCCCCGGCTGAACGGTCCTGTAGATATGGTCTCCCTGCGCCCCAAAATGCGGTGGCTCCACCTGTACAATTCTCATCTGCTCTCCCCCTGAAACGTTACCCGAGGTACGCCTCCTCAAGTCGCCCAAGCTCCTCCACTCCCGCAGCCCCCTGAGGGTCCTCCACGGGGGCGTCAAACCACTGCTCAAGCACCTCCAACACCAGCTCCGAACTCATCAAACGGTTAGACAGGGCCAGAACGTTAGCGTGGTTCCACACGCGAGCTCCCCGGGCCGTCTCCGCATCACAACAGAGCGCGGCGCGAATCCCCGGAACCTTGTTGGCGGCCATGCTGATGCCCGTCCCGGTCCAACAGAAAAAGATGCCCTCCGCGCAGTCCCCCGAGGCCACCGCCTCCGCCGCCTCCCGGGCCACTGCCACCCAGGGCTCTTCCGCCCCGGAGCGCAGGCTGCCAAACACCACCGGCTCATGACCCCGACGCCGAAGTTCCTCCAGCACCACCCCATGAATGTCATAAGGCTCGTCACTGCACACCGCTACTCTCATCCTCATCTCCCGTTGCGTCCCAGCATAAAGCTCCAGAGGACCCAACGCAATCTCCCCTTGCTCTCGACACTACTCTCAGAGTGTGGTTTGAAAGTAAGAGGGGGTGCATCTCCCCTCCAGGCCAGCCGGGGGCAACTCTTTGCCCGGCAGAGCGACACAAGGGGCAAAAAGGTTAGCACCATGACGACGGCAACAGCAGACTCTCCCTCCATCCCAACGGTCACCACTCCCCTCCGCGAAGAGTTGCTTGAGCAACTCAACGCCCTGCGACAAGATGTCCAATCCAACCCCCTGGCCAACCCCATCGAGCTGCTGGGACTTGAGATCTCCAATCGACTGGGACAGGGGAAGCTCGACACCCCTGCGATTAAAGAGCTCGTACAAAAGCTCCTGGCCAGAACCTTCTTCAAACGCGCCGAGCGCCTTAACCGTTATATTGGCCAAACCAACATCGCCGCCAATCAATCCAGCATGCAGAGCATCCTTCACGCCCTCGCCCACAAGGACGGGGAGCTGCGCTCTTTTGAGGACTTTCAGCAAACCATGGAGCGGGAGTTCGCGGGAATCGTCATCACCGCCCACCCCACCTTTGGCATCAACGCGAAGTTGAATCACCACCTCGCGGAGGTCGCCAGCGGACACAGCCCCGAGGGCCAGCCCCTCAGCGCCGAGGACCTCAAGGCCCTGGAGGAAACCGTTTCCTCCATGCCTCATCACCCGCAAAACGATTTGACCCTCCTGGCCGAGCAGGCCCTCTCCCTGGACGCGATCCGCAACATTCAATACGCCCTCCGACTGGTGTACACCGAAGCCGCCAGGCTCGCCCAAAGCCTCTACCCCGACCGATGGACCGAGCTGACCCCGCGCCTGATGACCGCCGCCAGCTGGGTCGGCTACGATCTCGATGGCCGCTCCGACATCGGTTGGAACGACACGCTCCTCACTCGCGTCAAGGTGGCCCTCCTGCAAACCGAACACTACAGGGACGCCGTCGGGGAGTTGGCGGACGCCCTCGACGAAGAGGACGCCCTGCGCACTTCGCTCAAAACCCTCGAAGCGGCCCTCGACGCCACTGCCACCGCCAACCACCAATCCCTTGAGCTGCTCCCCAACGCCAACAATAGTCCGGAGGAGGCGGCCCTGCTGGGACGGCAGCTCGCGGCCGCCACCAACGAACACCTCACCGACACCGCGCAGCTCCTTGAGGTGCTCTCGGAGGTCATGGCCTCCACCGACAACGAGGACCTCAAGCGCCAGGCCTTTATCCTCAAGAGTGAGGTCGCCAATTATGGCTTCGCCATGGCCCACACTCACGTTCGCCTGAACTCGGCCCAGCTGCATAACGCCATCCGTCATCAAATTGGCATCATGGGAGATCCGGACGCGCCAGGGAACAGACGCCTCTTTATTAAAGAACTCACCCGCCTTCTCGACGAAGTGGAACCTGTCACCATCAACTTCGGTTCCATTCTCACCGAAGGCACCAGCGCCAAACGCACCTTTATGGTGATGGCTCAAATTCTAAAACACGTCGACGCCCAAACCCCCATTCGTTTTCTGATCGCAGAGTGCGACACGCCCTTCACCATCCTGACCGCGCTTTATTTTGCCCGACTCTTTGGCATCGAGGACAGAATCGACATCTCCCCTCTCTTTGAGACCAGCACGGCCCTTGAGCGCGGCGAGACCATTATCGAGAAGCTCCTGGAGAACCCCCACTACGTGGATTATATCCGCACTCGGGGCCGAATCTGCATTCAAACCGGCTTCTCAGATGCGGGACGCTACCTCGGTCAAATCGCCGCGGGCATGGCCATTGAGCGACTCCGCATGAAGCTGGCACGGCTCATCGGCCAGCACAGCCTCGACAACATCGAGCTTGTGATCTTCGATACGCACGGCGAATCCATTGGACGCGGCGCTCACCCGGTTAGCTTTAAGGCGCGCCTGGACTACGTGTCCCCTCCGGCGAGCCTCCTGCTCTTCGCTGAGAACAACATCCACTTCAAACAGGAGTTAAGTTTTCAGGGGGGAGACGGCTACGTCTATTTTCTCACCCGGGAGTTGGCGTTCGCGACGGTCTGCCGAATCCTCGAGAAGACCCTGGCCCCGCCAACAACTGCCGAGACCGATTCATTTTACACCGACACAGACTACTCCCTGGATTTCTTCATTACGATTAAAGAGTTTAATGAAAGAACCATGGACCTCCCCAACTACGCTACACTCCTGAGCGCCTTTGGACCCAACATGCTCTACCCCACAGGGTCGCGCATGGTGCTGCGTCAACACGAGGGAGTGGCTACCACCGTCATCGAGCATCCCTCCCAGATGCGTGCCATTCCCCACAACGCGATCCTCCAACAGCTGGGGTTTTGGTCCAACTCCGTGGGTGGCCTGGGTCACGCCATCGCCAAAGACGACGAGCGCTTCGTTCGGCTCTTCAACAACTCCGCCCGCTGCCGCAACTGCGTCTCCATGGCCGCCTACGCCGACCAGCTCAGCAGCCTGGATGTGATGGCCTCTTACCTCGCCCTGCTCAACCCCGACTATTGGTTTCAAAAGCTCAAACTGGAGACCGACGAGCAGCGCAGGGAGCAGATGCGATTGGTGGGTGACCTCCTCGACCGGGGTTCACGCTATGAAAAACTCCGTCGAATCTTTCGGCGCTTCCGCAAAGACGCCCTCGACTTAAACGCCGGCCTGAAGCTGATCCCCCCCGAACACCACGTCAATCCACATGCAGAGAGCCACCGGGAAGATCTCGATCTCCTGCACGGACTCCGCATCGCCCTCATCGCCGAGCTCTTCCTGCTGGCCATGCAGATCCCCAAATTCACCAACCAGGCGGCGGTGACTATGGACACCGTCATCGAGCGACTCATGGCCTTGGACGTGCTACCGGCCCTTGAGGTCCTTAAGCGGGCCTTTCCCGCCGACATCGAGCCACTGGACGATGATTTGTTTGGAGAGGTCGCCAGCTACAAAGGCAGCGCCGACCAGGGATACGCCCAGGAGCACCATCAGCTCTTTGAGCCCATTGGAGAAATTTACGACTTGCTCCGGCAGATCAGCCTGGCGGTGAGCCACTTAATCGGCGCTGTAGGCTAGCGAAACGCTTATTCGGTGGGGGCCACAAACTCCGGTGGCTTCTCGAGTTCATCCTCTCCAAAAAAGAACTTCTCCATCTGCTCAAGCAGAATCTTCTCAGCGCGTTCCTCAGAGGGATTCAGGCGGTATTCGTTGATCACCATGGTGGAGTGCTTAAGCCACAGCTTCCACGCCTCCTCGGACACTTCATTATAAACCCGCTCCCCCATGGACCCTTTCATGGGCGCATATTCCAAGCCAGGGAGCTTCTTCTTCAGTTTTGCACATTCTACCAGTCGCGTCATAACCGTCTCCTTCTGAGGCCCCGCCTCCGGGTAATGGAGCAGGGGAGCGCCTCTCCCTTAGCACAGGCTCCCCTCCTTTGACGAGAGCCTCCGTGCCCCCTTAGAGTTCTTTGTGGGAGCCGTCACAGAAGACGCCGTTTTTACTGTGCTTACAGACGCAAAGCGCGACCCGGCGGGTCTCCTCCACCTCAAACTCCGTGGGCGAGAACTCCCCTCCCGCGTGGGAACCGTCACAAAAGGGCTGCTTTCTCGACTCACCGCACGCACACCACCAGTAGGTGCCCGCAACCAACTCCATCACAATCGGCTTCTTCCCTGCGATCACGGGTTGTCCCATGGCTCCCTCCTCCTTCATCCTGGGCGCGGGCTTAAAGCACGATGGACACCGGCGGCGCCTCTTCCCCCTTATCAACCCGTCGAATCAACTGCAAAATCTCCCAGTTTCGGGAGTCATTGGGCTGCAACTTGCAGGCATTGGTGGCCACCCCCAGCGCGCGCTTCACCTGACTGTTGAAGAGGAGCACCAAAGCGTAGCTCGCCAACATGTCAGCGTCCTCGGTATTCAGCGCCACGGCAGCCCGCGCGTACACCTCGGCGTCATCGCGCCTCTCCAACTCAAGGGCCAGCACCGTCAGGTCCCGGTACAAAGCCGGAGAATGCTCATGACTTGCCGCCGCCCGCTGCAGCAGGGCAAAGCCCCCCGCCACATCGCCTCCAATTCGCAGCAGCTTCCCCATCCCCCACAGGCTCTCCCAGCCCTCAGGCTCCACAGCCAAAGACGCTTCAAAATGCCTCCGCGCCTCGTCAAGCCGACGCTTCGCCAACCACCCCGGCTCCACCCCGCCCTGCTCATATTTGGGCAACAATTTGTTCAGCGCGCGCCAACCGGCCTTCGCCTCACGTTCAGATGCGTCGTTTGTCCCACCACTCATGGTCGCTCCCGTCCCCCAGGCGCCTCTCTCAAGCGCGCTCGATCAACTCAATTTTATACCCATCGGGGTCTTTCACAAAGGCGATCACACTCCCTCCATGCTTCATGGGACCCGGCTCCCGGCAGATCTCTCCCCCGCTCTCGCGAATCTTCTCGCAGGTTGCGTAGATGTCCTCGGCAGAGAGAGCGATGTGACCAAAGCCGTCCCCAAGTTCATAGGAGGTCTGCCCCCAATTATGGGTCAACTCAATCACAGCGTTGTCCGCCTCGTCACCGTAGCCCACAAAGGCCAAAGTGAATTTTCCGCTGGGGTAGTCCTTGCGCCGCAAGAGACTCATCCCCAGCACCCGGGTATAAAAGTCGATCGAACGCTCCAAGTCTCCCACTCTGATCATAGTATGTAATAGCCGCACACACTGCTCCCTGGTTCTGGATGCTGATTAATTCAGTTCACACATAGTCCACCTCGACTTTTTTCGCTATGACCTTTGCCATGCAAATCAAGGAGATCCAACTTCAAGTGGGGCCCGATCGCTACGCCGAGGCGGTTGAGTTAGCCAACCAAAGCGCCGCGGACACCGGCCAGGCCATGCCCCCCACCCACGCCCTCCTGTGGGAGCTCCCCCAGGAGATTGGCTACATCCTAAACCAGCGGGGGGTCTCTGCAGCGGAGGCCCTTGACCTTCTCTTCACCCTTTATGAGGAGATGCCCTGTTACGGTCTCCTGGCGCTGCTTGGTGATCTCTATGATGAGATGGACGAGGAAGAGCGGGCACTGCTGTGGGCACGCTGCACCGAATTTCTCGACAGCGCCGAGGAGCGGCTGGTGCGCCCGATGGAATACTTTGTCTGGTGCGACTTCTTCGAAACCGGCCACCGGGTGGAAGAAGCCTGGCAGGCTCTGGTCCACCTGGACACGCCCCACAACGCGCTTCACTCCCTCCTTTTGATCTCCGGCCCGGTCCCCTTTGACCTCAAGCTCCCCCTCTATGAGTGCCTGCTCCCCGATCCTGCCTGGTATCACCCCATTTTCCTGAGCCTTCTCCACAGCCAATTCGAGGAGCACGGGCAGATCGACCCCCAAGAGGCCGCCAACATTCTTCGCCGTCTTCACCTCCCCCGGGGCACCCCCGACCTGCGGAAACTCCAGCAAAGTCTCGGTATTCGTCCTGCCCTTAAAATCCTCTAAGAATCCCCCCTCGGACATCTGGAAATACCCGCCTGGATCTGGTATCGGCCGCCATGCAAGGAACAACCATCGCCTACGAAGTTTTTGGCAAAACCGGAGTGCTCGTTCACGGAGCACAGCACCCCGCCTCCGAAGAGTGGGAAACCTTCATCGGAGAGCTGCGGGAGAACGTCCTTGAGAAGAAAAAGCTCAAGGGTCTCGTGGTGTACTCCGCCGGCGGCGCCCCCACCGACAACCAGCGGGAAGCGCTCACCAACCTGACCCGCTTTCATAACGTCCCCACCGCAGTGATTCTTGAAGACCACGTGAGCTTCATCGACGCCGGAGGGTGCCTGGTCAGCGGCATGAACTGGACCGGTGCTCTCAGCGAGTCCACCTACTCCCCAGGGCAACTCAGCGACGCTCTAACCAGCCTCGAAACGGACGATCACGCTGAAGTCCTCGAAGCTCTCCAGACGCTCCGCACCGATCTGGGAGCTGCCTCCTCTTAAGCCCGCTTAAGGAGAGAGGGAGAACCCGGCCGAACAAGAGCCTTCAGCTTGCTTAACCAAAGGGTTTTGGCGTAATAAAAGCCCGATAGGATGTAAACCCATGAATCAGGAACTCAATACCATGACTCCCTACCGACGCTCTAAAGGTGGACGCTTGATGCTCTTAGGCATCGGCCTCTTTTTTCTCTCCTACGGCATTGGAATCTTCATCTCCGATCCCGGGACTGCCCTGCGCGCCTTCTCCCTAATCGTCATGGCCGGAATCACCGTTATGATCTTCGCGGTGCCCATCAGCTTCTCCAACAACGCCTACACCGGAAAGACCATCTTCTATCTCTGTGTTTTTCCCTTCCTGGTCTGGCTCATCGGACCTGAAATCTCCAAGAGCCTCTTTGGTCCCAGCACCGTACGCACCTTCTGTATGTGCATGGGGATCATCTCTCTCTTACTGGCCTCCGATCCCCGCGGCGGCGAGACCAACTCGGTTCCAGAGACCGCCCCGGCTCCCTGAGCCAGGGTCCCGCTCCCCTTATACCTCCTCTACCGGATCACTCCGGACGGGTACCGCTCTCAAGCGCCTCAAGAATCTTATCAACCCGTCGCGTCTCGGCATCAACATCCAGGCCGACCTTTCTGGCCCCATCTAAAAGAGCGATAAGCAACATCACCAAATCAAGCGCCTGGCGGGGCTGGTCGGGGTGGTCGTCTACGAGATGTTTTAGCTTCGCATAGAGTTGATGAAAATCTCCCAGGCAGAACACTGCCACCGGCAACTCCATGGGACCGGTGTTTTGAAAATCCGGGCTAAAGGCGAAGCCCTGCTGGCTCAACACCAGCTGTGCTCCATTCTCCAGCATTAATACAAGGTAAGAAGCCCCCGTCTCGGTGTCGACCCTTGACTCCAACGCTTCAATGGCCCCCGGTGTTAAGGGCAGCTGCTTTCCGCTGCCGATCTCCAAAAGATGCCATTGGGTTCCCTCCTCCTGAAAAGCAAACACCCGAGGGTGCTGGAGAAGCCATTTACGAATCGTTGTGTCATGGGGAGATATCATAGGCGCCTCATTAACCAGCCAAACTCATCGAGTCAATGTGCCCCGCCCCTCGTTGCGAAAGCCCCCAATTCCCGTTAAGAATGCCCCATGACACCCGAAGAGACTGAAGCGCGGCTCGTGGACAAATTAGGCATCCACGAGACCAAACGCCACATCCTGCTCTGCAGTGACCAGACCAAGCCCAAATGCTGCGACAAAGAAGCCTCTCTGGAGTCGTGGAACTATCTGAAAAAGCGATTAAAAGAGCTGCAGCTCTCCGAGAAGGGGGGGATCTATCGCACCAAGGCCAACTGCCTGCGAATCTGCCAGGACGGCCCCATCGCGGTGGTCTATCCCGAAGGTGCCTGGTACCGAAAATGCACTCCCGACGTGCTCGAAGAGATTATTCAAGGTCATTTAATTGGCGGAGAGGTCCTCTCCCGTCACCTCATCGCCGAGCACCCGCTGCCCGGGACCGATGGCTAATGTGTGGGGTATTGCTTCATAGCATGCCCATCGCCGTGGAGACTCTGACACGCTTCGCAAGGACACAGCTCCCTTAGCACCTCCCAGGAATAGATCCCGGTGGCGTGATCATCACTGAAGCGAATGGAGACGGCATAATTGCCGACGGGCTCGATGGTTTGAATCCCGATATCATCCGGAGACTCGATAAAGGTCCAATCCCCAAGGTCATGCCCCTGACACTCCGCGCAGGGACAAAACCCTCGCAGATAGCGCAATGAAAAAGAACTCTGATGTTCATCACTCCACTGCACTGAGAGCTCCTGCTGCGCGCTCTTTAGCTCGATCTCAGTGGGAGCCGGTGCCAAATCAGATGGCTTACTCTGCATACTTCTTACCTCGATTCCTGATAAAATTCTGTGTTCGTCTCTTACATCATCCCGGTCGCGAGGCGCGCGGCCTCGGACATCAGGGCTGGACTCCATGGGGGGTCAAAAACCAGCTCCACCGCCGCCTCTTCCACACTCGCCAGCTTCTCCACCTTGCGCTTAACGTCATCAGCGATCACCTGCCCCATCCCACAACCAGGGGCGGTGAGGGTCATGGTGATATCCACGCGTTTGCCACCCGACTCCGTGGGCGTGAGCTTCATCGTGTAAATAAGCCCGAGCTCCACGATGTTTACGGGAATCTCGGGGTCATAGCACATCCGCAGCTGGCCCCAGATGACCTCATCGGTCACCTCACCGCCAGCTTCGTTCAAGAGCTGCAGCCCCTCCTGTCGCGGGGGCTCTCTGCCGAGGCTCTTCGCATACTCGCCGTCGATGCGAAACATGCGACCACCAAGACCCCGAACGGTAAAATCTCCACCGAGTTCCTGGAGAATCACCACCTCAAGCCCTTCCTCCAGCACGGTCTCCGTCCCTTCCGGCACCTGCACCGCGGGGGTGTCCTTCGACAACATCACGCGCTCTTTATTGAGACTTAATAATCCAGCCATCTCGATTACTCCGTTGAAACCGACGCAGAAAACTCGTCACTTGTGACACCCGTCTTCACTGTATGCCAACTCAGCGTGGCGCACTTGACCCGAGCCGGAAACTCCCGCACCCCCGAAAACACCGCCAGCTTGCCGAGGGAGTCGGTGTCGAGCTCTTCGGCGAGGTCTGCGGTGACCAAATGATGAAATTGGTCAAAGAGCTCCAGCACTTCTCCCTGGGTCTTCCCCTTAACGGTCGTGGTCATCAGCGACGCGGAGGCCTTTGAGATCGCACAGCCCGTCCCCGTGAAGGAGATCTCCTCAACCCGCTCTCCGTCCATCTTGAGAAAAATCGTAAAGTGATCCCCACACAAGGGGTTGTACCCTTCAATCCGACGGGTAGCGCCCTCCAGCTCACCAAAGTTTCGCGGCTTCGAATTGTGGTCAAGAATCACCGTCTGATAGAGCTCTCTTATATTCATAGGCCAAACACCTCACGCGCCTTCAGCAGCGCCTTCACCAACGCGTCCACTTCTTCGCGAGTGTTATAGATTCCGAAGGACGCACGAGCGGTGGCCGGAACGGCGAAGCGCTTCATCACGGGCTGTGCACAGTGATGCCCCGTCCTGATCGCCACGCCCTCCAAATCAAGGAGCGTCCCGATATCGTGGGGGTGCAGCCCCTCCACTTCAAAGGAGCAGACCGCCACCTTATGAGCGGCGGTGCCAATCATTCGAAGTCCCGGGACCGCCCCTAGCGCTTCAGTGGCGTACTTCAGCAGGGTCTGCTCGTATTCGGCGATTCGATTCATCCCAATGGCCGTCACATAATCAATGGCCGCACCAAGGCCAATGGCCCCTGCGATGTTGGGGGTGCCCGCTTCGAATTTGGCCGGCAAACCTGCGTAGAGGGTCTCCTCGAAGGTCACCGAGAGGATCATATCCCCGCCTCCCTGCCAGGGCGGCATGGAGTTCAGAAGATCTTTCTTCCCATAGAGCGCTCCCACCCCGGTGGGTCCATAGAGCTTGTGTCCTGAGAAGGCATAGAAATCACAATCGAGGTCCTGAACATCCACCGAAGCGTGGGGGACCGCCTGCGCGCCGTCCACAACCACCAGGGCCCCTGCCTTGTGAGCTTTACGAATAATGTCCTTAATGGGGTTGATAGTACCGAGAGCATTCGAGACATGCCCCACCGCGACGATTCGGGTCTTCTCAGAGAGGAGCCGCTCGTACTCTTCGAGAATCAACTCCCCCTCATCGTTGATGGGAATAACCTTCAGGGTGGCGCCTTTGCGCTCACAGAGCATCTGCCAGGGCACAATGTTGCTGTGGTGCTCCATCTCCGAGACGATCACCTCGTCTCCGCTCCCCACGATCTGCTCCCCGAGACTCGACGCCACCAGGTTAATGGCTTCGGTCGTGCCACGGGTGAAGATAATCTCGCTGGCCTCTGCAGCGTTCATGAAAGCCTGCACCTTGCCACGAGCCGCCTCATAGAGGTCGGTGGCGCGCTGACTCAATTGATAAACTCCGCGATGAATGTTGGCACAGTCCTGGTCATAAAACGCCGCCAGGGCGTCAGTCACCGCACGAGGTGTCTGACAGGTAGCCGCGCTGTCGAGATAAACCAGCTTTTTCCCGTGTACCTCTTGATCGAGGACCGGAAAATCCTGGCGAATCGACGAGATATCCAGATGTGCCGTTTCCATTGCTTTGCTCTCCGAACCAACCATGGTTCCACCCCGATTACCTGGTTAAGCGTGCTCGCACCAACGACTCCAATGACTCTCGCACCGTCATGTCCTTAACGGAGGCCAGCACTTCGTTGGCGAAGGCGTGGGTTAACTCCCGTCGGGCCGTCTCCAGATCCAAACCACGGGAGCGAAGATAAAACACCTGATTCTCATCGAGCTGTCCCACCGTGGCCCCGTGGGCGCACTTCACATCGTCCGCGTAAATTTCCAACTGCGGTCGCGTGTTGGCTTGAGCCTGCTTCGATAAAAGCAAGTTGTTGTTACGTTGGACGGCGTCGATTTTTTGCGCTCCCTCACGAACCACCACCCTGCCGTCAAAGACACTGGTGCCCTTATCATCCAGCATCCCCTTGAAATACTGCAGACTGGTGCCATGTGCCTTAGCGTGGTCCATCACGATGTGAATATCGGCATGACGTCGACCATCCACCCAATAGAGTCCGTGCAATCGACAATCTGCCCCTTCGCCATTCACCGAGGCTTCAATATTGGTTCGCGCGGTCTCCCCTCCCAAAGAGATAATGTGCGAATTGAGCTGGCTGGAACGCTGCTGCCGCACCGCGAGGCTCGCGATATGATACGCGTTGGGGCTCTCGTCCTGTAGTCGAATGTGCGTGAGATTAGCGTTTTCACCAAGGTGAAACTCCGTCACACAATTGTTCAGATAAACAGCATCCCCCACGCCTTGATAGGACTCGTAAAAAGACGCCTGGCTATTTTCCTCGAGCGCCACCACGCAACGCGGGTGCAGGGCAGCGGTAGACTCTACCGAAGTAACACAGAGGAAATGAATGGGTTTATCCAGCACCACGCCTTTGGGGACAACAATCAAGAGCCCTCCTTCAAGAAAGGCGGTGTTCAAGGCCGCGAAGGCCTCGGTCTCAATGTTGACGTGTTTTCCCAGATAGCGTTCCACCAACGCCGGTTGTTCCTTGAGCGCCTCGGCGAGGCTCATCACCACCACACCGGAGGGCAAGTCCTCCAGGGTCGAAAGAGCGCTGTCAAAGCAACCGTTATTCAAGACAACCCGGTAGCCCTCAGTCACCGCGCCCCCCACGCCCTCGAGCGCCGTCGCGTCCAGGGTCGCCGGTTTCACCGGCATGAAGGGTTTGGCAACAATGGGCTTCACGTTGGTGTAGCGCCAACCCTCCAGCTTTCCTGTTGGCAGGCCTTGATCTTCAAAGCGCTGCAACCCCGCCAGACGAAGGTCATGCACCCACCCCCCAGCGCCACCGTTAAGACGCTGATGATGCGCCTTCACCGCGTCAACAAAGGTCTCTTTGCCACGCTTACGCTCATCCATTGCTTCACTCATGCCGCAGCACCACCTTCAAGGCCTTCCAGCCAGCCGTAGCCTTTTTCTTCCAACTCCAGCGCCAACTCTTTACCGCCGGATTTAATGATCTTACCGCCCGCCAGCACGTGCACATAATCGGGGACGATGTACTCCAGAAGACGTTGATAATGGGTGATCACTAAAAAGGAGCGTTCTTTATCCCGCAAGGAGTTCACCCCCTCTGAGACGATGCGAAGCGCGTCGATGTCCAGCCCTGAATCGGTCTCATCCAACACTGCGAGGGTAGGCTCAAGCACCGCCATCTGAAGAATCTCGTTTCGCTTCTTCTCCCCACCGGAGAACCCTTCATTCACGGGCCGCTCAAGAAACTTCTCGTTCATCTCAAGGAGCTTCATCTTTGCCTTTACCAAGGAGAGGAAGTCAAAAGCATCCAACTCGTCGTGACCATGATGAGCAAGTTTGGCGTTCAAGGCCGCCTTGAGAAAATAGGTATTGTTCACACCGGGGATCTCAACGGGGTATTGAAAGGCCAGAAAGAGGCCTTCACGGGCGCGCTCTTCTGCCTCGAGGTCCAACAACTCCTTGCCTTCAAAGGTAACCTCCCCTTCGGTGACGGTGTAACCCGCTTTGCCAGACAGGACGTGCGCCAGGGTACTCTTGCCGGAGCCGTTCGGTCCCATGATAGCGTGCACTTCACCGGGTTTGATCTCAAGATCAACCCCCCGAAGGATCTCATTTCCGCCGACGTTCGCATGTAAATTCTTAATGGATAACATCATCATTCCTCAATGCTCTAACCAACACTGCCTTCGAGGCTCACCGTCAGAAGCTTTTGAGCCTCCACCGCAAACTCCATAGGCAGCTGTTTGAAAACTTCTTTACAAAACCCGTTAACGATAAGTGACACCGCGTCTTCAGCGGAGAGTCCCCTCTGCTGACAATAAAAGAGCTGGTCTTCACTAATCTTGGAGGTCGTCGCCTCGTGCTCAACCTGAGCGCTGTGATTGGCCACCTCAACGTAAGGAAACGTGTGGGCACCGCACTCCGCACCGAAGAGGAGGGAGTCGCACTGGGTATAATTGCGCGCGTTGTCGGCTTTGCCCTGAATCTTCACCAGTCCCCGGTAGCTGTTGTGGGCCTTACCTGCCGAGATCCCCTTGGAGATAATCGTGCTGGAGGTGTTTTTTCCGAGGTGAATCATCTTCGTGCCGGTGTCGGCCTGCTGATAGTTGTTGGCCACCGCCACCGAATAGAACTCTCCCACCGAGTTGTCCCCCTGCAGAATAACGCTGGGGTATTTCCAGGTGATCGCAGAGCCGGTCTCCACCTGAGTCCATGAGATCTTGGAGTTGTCCCCACGACAGATGCCACGCTTGGTGACAAAATTATAAATCCCACCGACGCCGTTTTTATCCCCGGGGTACCAGTTCTGTACCGTCGAATATTTGATGTTGGCACCCTCCAACGCCACCAACTCCACTACCGCCGCGTGCAACTGGTTCTCATCGCGCATGGGAGCAGTGCACCCCTCAAGGTAGCTAACGTGGCTTCCTTCTTCGGCGACGATCAAGGTGCGCTCAAACTGCCCCGTGTTCAAGGCGTTGATGCGAAAATAGGTCGAGAGTTCCATAGGGCAACGAACACCCTTGGGGATAAAGCAGAAGGACCCGTCACTGAACACCGCAGAGTTAAGCGCCGCATAAAAGTTGTCCGAGTGGGGCACTACGGTCCCGAGGTATTTTTTAACCAACTCCGGGTGCTCTTTCACCGCCTCGGAGAAGGAGCAGAAGATCACACCCACCTCAGCAAGCTTATCCTTGAAAGTCGTCGCTACGGAGACGCTGTCAAACACCGCGTCTACGGCCACGCCGGCGAGGGCTGCGCGCTCGTGCAGGGGGATCCCCAGCTTTTCGTAGGTCTCAAGCAACTCAGGATCGACCTCGTCGAGGCTCTTAGGAGCATCGGCCTTCGACTTGGGCGCCGAAAAATAGGAGATGTCCTGAAAATCGATTTTGGGATACTCCACCTTGGGCCAGGTGGGCTCCACCATGGTAAGCCACCGTCGGTAAGCCTTCAGTCGCCACTCGAGCAACCACTCAGGCTCTTCCTTTCGGGCAGAGATAGCCCGCACGACATCTTCATTTAATCCCGGAGGAAACGACTCGGACTCAATATCCGTGACAAAACCGTATTTATAGTCCTGACTGATTTCTTCCAGGGTCTCAGTGGGAGCGACCATAATAACCTTACCTTCTGACGAGCTTTAAGAGCGGCTCTGTAAGACTCGTTGTATCACCAGAGTCAGCGCATCCCTCCTCGGGACGAACCATATCCTCCAGCGTTAACTGCTTAAGCGCCTCACAGACAGCGTCGTTAATCTTCATCCAATTACTTCGAGCCGGACAGGTGGCCTCCAGCTCACATAGCACCGGCGCCGAAGAGCTACACTCCGTCAAAGCCGGTGGTCCCTCAACCGCAGATATAATATCCGCGATTGAAATTTCGGCGGCCGGCTTCGCCAATGTGTAGCCACCTTTATTGCCTCGATGCGAAATAAGCAATCCAGCGCGAGAGAGAGTTTTGAGAATCTTCGACACCGTCGGCAGGGGCAGCCCTGACTCATCCCCGAGCTCCCGAGCGGTACAAAAGGTCTCCGCCGGGCGTTCTGAAATATAACCGGCGAGCACGATCGCATAATCGGTTAATTTGGACAGTCGAATCATACCTTCCTCCTAAACAGAAAAGGACTCTCCGCAACTGCAACTCTTGGTCGCCTTGGGATTGGTAAACTTCCACCCGCTCTTCAAGAGGTTCGTTTCAAAGTCCAGCACCAGATCCGAGACGAATTGCAGACTCTTGGGGTCACAGACCACCTGCAGGGACTCATAGGCCTCCACAACGTCATTTTCGTTGATTTCATGAATGAAATCGAGAACATAGCTCATTCCGGAGCAGCCCCCGCCTTTCACCCCCACCCGCAGAATTGGGGGTTTACCTTCCTTTTTGGCTAGTGTAAGAGCCTTCACAACGGCTCGTGGGGTCAGAGTGATCATCTCTTTCTCTACTTTTTAGTGCCAATCAGGGTTATACTAAATAAGACTGATTTAGTACTATTATGACATGGTGTTGTCAACCCGGAAACATCCGGGAACAAAGAGCAAAAAGTTCGTTAGAATTGAGGAGTTAGGTAGTATGGCGGGTAAATACGAGCACGATCCGAACACCAGTGTGACGTTCACTTCCTTGGACAAAATGGTCGATTTTGCCATCAATTGGTGTCGAAAAAGTTCCTTTTTCTACCTCCTCTTTGGCCTTGCCTGCTGCGGCATCGAGTTGATGCAAACCGGAGGCCCCCGAGCGGATATTGACCGCTTCGGCGCGGTTCCCCGCGCGACCCCCCGGCAGTCGGATCTCATGATCGTCGCAGGGACACTCACCTACAAGATGGCCGAGCGCTGCAAGCTGCTTTATGACCAGATGCCCGATCCCAAGTATGTGATCTCCATGGGATCCTGCGCCAACTGCGGTGGCCTCTTTCAACTGAGTTATTCCGTGGTCAAAGGGGTAGACAAGATCATCCCCGTAGACTGCTACGTTCCTGGGTGCCCTCCCCGACCGGAGGCGCTCACTCAGGGTCTGATGCGCGTCCAGGAGTTGGCCATGAAGGAGCGGGGCTGGCTGCGTCGCGACTGGCTCAAGGGTCGCCCCAAGCGCGAGCCCATCTACATTGAGGCCTAAGGGCCTCCCTCCCCTGGCCAACGCTGTTTTCGCATCCCCATGACTTCCCTCCTCGACTCCCTGGCACGCCCGCTTCGAGCGCTGAGAATTTCCGTCACCGATCGCTGCAATCTACGCTGCGAATACTGCATGCCCGAAGACCATTACCAATGGCTTCCCCGAGAGGACATTCTTAACTTTGAGGAGCTCTCGCAGCTCGTCGATATCTTCCTTGCCCAGGGGGTCTCTCGCTACCGCATCACCGGGGGAGAGCCCCTGCTGAGACGGGATCTCCCCGAGCTTATCGCTCAGCTCGCAAAAAAACCGGGGGTTGACGATCTGGCACTCACCACCAACGGTATCCTGCTGCCTCAACACGCCCACGCCCTCCAAAGGGCAGGCCTTCACCGACTCACCATCAGCCTCGATACCCTGCAACCTGCGCTCTTTAAGCGCTTAACTCGCCAGGACAAGCTCACCGAGACCCTGGCGGGAGTTGAGGCTGCTGCGCAGGCTGGTTTTGACTCGGTGAAGCTGAACGTCGTGGTGATGCGAGGACAAAACGACACCGAACTCCCCGACCTGCTCCGCTTTGCCCGCGAGCGCTCCATGGAGGTCCGCTTCATTGAGTACATGGACGTTGGCGGCGCCACCCAATGGGCGGGAGGAAGGGTGCTCTCCCGCGCCGACATCCTGAAGCAACTTGCCGACACCTTCGGTCCCATCGAGCCCCTCCCCGGCCAGGGCTCCTCCCCGGCTCAACGCTACGAACTTGAAGACGGCACCCGCTTTGGCGTGATCGCCTCCACCACGGCACCCTTCTGTGGAGCCTGCGACCGGGCACGCTTGACCGCCGACGGCACACTCCTCTCCTGCCTCTACGCCCACCAGGGCTTGGATCTCCGCGGGCTCCTCCGCGAGGGAAGCTCCGCAGCAGAGCTATCGACCATCCTTCGAAACACCTGGGGCCGCCGCGCAGACCAGGGCGCCGCAGACCGCCTCCGGGAGCCCCTGCGCGGACCATTGATCCCCCTGCCCACCCTAAAAAAGAACCCTCACCTTGAAATGCATACCCGAGGCGGTTAACAAAGGGGAGCTAATCGGATAGAAATGGTCCGAATACAACCAACCAGAGAACAACCCGTCCGCAGGGAGCACAAATTATGAGCCTGGAAGAAGCAGTACGCGACAAAATCACCGAGGCCATCGCCTCCAACTCCACCGTCCTTTTCATGAAGGGCAACCGCACCCAGCCCCAGTGTGGGTTTTCGGCCACGGTAATCCAAATTCTGGAGCAGCTCGGATGCGACTACAACACCGTCGACGTCCTCGCCGATGGTGAGATTCGCGAGGGCATCAAGGTCTTCTCCAATTGGCCCACCATTCCGCAACTCTATATTGACGGCGAGTTCATCGGCGGCTGTGACATCGTCAAAGACATGCACGCCTCCGGCGACCTGGGCAAAAAGCTCCAGGTGGATATCAGCGGCCTCACCCCACCCGCTATCACCATTACCGACGCGGCGGCCCAGGCCCTGCAAAAAACCCTCGGTGACAGCGACGGGCAAGCCCTCCACCTTGACGTGGACGGAACGTTCAACACCTCCCTGCAGCTTGAGCTGCCCTCCACCCAGAAGGTCACCGCCACCTCCAATGGCATCACCCTCTACATTCCTGCGGGCGCCATCAAACGCGCTGAGGGGATGACCATCGACTTTCTCGACGGCCCCGAGGGCTCCGGATTTAAAATCGAGAACCCCAACGCCCCACCTCCGGTGCATCAAATGGAGGTCGGCGCGCTAAAGGAGCTGCTCAATGGCGACTCCAACCTGCGCCTGCTGGATTGCCGCACCCCTGAAGAGCGAGCCACCGCAAAGATTGAGGGCTCTATCCACCTCGACGAGGGCGCTGCCCGGGAGCTCACCGCCCTCGAGAAAGAGGCCATGCTGGTGTTTCACTGCCACCACGGCGGACGCAGCCAACGCGCGGCCGAATATTTTCGAGACCAGGGGTTTCGCAACGTCCACAACCTGGTGGGCGGCATCGATGCGTGGTCCCAGGAAATCGACTCCTCGGTACCCCGCTATTAAGGGGCATTAATCCACTCCTCTCAAGGCCGGCCTTCACCATCGAAGGCCGGCCTTTTTTTTGACCTCGACTCTCCGGAAAGCAGTCCCATGAGCACCTACCCCTCCCCCCACATCAATCGCCTTCATCAAGAGACCAGCCCCTACCTGCTGCAACATGCCCACAACCCCGTGGACTGGTACCCCTGGGGGCCCGAGGCGCTCGCGCTTTCCCATAAGCTGGACAAGCCCATCCTCCTGAGCATTGGCTACTCTGCCTGTCACTGGTGTCATGTTATGGAGCACGAGTCCTTTGAGAACGAAGAGATCGCCGAGCTCATGAACGAGCACTTTATCTGCATCAAGGTAGACCGAGAGGAGCGTCCGGACCTCGATGAGATCTACATGCAAGCAACCGTCGCCATGAATCGAGGTCAGGGTGGCTGGCCCATGACGGTCTTCTTAACTCCCAACCAGGAGCCCTTCTTCGCCGGCACCTACTTTCCCCCCGAAGACCGCTATGGTCGACCGGGGTTTAAATCCATCCTGGAACATCTCGCCAACGCCTGGAACACCGAGCGGGAGGAGTTGGTGCAACGAGGTGAAGAGATGGTCACCTACCTCGAGCAGGAGTCCGAACTCAACGCTCGAAGCTCCCTGGGCCAAAATCACATCGACGCGACCATCGAGCGGCTTCGCGAGGAGTTTGACTCCACCCACGGTGGCTTCGGGACTGCACCCAAATTTCCTCCGGCCACCACCCTCTCTTTACTGCTGCGCGCTCACCACCGCAGCGGCGACTCTCAAGTCCTCCACATGGTGCAAAAGACCCTCGATGGTATGGCAAAAGGCGGCATGTACGATCACATTGGGGGAGGCTTTGCTCGATACAGCACCGACCAGCAGTGGCTCGTGCCCCATTTTGAGAAGATGCTCTACGACAACGCCCTGCTGACCCGGGTTTATCTGGAGGCGTATCAGGTAACCGGTTCCCCCCACTACAAAACCGTCGCCGAGGAGACCCTTGGGTTTATTCTCAACGAGTTCACCTCCGAAGAGGGCGCCTTTTTCTCGGCGCAGGACGCGGACTCCGAAGGGGTGGAGGGAAAGTTTTATGTGTGGTCTCCCGAGGAGATCAACGCGCTGCTCCCCCCCGAGCAGGCAAAAGCCTTCTGCCTTCACTACGACATCACCGAAGAGGGCAATTGGGAAGGCAAGAGCATCCCTCACACCCCTGTCCCATTATCCGACACCGCCGAAAAGCTGAACATGGACGAGTCCACCCTGGAGAAGAGTCTCCAAGAGGCCCGCAAACTCCTCTACAGCGAACGGGCAAAGCGGCCCATCCCCGGAATCGATGACAAAGTAATCACCGCCTGGAACGGCATGATGATCAGCGCTATGGCCGAAGGCTATCGCGTCCTTGGCCACCAACAATACGCAGACGCCGCCTGTGCCGCTGCGGCCTTTATCAAGACCACCCTCACCGATGCAGAGGGGCGACTCCTGCGAACCTACCGAGCCGGCAAAGCCCACCTCACCGCCTGCCTTGAGGACTATGCTTATCTGTGTGAGGGGTTGGTTGACCTTTACGAAGCCTACGGAGATCCCACCCACCTTCAATGGGCAGAAGACCTCGGCCAACAAATCCTGCGCGACTTTTCTTCCGAGGAGGGCGACGGTTTTTATAACACCGCCGCTTACCATGAGACCTTAATCGTTCGACGCAAAGAGGGCACCGACGGCGCAACCCCTGCAGCCAACAGCGTCGCCGCCTCCGCACTGGCGCGCCTCTCTTTCCACGGCAACCATCCCGACTTTTACGAGCACGCGCTCAAGGCGGTGGAGGCCTTCGGTAAATCCATCGGAAGATTTCCAAGGGCATTCAGCAAGGCGCTCTGCGTAGTGGATTTCTTGTTGGAAGGGCCCGTGCAGCTAGCCTGGGCAGGCCCCCTTGAAGCAACCATTCCCCTGCGACGTGCAGCCAGTAAGCATTACCTCCCCAACCGGGTTATCGCCCACGAGTCCAACTCCAAGCAGAGACACCCGCTGCTCCACGAGCGCCCCGCACTCAACAACGACGCCACCCTCTACCTCTGTCGAGATTTTGTCTGCCAGACGCCCATCACTGAGGCGAGTGATATCTCAGCTGCTCTTGAAGCCGACGTCACACAGGCCCAATTAAAGGAGCGCTCCAGCCTGCGCCCCCCCCTGGGCGGCTCTGCGACTCCTGAAGCAACAGAGAGCTACGCTAAGCGCCATCGGCCCTCCCTGGAGCAGGGGTTTGCCCCCCTTGGCAACACCGCCCTGGTCACCAGCAGACTGGGATTTGGGTGTTATCGAGTCTCCGATCAATCGCTCGCCCATCGCGAGGCACTCAGCCTGGCCCTACAGAGCGGGGTTAACCTCATCGACACCTCCACCAACTATGGCGGCGGAGCCAGTGAGAAGCTCGTGGGAGACGTGGTCCGTGATTTGGTCAGTCGCGATGTGCTTCAACGGGAGGAGGTTATCGTGGTCTCCAAGATCGGGTACGTCCAGGGTCCCAATCTGAAAATTGCCCAGGCCCGCCAACAAGAGGGCCGGCCCTACCCTGACATGGTTCACTACACCGAAGACTGCTGGCATTGCATTCACCCGGAGTTCCTAAGAGACCAGCTTGAGCTCTCCCTGGAGCGCCTTCAACTTGAGACCCTCGACATCTGCCTGCTTCACAACCCGGAATATTTTCTCACCGACGCCGCTAAGCAATCAGACGCCGACGCCGCTGCTGCGCGGGCGACCTTCTACTCACGCTTGGAGCAGGCCTTCGTCTGTATGGAAACCCTCGTAGCGGCAGGGAAGGTACGGGGTTATGGGGTATCCTCTAACTCCTCCACCGCTCCTATGGATAACGCTGAAGCCACTTCCCTCACACGGATGCTCGAGTGCGCACAGCGGGCCGCCGAGCAAACTGGCGCAGACCACCACCATTTTCAGGTGCTGCAACTCCCCATGAATCTTTTGGAGACCGGCGCGGTGCTTGAGCCCAACAACGGGCTCGCCGGCGATCAGACAGTCCTTGAGTTTGCTAAGCAAAACAAGATCGCTGTTTTGTGCAACCGCCCCTTAAACGCCATCGTGAACTCCCTTATCCGCCTCGCAGACATCACACAAAACACCGACGACTCCCTCGAATATCTCGCGCGGTGCTTTCAGGAGGTCAGCGAACTGGAAGAATCCCTGCGCGAGAAAATGGACATCCCATTCGCCACCAGTTCAGGTTCTATCTCTATCTCCCGCTTCTTCAATTGGGCCGAAGAGCTGAGAGGCCTTGCTGATGGCGTTCAGGGCATGGCCACCTGGAACCAGATGGAGACTCAGATGGTTCGCCCCAAACTCAATCAGGTGGTTCAATTGCTCGACTCTCACCTCCAGGGCACACACGCAAGTCACTGGCAATCCGTTCGAGAGGAGTACCTTCAAGCGTTAAACAGGCTCCTCGCAGGGTTGAAACGAATGGCCGCAACCGCCGGTCAGCGCAAAAGTGACCAGGTGTCCGAAACCATCGCCCCACACCTGCCCGCAGCCCTGCGCTCAAAGCCCCTCTCCCAAAAAGCACTCTACGCCCTGCTGGCCAGCGAGGGCGTTACCGGGGTGTTGTGTGGAATGCGAGAGGAGGCCTACGTCAGAGATGCCCTGGAGGTCTTGCAATGGAAGCCGGATATCGCGTCAACGGAATTATTCCAAGCGACCTCGGCGATGGTGCTCAACGAGTAAATCGAGCAAAGGGGTTGTCGTTTTGCACGACACGCTTAACAAAATTGGGCAGGGCGAAGGCCGCCTTTTGAATCTCAGCATTGTAATAGTGTGTCCCCTTTTCGATCAGGGCCGCTGAGTCCACGTTAAAATAATCGTCGGGGCGTCTGGTGTTGCTGGCGTAGGACCAGGTCCAACAACCACTGGGGTAGGTGGGGATCCACCCCATGTAGGCATGTACGTGTTGAAACGCTTTGCCCATCTGCTCGTAGATAGTGCCCATCATCGCAGGGTCCCAATGGGGCGACTCGGTCTGCGCCACCATCACTCCACCGGGTTTCAAAGCCCGAGAAACCTTGCGATAAAACTCTTCCAAAAAGAGGCCCACCGCCGGTCCCACCGGATCAGTGCTATCAACGATGATCAAATCAAAGACCCCCTCGTGCTCATCAATGTATCGAATGCCGTCCTGAAAAATCACCTCAGCGCGAGGATGTTCAATGGCTGATGTCACCCAGGGAAAAAACTGCTCGCTAACTCGCGTAACCCGCTCATCAATATCGCATTGAACGACCCGCTCAAGGGTGGGGTGCTTAAGAGCTTCTCGCAGGCACCCCGCATCTCCCCCGCCAATGATCAACACCTGACGCGGGTTCTCCATGCTTAGGAGCGGGAGGTGGGTCAGCATCTCGTGATACACAAACTCATCCCGCTCAGTCAGCATCACGCAATCATCAAGGGTCAGCACCTTGCCAAAAAAGCCGGTGTCGTAGACCGCGAGCTTCTGGTAGTCGGAGGACTCCTCGTGCAGCATCTCTTTCACCTTGATGCCAAGGCGAGTTCGACCGGTGCCCTCATAGAGCCACGACCCGTCAAAATGTCCCGTAGCCCCCCCCTCTTCGCAGACCAGCCCTTCGGGCAATGATGATAATGCTGTCATGCTCTCTCCTGTCAGCTCGTCACGCTGCCTCGTCGGTCCCCAAATCAATCTCGGTGGTCATTTTAGTGATCACACTGACGTCGTCAGGACCCACCTGCCCGTACTCGGCGATGTCCTCGGGAAGACCACGCACGATCTCCTGAACCCGAGCGCTCTCGGCCTTAAACTGGAGGCCAAGGTGCTTGAAGCCGATGTTGGGATCCAAACCACCGCAGGTAAAAATGTCGACCGCGACGTAGCCCACCTCAGGCCAGGTGTGAATCGAGAGATGCGACTCCGCAATCACAACGGTGCCACTGACACCCTGGGGTGTAAATTGATGAAATTTTTCACCAAGCACCGTGGCGCCAATCTTCACAGCGGCGTCACACATGTGAGTTTTAATGTCTTCGAGGCTGTTAATGACGTCAACGTCACAGCCATAGAATTCAGCAATAAGGTGTCGGCCAATCGTTTTCACGCTTCCAAATCCTTCTCAGCCCGATCTCGGTGGGTACTGAATGCCTCGCTCTTCAAGCCCTGCTCTGTCTCCCTGGAGACTAAGACCGGAACCAAAAAGAGTCGACTGTAAATCTAATGGGGGTGCTCGGGGCTCCAGATCTAAAGCCCGAATTTCCCGAGAACGGCGCGGTCTAGCCCCTGAATTCTACTCTGTCAAGGAAGACCCTAAGGGCCCTGTGGGTGAAATTGATCGTTTTTTGGAATGGCCAAAGACTCAGGCTGCCCTAAAACGAGAGGCGGCTTCAAGGTTCACCGAGACCACCTTACTCATGCCCGGCTCCTCCATGGTGATGCCATAGAGCCGGTCCACGCTCGTCATTGTGTTCTTGTTGTGGGTAATGACGATAAATTGGGAGACCTTGGAGATCTCACGCAGCATCTCGTTAAAGCGACCCACGTTGGCCTCATCCAGTGGCGCGTCGACCTCATCCAGAACACAGAAGGGGCTCGGTTTTATCAGAAAAATCGAGAAGATAAGGGCCGTCGCCGTGAGAGCCTTCTCGCCCCCCGAGAGGAGTCCCACGTTCTGCAGCTTCTTGCCTGGAGGCATCGCAATGATGTCGACCCCGGCCTCCAGCATGTCGTCGGAGTCCACCAACTCCAGGCGGGCCTCGCCCCCCCGAAACAGGCGCGGGAAGACCTTCTGAAACATGTCATTCACCGAATGAAACGCCACCTCAAAGCGCTCGCGGCTCACCCGGTTGATTCGATTGATAGCCCGACGCAGGGAGTCGAGAGCGTCCTTCAGGTCCTGACGCTGCTCAGTCAAAAACTCGTGACGCTCCTCCACCTCGGCACACTCCTCGATGGCCGTCAGGTTAATGGAGCCCATATTCTTGATCTTACGCTCAAGGTCTTCCTTCTGAGCGACCTTCTCTTCTCCGGGCATGCCAAGGGCGTGGTAGTCGCTGAGGACCGAGAGAATATGCAGATCGTAACGCTCTTCAATCTGGTCGATGATACGGACCCGATCCATCTCGATTCGTTGCAGGGTCAAGCGACACTGATTCAGCTTCTCCTGCCGGGATTGCCCCCCTTTGCGCTGCTCCCGCAGGCTGTTCTCCACCTCGGAGATCTTACTTCGATTCTCTTCATAGGCTGCTCGCATGGTGCTCAACTGCTCACGCAACTCCTGAGCCTGCAGCACCACGGTCTCCGACGACGCCTGCCCCTCGGTGATCTTCTCACGCAGATCGATCACCAGGTCACTCCCCTCCCCACTAACGCGCTCATTGCGCTCGATACGCTGCTCCAACTCGGTCTCGGTAAATTCGGAACGCTTCAAACCCTGGCGCATCGCCGCGAGCTTCTCATCACGTCCGCTTATTTGAACCCGCAGTACAGTCTGAATCTCGGTCGCCTCGTCTAAGCGCTCTGCCAACTCAGTACGCGTCTGCTGTAAAGTCTCAATCTGAGCTTCAATCTCTTCCTGACCCGCCTCGGCTTCTTCAGCAGCCGCACGTGCGCTGACACTCTCGCGCTCAATGGCCTCAAGCTCTTCTTCACGTTGACCAACTTCATAGGTCAAAACCTCCGCACGCTCCTGAAAGCGAGACACATCCTTTTCGGCACCCTCGACATCCTTGGTTAATTTTACCAAGGTGATATCCGACTGCCGAATGTCCTTATCGAGCTGCCGCGACTCAGCATCGAGCTGCGCCCTCTGATGCTCAAGCTCTTCTTGCTGCGCAACGCATTGCTCAATGGCCCCGTCAAGACGCTCCACCTGAGTGTGCAGTTCACGAATCTCCCGCTGCTTCGCAAAGACACCACCGTCGGAGACTGCGCCCCCCGCCACGCCCCCACGACACTCAACCCTGTCCCCATCGAGGGTCACCAGGACTGCTTCCGGAGTGCCACTGAAAGCATCCGCCTCGATCAAAGTTCGTGCCTGCTCAACGCTCTCCACCAGATAGACATTGTTCAGCAGGAGGCGCGCGATACCCTCGCTGCTTGGCTCCACCTGCACCACATCCATCGCCCGCCCAAGCGTCCCGGAAACAGTCGGCAACTCCGTGGGTGCCTCCGCCAGAAGACGCTGCGGGATAAACCCGCTGCGCCCGGCGTCAGCGGCGCGCAAATACTCAAGGGCCGCAAAACCAACGTCCTGCTTTTCTACCACGAGGTATTGCAGTGCCGCGCCCATAGCGGACTCAAAGGCTCGCTCGTATTCCTTTGGAACTCGGATCGTATCGGCCACAGTGCCCAACACACCCGATGCCACCACCTGAGGGATCGCGGGGAGGTCGGCGTTGTCGGATTTTCCGAGGAGCGCACGGACTCCCTCGGGAAAACCTTCGAGGCGTTGTGCGATCTCCTCCAGAGAAGAGAGCCGGGACTCCTTTTGTGAAAACTCTCCCCGCAAACGGAAGAGCTGGTCACTGGTCTCGTTCACGGAGAGAGTAACCGTCTCCAACTGCTCCTGAAGCAGGCGATGTCGCTCTTTCCAATCACCCGCTTGTGCCGCCAGGGTGGAGTGACTCTCGCTTAACTCCGCCAGGTGTTCATGGGCCTGCAGGTGGTTAACCTCAACGCTGCGCTTCTCTTCCCGGGCCGACTCCAGGCGCTGGGTAATCCCAACACGCTGCTTCTCAAGCCCGGCGAGCTGAGTGCGTTGCTGAGCGGAGCCGTGTACTTTGTCGAGGGCGTCACGCCGAAAGGATTCGATTCTGCCATTGACTTCAGCAAGCGCCCGCTGCGCCTGGGAAACGTTCTCTTCGGCTCGCTCGGTGGACTCTGCGTCCTCGGAGGCTGTGCTGGCGAGGGTCTCGATCTGCTCTCGCAAACGCACGAGTTCTTCTCGAATCTCCAGCAGGCTTACCCTGGCCTCTTCACTGTCACCCGCGGCGTCCTCGATCCGTTGAGTCACCTCGGCCACTTGATCGCGCCAGTGATTCAGGTCGCGCTCCAACCCCACCAGTTGCGTGTCCGCTTCAGCGCTTCGCTGTTGGTGCACCTGCAGCTGACTCTCTTCTTCGAGCAGCCGCATCTTGTCGACCTCAAGGTTCGCCTCCAGAGACGCCACGTGAGCATCGCCACTTTGAACCTCTTCGGAGAGGACCTTGAGCTGGGCCTCGTTAACCTTGTGCTCGCTCATTAACTCAAGGATTCGAATCGAGGCCATGTGCAGATCAATGTCTCGCAGCTCGTTTCTCAGGCGCTTGTATCGTTCGGCCTTCTGAGCCTGGCGCTTGAGGGAGCCCAGCTGTCGCTCCAACTCATTGATGATGTCGTTCACCCGCAGCAGGTTCTGCTCGGTGCTCTTCATCCGACGCTCGGCGGCTTTTTTACGGACCTTGAATTTGGTGATCCCAGCCACCTCTTCAATCAAGGTTCGCCGCTGCTCGGGCTTGGAGCTGACAATAAACCCCACCCGGCCCTGCTCGATGATTGAATACGCTCGGGTGCCCACCCCGGTCCCAAGGAAAAGATCGACGATATCGCGCAATCGAACGGTAACCTTGTTGATGAGGTATTCACTGGTACCGTCCCGGTGCAGGCGTCGGGTTACCGAGATCTCACCATAATCAGCGTATTGGGGGGGCACATTGCCGTCATTGTTGAAGGTGAGGGTGACCTCGGCCATCCCAAGGGGACCGCGAGTGTCCGAGCCCGCAAAGATAACGTCCTGCATGGCGCGGCCCCGGAGGTGCTTCGCGCTCATCTCACCCATGCACCATCGGATCGAGTCGATGATGTTGGATTTTCCGCAACCGTTGGGCCCTACAACTCCGGTAATCCCTGTACCAAAGTTAAGGACAGCCCGGTCAGCAAATGACTTAAAGCCGTGAATTTCCAGTCGTTTTATACGCATCGGTCCTCAAACCCATCCAAGTCGCCCAGAGTTCACACCGCTGCGGTGAACCCCGGATGCTTTGGGTGATTCCATAGCCCACCCATGACGTGACGGAAAGATTTCCGCCCCCCAAAAACGTCGTCCGCCCAGGCGCACCCAGGTCGAACTTCCCACTCACAAACCCATTGAAGCGGCTCTCAACGAGAGTGAAGAGCCATGTATCCTACCCATACGTACCAGAACCTACAGGTTCCCGACAAGGCAGGAATCTAAAGGGGTAGCTATTCGCCATCCAGGAAGATCCCACGCCGGAGGGAGGAATGCAACCCATTGTTATTATTAGGTTTTCGTTTTAGGGGTTCTATAGCAGGGCTCAGAGCTTCGAGATATAAAGAATCCCCAGGCACATCTCATCCTGGGTTCCGTCCCCCCAGGCTACATTCCGGGGCTCCACAGCCTGCCCATCAATCCGGTGCTGATTCTCCGCGCTGTTGTCCCAAGTGCAGCTCATATGCAGTTTATCCCCGGGGTTGAACACCACAGGCTCCCGAAATCCGTAGGCTCTTTGCCAATTGAAGTCCCAGCGCGGAATGTCCAAAAGGCAGGTCTCAGCGCCCTCGGACTCCACCCAAAGCCTGGTCTGCACCCCCAGCTCGTGCATGTGCAGGGATGCCCAATGAATGCGGAAGGACTCCCCTGGTCCAAAGAGACCTCCAGTCAAAGCGCCCAGGTAAAATCCCGGATTGGCAGCGTAGCTATGAGTAACAGACTTCTGTCCGGCCGGGATCAGCATGTTTTCCCCCACAAACCACTGAAAGTTGAGCCACAGCAGGATGGACGCTGGGTGCTCCACCTCCGAATCCAGCCTCAATTCAATGGAGGTCTTATCGGGCTGAGGGGCGTTGTCGAGAACGTTATAGTGAACCTGGAGAACAATCCGAGCCCCCTTCTGAAGCTGAATCCCAGTGCCTTCGGGAAAATCTGCTCCCTCTCCCCCGGGCGCCCAGGCCCCCAACCACTGAAACGCCCCCCGAGATCCGGGCCCGCCAAAGCACTGGTACCCATCGCCCTCATCCGCCGCATCCTTCTCCTCAATGGTGCCCACTTGGTCTGGAGCAACTAGAAACGCGATCACGTGATGAACGATGCCTGGGTTTCCGGGCAACGCTCGAAATCCGGTCACATACCCCTCATTCTCACCGGCCTCCCAGTCCAAAAGAAAGCAGCGGTAGTCATCGGGGGAGTCGACGGGAGTGTAAGCATTCTTCATCGACAAGGTCACATCAGAACGACTCAATTTCACCTCGGTGGCCGGGTTATGAACGGGAGCTCCCTCCTCAAGAGGATCGCCCTCCGGCCCCCCTTGGTCTACCCAATCGGTCAGGGTTTTCTTCTCGGCTGCGGTGAGCGCACCGCTTCCCGTGTAATCGTTGCAGGCCTCATCCCCCAACCACGGTGGCATCGTCCCTCGCTTGACCTCCACCGCGATCGCTTCACGCAACGCATACGCGTCGTCATAAGAAGCGAAAGTGAATGGCGCGACGCCACCGGTAACGTGACAAGTGTTGCACTTCGAATCCAGAATCGGTTTGGCGTGCTGGTAATAATACACCGCCTCAACAGACTCGGTGTCCGAGTCACATCCCACACTCAAAACCACCAACAGAGTCAGGAGCAGCGCTCCCCCTAAGGTTTTTCTTATACTATTCATCACGGCACCCCTTCGCTATTACAAGAAGAATCACAGGTACCATCGCTCTCAGCCACTCGTTAGTCAACGGGCTTTTCATGCTTCTCTTTTCACATCTCTCTCCGCGTAGAAACAAATTCACGTTCTCATGCACCCGCGAAATATAAAGCCACAGACGACCGGTACTTAAACCTTGTGCCGCAATCCTCAAGGCCTTAAGAAGTCTCCCGACTTCTTATACAAGAGCCGCTCCATTTAAGGCGCAGCTTATCATGAACCTGGGGAAGCCATTCATTCCCTGATTCAGCAGGAGTATCAACATGCTCATCGGCGTCCTCAAAGAGACGTTTCCTGGAGAGCAGCGGGTCGCTTTGATCCCATCAGAAATCTCTCGTCTAACTAAAATCAAATGCAGCGTAATCATCGAAACAGGCGCGGGCGATGCGGCCGGGTTTCAGGACGCAAGCTACACCGACAAAGGCGCGACGGTCGTTGACTCCGCTGCGGAGGTCTTCGCAAAAGCGGACTTAATTGTTCAAGTGCAGGGCTATGGAAGCGACAGCAGCGCCACCTCCGAGAGTCTGAGCCAGTTCAAAAAGGGACAGGGATTAATCGCCTTCTTAAATCCCCTCGGAGCCGCAGAGCGCGCCAGGGAGCTCGCCAATCAGGGCGTCACTGGGCTCTCCATGGAGCTCGTCCCACGCATCACTCGCGCCCAAAGCATGGACGCCCTGAGCTCCATGGCCACCGTAGCCGGGTATAAGGCAGTGCTGCTCGCCGCCAACGAATTGCCCAAGCTCTTCCCCATGATGATGACCGCCGCGGGCTCTTTGACGCCCGCCAAAGTCTTCGTGCTTGGGGTAGGCGTCGCCGGACTGCAGGCCATCGCCACAGCCAAACGCCTTGGCGCCGTGGTGGAGGCCTACGATATTCGCCCCGAGGTCAAAGAGCAGGTTCAGAGCGTGGGCGGGAAATTTGTGGAGCTGCCCCTTGAAACCCGGAACGCGGGTGACTCAGGAGGATACGCCAAAGAACAGTCCGAGGATTTCATCAAGCGACAGCAGGAGCTGATGGCCGACCACATCCGCGCCGCGGACGTTGTGATCACCACCGCGGCCATTCCCGGCCGTAAGGCGCCACGACTGGTCACCGCCGCTCAAATGGAGGGCATGCGACCCGGATCGGTGTTGATCGATCTTGCAGCGGACTCCGGCGGCAACTGTGAGCTCACCGAGGCGGGCAAGACCATTGTCCACAAAGGGATTCGAATCATCGGGCCCTCTAACGTGCCCTCCTCCATGCCCCACCACGCCAGTCAGATGTACGCCCGAAACGTGTCGACCTTTCTGGCGCACCTCACTGACGACGAGGGCAACCTCAACCTCGACATGTCCGATGAGATCACCGCAGGCACACTGGTGTGCCATGAGGGCGTCATCGTTCATGAGCGAGTCAAACAAGCGCTGGAGGGTTAACCATGACATTTATTGCTACATTGACCACGTTTATTCTGGCCATGTTTCTGGGCTGGGAGCTCATCACCAAGGTGCCCCCCACCCTTCACACCCCTTTGATGAGCGGGTCCAACGCCATCTCGGGTATTACGCTGATCGGAGCGATCATCGGGGCCGGCACCGGCCACCAGGAGCTCGGCACCTGGCTGGCCCTCGCGGCGATTATCTTCGCCACCATGAACGTGGTGGGCGGTTTCCTCGTCACCAATCGCATGCTCGTCATGTTTAAAGCGAAAAAAGGAGGAAAGTAGATCATGTCCATCGCAGAGCTTCTCTCTCCCGCGCAACGAGACATAGCCGTTAATCTGGCCTACCTCATCTCCTCCATCCTCTTTGTGGTTGGCCTCAAGGGGCTCTCTCATCCAAGGACCGCGGTGAAAGGCAACCGCACCGGCGCCCTCGGAATGCTCCTGGCCACCGTCGCCACGCTCTTTGATCAGCAGGTCGTCAGCTTTGAGCTCATCTTCCTCGGGATCGTCATCGGCTCCATCCTCGGGCTCCTCCTGGCCATCAAGGTGGAGATGACTGAGATGCCTCAGCTGGTTGGGGGCTTCAACGGCTTTGGCGGCATCGCGTCGGTGCTGGTCGCCGGGGGCGCAATCTCCGCAGCGGTGTCCAGCAACGCGCCCATCGATGCCCAAATGTCCATCTCCATCGTCGTCTCTGCCCTCATTGGCGCGGTGACCTTCTGGGGCAGCATGGTCGCGGTGTGCAAACTGCAAGGGGTCATCGTCCCCTCGGGCGCGGTGACCTCCCCCGTGCTCAAGGGCCTCAACATCCTTGGCGCCCTCGCCTGCATCGGGCTCTGTGTGGCCTCCTCCAGCGCACCGGAAAACCTCCTGCTCTTCTGGACCCTGGTGGCGGTAGCCTCCCTTCTGGGGATCACCCTGACGGTCCCCATCGGGGGGGCCGACATGCCCGTTGTCATCGCCCTGCTCAACTCCTACTCCGGACTGGCCGCCTGCGCGACGGGCTTTGTGCTGAGCAACTCCGTGTTGATCATCGCCGGCTCTCTGGTGGGAGCCTCCGGGCTCATCCTGACGCAGATCATGTGCAAAGCCATGAACCGCAGTCTCGCCAACGTCTTATTTGGTGGCTTTGGCGCAGAGGACTCCAGCGGCCCCGGGCTTTCCCAGGATGCAGTCTACACCGGCAAGGTGACCTCGTCCTCCCCGGACGAAGCGGCCATGATCCTCGAGTCTGCCAGCCGCGTAGTGGTGGTCCCCGGTTACGGCATGGCCGTGGCTCAGGCCCAGCACGCGGTGCGTGATTTCGCGGGCTACCTCGAGGCCAGGGGCACCGAGGTGCTCTTCGCCATTCACCCGGTGGCGGGGCGGATGCCCGGGCATATGAACGTCTTGCTGGCCGAGGCCGACATCGCCTACGACAAGCTCATTGAGATGGACGACATCAACCCCAGCTTTCCAGACACCGACATCACCCTGATCATCGGTGCCAACGACGTAGTCAATCCTCTAGCGCGTGAAGATCCCACCAGCCCCATCGCCGGCATGCCCATCCTGGATGCGGATAAATCCCGTACGGTCATGGTCATTAAACGTAGCCTCTCACCAGGCTTCGCCGGGATCCCTAACCCCCTCTTCGCCGCAGACAACTGCATGATGATCTTTGGGGATGGCAAGAAGGTCGTGCTGGATTTGATCTCCTCTCTGAAAGAGAACGCGGCTTAAACCCCACCTCCCTTCCCCAAAAAAAAACCCGGTGGTTTTTTCAAACCACCGGGCTCTCGTACCATTGATATAACAAACGTTACATCCGCTTCTGGCCTTTGGCTACGATGGCTTTATCGTAGTACTCAGCAGAGGCGAGGCCACTTTCTTTGGCTTTCTTCAGCTCCTCATCGATGAGCTTCTGAAAAGCGGGAAAAGGCTGTGCGCCGCTCAAGAAACGACCATTAATAAAGAAGGCGGGAGTTCCCCGAGCACCCAGAGAAACCGCAGTCTTCTGGTCTTTCAGGATCTGCTCCTTGTACTTGTTCGCTTTGTAGCACGCCTTATATCGCGTCATGTCCAGCTCCACTTTCTTCGCATACCCCTCAAGGTCTGCGTCTTCCAGCGAACGGTAGTTTTCGAACATAACATCGTGCATAGCCCAGAATTTGCCCTGCTCATTGGCGCACATGGACGCGTTGGCTGCGTGCATGGCCCGCTTATGAAAACCCAAAGGATTGTGCTTGAAGATCACGCGAACGTCTTTAGGATACTTCTCGGTGATCTGCTTGATGGTGGGCCCCACCCGCTTGCAATAGGGGCATTGGAAATCCGAGATCTCCATAATGGTGACCAGGGCGTCCTTGGGACCGAGAACCGGAGACTTCTCCACCGGAAAAGCGTAAGTCTTCTGCGGATCGGGACCACGAGGCCGTTGAGGCTTGGCCGCGGCCGCAGCCGCAGCAGGGCGCTTGGCGATAGCGTCCAATTTAGTCAAAATCTCCTTCTGGGTAGCTTTAATTTCATCCAGATCGGCTTTGGATGCGCAGCTAATCGCGAACACTCCAACCAAAATGAGCGGCAACCGTGTCATGTACCATTTCATCGTCGAACCTCCAAGGTTTGTGAATATAGTTAGCTGCCCATAGCACTCTTTGCTTTTTGAGGGCAACAGGGCATAATGCACTGTAATTGTTTGCCTTTTAAAGACTGGTTCCTCTAAGCAAAAAAAAAGAGCCCGGTGGGATTAATCCCACCGGGCTCTTCAAACATCGGCATGAAGACCTGTTACATCTTCTTTTGGCCTTTTCCTACAATCGCTTTGTTGTAGTAGTCTGCCTTGGCGATGCCGCTCTCTTTGGCTTTCTTCAGCTCTTCATCAATGAGCTTCTGAAACGCCGGAAAGGGCTGCGCGCCACTCAGGAAGCGACCGTTAATGAAGAACGCAGGGGTTCCTCGGGCGCCCAGACTGGCGGCGGTGCGCTGGTCTTTCAGGATCTGATCCTTATATTTGTTCGCCTTATAGCAAGCGCTGTAGCGCCCCATGTCCAATCCAACCTTTTGGGCGTAGCCTTCAAGATCCTTGTCCTCAAGCTGACGCATGTTTTCGAAAATGGTATCATGCATTTCCCAGAACTTGCCTTGCTCGTCGGCGCACATGGACGCGTTGGCTGCAGGCATCGCGCGGTTGTGAAAACCGAGCGGGTTGTGCTTGAAGACGATGCGAACGTCGTTAGAGTACTTCTCAGAGATTTGCTTGAGAGTCGGACCGACTCTCTTACAGTAGGGTCATTGGAAGTCCGACACTTCTATGATCGTCACCAACGCGTCCTTAGCTCCCTTGGAAGGAGACTTCTCAACAGGAAACGCGTAGGTCTTCTGTGGATCTGGCCCACGAGGCCGTTGGGGTTTTGCTGCTGCCGCTGCGGGGCGTTTTGCAATCGCCTCCAACTTTGTCAGCATCTGCTTTTGTGCTGCTGTAATTTGCTTTTGAGTCGCCTTAATCTCATCCAGATCGGCTTTTGACACGCAGCTAATCGCCGCGATACCGATCACAATGAGAGACAAGCGACCTACGATCGTCTTCATCAGTGAACCTCCAGTGAAAAAATAGCTAAAACGAGTGACCACTCTACCACCGTCTACTCCCTACAATCAATCCGCGAGCAGGGCTTTAAGCATCCGGATCGGCGTAGTATAGACTGGTCATGCGAATTATTGCCGGACAGTGGGGAGGGCGCCGACTGAGCGCCCCCAAAGGAAAGATCACTCGCCCAACCCCAGACAGGGTTCGGGAGTCGCTCTTCTCAATCCTCGGTGACCGGGTGGAGGGCGCCAGGGTGCTGGACCTCTTCGCCGGCACGGGTTGCCTTGGGTTGGAGTGCCTCTCCCGGGGGGCCGCTCACGGAGTCTTTGTGGAGAAAGACCGGCGAGTCTTCAACCTCCTAAGCGAAAACCTTCAAATCGCCCCCCCGGAGCGCTACCAAAGCCTGAACTCCCCCGCTCAGAGAGCGCTCCGCCACCTGCAAAAACTAGAGTCCACCTTTGATATCGTCTTTTTGGACCCTCCCTATCACCTCGGACTTCTCCAACCGACGTTTACGACCCTCCTCGAATCGGGTATGGTGGAAGCAGAAGGGACAGTGGTGTGCGAGCACTACTCCAAGGATGAGCCCCCAACTCCCAGCGAGCCATGGTCACTCATTCGTACACGACAATTTGGAGAGGTAAGTATCAGCCTGTTTCAGGTCCCCTCGTCACAGGAAAAGGAAGCACCATGACCGTCGCACTCTATCCAGGCTCCTTTGACCCCATCACCAACGGGCACATCAACATCATCCAGCGGGGTCTCAAGATCTTCGACAAGCTTGTCGTCGCGGTGGCCATAAACGTCCGCAAGACTCCTCTCTTCCCGGCGGAAGAGCGCATGCAGATGATTCGAGACGCGGTGGGCTCCGACCGGGTGGAGGTAGACTGCTTTGAAGGGCTGCTGATCGATTACGCCAAGAAGCGCCAGGCCAACGTCATCCTTCGGGGCTTACGTGCCCTCTCGGACTTTGAGTTTGAATTTCAGTTGGCCCACATGAATCGACGCCTCGGCGCTGATATCTCGCCAGGCCTGGACACCGTCTTTATGATGACCGGCGAGGAGCATTTTTATGTCTCCAGCAGCCTGGTCCGTGAGATCGCGTCCTTTGGCGGAAACGTCACAGACTTTGTCCCTCCCGGGGTAGAGGCTGGGCTCAAGAAAAAGTTTTCAGAGGATTCCTAAATGAGAGGCTCCCCTAATGGGGCCTTTAATGAACCTCGCCGCTGTGCATCAGCTGCATGGGATCAATCCCCATCTTGCGCAGGGAGGACTCCCACACCGACTCCACCGGAACATCGAAAATCAGTTCATCGGCCACGTCTGTAACCAACCAGGCTCCCGAGATCACCTCCGTAGCGAGCTGCCCTGGTCCCCACCCGGCATATCCAAGAAACACCCGCAAGCGACTGGGCGGGGTCTGACTGACCAGTTCAAGGGACTCCAGCGAATAGCTCAACTTGGTGCGCCCGATGATATCTTCCGTCTCGGGCCCCACGTGGTCTGAGTGATGCACGAGAAACGCCCGATTGGTTTGCACAGGGCCGCCACTATAAACCAGCCCCTTCTTGTTGCCCTGAAAGGTCATATCCTGGCTTGAGCAAAACTCCCCAAGCTCCAGCTCAGTCGGACGATTCAGCACCACCCCCATGGAGCCCTCCTCTGGCTGATGCTCCAGCAATAAGACGACCGCACGGGAAAAATTGGTGTCTGCCAATTGCGGGACTGCGATTAAAATCGCGGGAGCCTTGAGAACAACCTCGGTGATCATACCCTTAGCCTATCGGTTATTGACGCCAGCGTCCAAAGCCAAATCCGGAGTTCACCAGACTCCCCTGATAATGCAGGTGTTCTTCCCGAAGATATCTCCCCCATTGCCCCAGGTGCCAAGTAGATCCTACGAGGCTCCCTTAAAATGAAGCGCTGGTTGCCGAAGCCTCATTTAATGGAAGCAGCACCCTGGCGATAACCCGGTCGTCCTCCATCTCCACCTCAATGGTAGGCTCTCCGGCGCAACGCCTGATGGCCTCCTCCCGGGCCTCACCGCGCTGAGTGACGCTCCATCGCCCCGCCTCCTCGGTGACCTCCAGCTCCCGAAAATCGATCCGGGCCCCAATGCCCAGGCCCTTAAGGTAAGCTTCTTTAATCGCCCAGAAGGCGGTCAGCAGCGCGTCCTTGTTGGAGGCCCTCCGGACCTGATCCAGCTCGGCCTCGCTAAAATAATCCCGCTCAAAGGACGTGTCCCGTGACTCAATCTGCTCGACGTCAATCCCCGGACGCTGGTTCTTCTCCAGCGACTGAAACGCCATCGCCACCCCCGCGCTGTGGGAGATGGAGACCCGAAGGGGCTCGGAGGCCTCCCCCGCGACCCTCACCTGGGGCGCCCCAAGGTCGTCTGGCAAAATGGTGATCGCCCCATAGGGAACAATCGCGCCCTCCCGCGCGAAGCGCTCCTCTCGAATCAAGCGCTTAGCCACTATCCGGCCCGCCAACCACTCGAGACGACGTTTGGGGGTCTTGAGCCCCTCAAAACGTGGAATCTCCTTCTCGGAGAGATAACGCCGAAGAGTCCCCGACGGATCGGCCTCAAGCATCCCCTCCACTTCCGAGAGCTCCAAGGCGCTCCATGGGGCCCCGTCCCCGGAGCCGCGGGCCGGCTCAAAGCGATCCTCGGGGGGGAGCCTGTGAAGCGTCTCAGTACGATAGCCCAGCATTTGGTCGAAGCAGCGGCCATCCTCATCGCAGGTCCAGATATCAAAAACAGCGTCAGCGCCGCCGCCCTCCCTCAATCGCACCAGAGTCCGAAGCCCCCCCTCAGGCGCAGGCTCCGGGCTCAGTAGAATTCGGTCAACCCCCGCCGGCAGGGCCATCCTGCCAAGCTCAGCCATCTCCCATAATCCAGCGGCCTGAAAACCCACCTCTCGAAGAAAGGGAGATGTCTCAAACTCCCCGTGCCCGTGCTCCCCCAGCCAGGGGGAGCGGCGCTCCACCGGAGACACCTCGACGCCGTCTTCACCCAACACCGAAACCGCATCCAGCACCTGAAACACCGGACCGTCAAAATCGCGACGGTAGATGTCCTCCCGCGAGATTTGAGGATCCCGAGGCAGCTCCAGCCCTCGAGCCACGGGGGACTCCAGGGGCACACGTGCACCACCGCACGCCTCGGCGAAGAAGTGCTCCCGACGAAGGCGTTTCCCACTCGGTTTGGTGAAATAAGAGACGAGGACCGTCTCAAAACGAGAATCCTCCAAGCGCTTCACCTCCACTGAGATCTCCAGTGGTCGATCTTCAAACAACTTAACCGGGAGCGCGAAACGCACCTCCCGCAGCTCCGCGATGGGCTCTCCTGCAAAATGCGACGCCGCCCCGGCCATCAACTCCACCCCCAACACCCCCGGAAACACCGGGGTCCCCTCGAGACGATGGTGGTCGAGCCCCAAATCCTGGGCAGGATCAAGCCGGCGAAAATAACACGCCCCCTCACCCTGGCGTTCCCAAGCGTCAAACAACCATGGCAGCGGCTCTCCTTCCTGATAAAGGCGTGGAGCCTCCTGCTCGGGGGCCGCAAAATGCCCGAGGGCCCCCGCCACCACCACGTCTCCGGAACACCCCGACGCCGCCAGGGACGCCCCCAGCGCGGCCCCTGTGGCAGCAGGAAGAAGATCTACCCCGGTAGATTCCAACACCTGCTGCACAGAGCCTCGAGTGGCCATCCCTACGTCTCCCCACGCAGTCCAATTGAGGTTAAGAATGTTGCGTTTCTCAGATCGAGACAAAGCCCCCATCAACTCCTTGGCAGCGGCGTAATCGACCTGAGCGCCGTTGCCAAAGCGACCAGCCACCGAACCCATGGTCACCATGCGCTCGGGCCTGAGAGCAAACCATAGCGTCAGCGCCGCGCTCGCCTTGGGAGCAAACACCCGTTGAAACGCCACCATATCCTTGTCGTGAAGAAACTTCGACTCCTCAAGCCCCGCACCGTGGAGCAGCAGCGCTACACTCCCGAAGCGCCCGCTGATCTCCCCGGCCACTGCGGACAAAGCCTCCTGGTCGACCACATCACAGGGGAAAACCTCCACCTCGCAACCAAGGCTCCGAAGCGTCGCGATGTTTTCGGCCACCTCCAGTCGACGCTCCTCCTTTTCGACCCACTCCCTGAGGGCCACGGGAGTGACCCGGCCCTCGGAGTCGCTCAAGGCCTCCCGCGCAATCTCCTTGCGCTGCGCCGCGTCTTTACCATGAATGGGGCTCTCCGCAGGAGTAACCCCGAGGGTTCGGGCAACCAGCGCCACACGCAAAGGTCCCTGGCTGGCGATGTGCTTTAAGAGCTCAAAGGTGACTCCCCGCGTACCACCGGTGACCACCACCGCGGCGCCGGGATCAAGGGTCCACTCTGGCTCCTCCACCACAGCGACCCGTTGCAACGCCACGCGCGCTCCCTTCCACCAGGCCAACTCCACCGGTCCCTCCGAAAGCCACTCGCTGAGCGCGAGAGCTGCAGACTGCCGTGGTTCGTCGCTGATGTCATCGAGGTCAAAGGCACGACAATGAGCCCCCTCCCACTCTTTCGCCAGACTCTTGGCGATCCCACCGAGGGCCCCAAGGGTCACACCGCTCACGCCCTCCTCCCCAAAGCCGAACGCGCCCGGGCTGCTCCCGGCCAGCAGAAGTCCCGCTCCCCGCATCTCTCCCCGCACCCTTACAAAGGCCCGGGCCAGCTCAAAGGTCCGCTCAACGTGCCCACGAATCGAGTCGGGGGTGTCCGTCTGCGCGACGTTCACCAAAGAAACCAGATCATCAGGAGCTCGCTCCCCGAGATGCTGCATAAACGCCTCAAGTGCCTCTCCACTCAGAGCATCGTCCACTTCGACCACCCTCGCCTCCCGAGCGCTCAACTCCTCCCTGAACGCAGCGCGAAGCGCCAAATCCCCTCCAGCCAGAAGAACCAGGCGTCCCTGCAGCGAGCGACGCTCGCCGGCGGAGGGCTCCGCGTACACGGTCCCCACCCGCTGCACAGTGAAGCGGCTCCCAACCTCCGGAAACCCACCCGGCGACGCCACGGGGTTAAGAGAGGTATCGCTGCTCAACGGCGCAGGGTTCGCCCCCTCCGCAGCAAACGAAGCGTTGGCGAGCACATAATCCGCCAAGGCGTTGAGGCTTTGCACATCTGCCAGCTTAAAGTTCTCCGTCTGGGGCAGACCAAAACGCTCTCGAATGACCGCCAGAATCTCAGCCTGTTTAACAGTGTCGATGCCCAGATCTTCTTCCAAGCCATAATCCGGCTCCAGCTCTTCCACATCGTAGCCGGTCTGCTCAGCGAAGAGCAGTTGAAGCTCGGTGATAAGACCGGAGCGCTCAGGAACCACACCCCCCTCCCCATTCACTTCGTCTGGGTCCTCCTGCCCTAACGCAGGGGCCTCACCTGAAATGGTTGCGGGAGTGCCCCCGGTCTGACTCACAACATAGTCCACCACCGCGTTCAGGGTCTGCACCTCGGAGAGTTTAAAGTCCTCGTCGGAGGCCATCCCATAGCGGGTGCGCAGGAGCGAGAAGATCTCCGCCTGCTTGACGGTGTCAATGCCGAGGTCTGCCTCCAGTTCATAGCCAGGATCCAACTCCTCCGGTTCATAGCCGGTCTGCTCCGCGAAGAGATTCACCACCTCCTTGAGGAGATCCGCCCGTGAAGGCAGGTTTCCCTCCTCCTCCATCGGGGCGGGCGCGGGCACATCGTGATCAATAAAGCTGGCCACATAGTCTGCCACCGCGCGGATCGTCTGTACCTCCGAGAGTTTGAACGACTCGTCGGTAGGCATTCCGTAGCGCTCCCGCAGCAGGGAGAAGATCTCCGCCTGCTTGACGGTGTCCACGCCAAGGTCTGCCTCCAATTGATAATCCGGCTCCAGCTCTTCAGGCTCGTAACCAGTCTGCTCCGCGAAGAGACGTTGAATCTCCTCCATCAGGTTCGCTCCCATCCCACTTGGAGCCTGCGCAACGACGGTGTGAGGCTCAGAGGCCGCCACCAGCGCCTCGGCTCGCTCGATGAGAGGACCTGCGCTAAGGGATAGGGAAGGCACACTCAATTCACTCACCCGCGCGCCCCCCTTCTCGGCGACCCGCAGGGTTCGTTTAACGATCTCAAGGCCGGCATCCTCCCGACCACATAAGCTATCTAACCAGGCGTGATAGCGCTCTGCCGACTGGAGGCGGGCCTCCTCCACCGCACGACGCCGATAGGCCACCATTGCAATCTGCGAACCAAAGCCAGCCGCGAATCGAATCGCGATTTCACGATCGATGGGGCTACCATCCGCAAAGAGCAGATCTGCAAAGGCAGGGTCGACCTCCCTTAGATTCGCCACGGCCGGCAGCACCTGTCGCTGCAATCCCTTGAGAGACACCACATCTTCGAGGGTCGCTCCCATGGGGTGGCCGGTGTATCCTTTGGTGTTGGCGATCAGCACCCGAGCCCCGTGCTCGCCAAAAGCATTTTGAATGGCCTCCATCTCCGCTTGAGAGCTGCCACCCCGAGCCGGGGTGTAGGTTTCATGGGACATGAAAAAGCTTTTGTCGGCCAGGGTTCCAAGATCGTAGCCGGTTTTAACCTGCACCTCTTCAACAAACTCGCTAAACACCTCCGAGATGACCCCACCGTCGAGGCGGGTCCCATGAAACGCACTGTTGGAAAAATGGCTGGCGACCACGTCGGCAATCCCCTGCATGCCTCTCTCTTCAACCAACGCCTCTCTCTCCAGCACAAAGCCCGAAGCCCCGGCCCCGAGAATCATCCCGTTGCGTTTCGCGCCAAAGGGCACCGCAGCATCCTCGACCTCCGACTCCACCGTAGCGGCTCCGGTTGCGAGAAAGCCCGAACCAATCCAAGGCAGGGTTGTGGCGCTGGTAACATCATCTGCGGTCACCACCACCACCCGGTCACAGCGCCCGAGCCTGATCCAATCTGCAGCAACACCGATAGCCTGCCCCCCGGAGGCACACGCGGCGTTCACCGCGGTGTTGGGTCCTTTCGCGCCGATGGTCTGAGCCAGCTGGGCGTGGCCCATGGACAGAACCCAAAACAAAAACTTTCGATTAAAGCGATACCGGTCTCCTTCTCGCTCCAGCTCGTCGATGGTCGGCTGAAAATGGTCCGTCAGCCTCTTCACCTCCTCCGGATCTCCCATCTCAAACGCAAGGGAAGTCACCAGCGTGCGCAGTTCCTCCGCGGTTCGCCCAGCGTGGCTTGAGGCGGCCTGTCGGGAGACGTCGTCAATGAGCCTGTCGATTCCAGGAAACGCGCTTGCGAAGATCACCCCCGTGCGTTTCGCCAAAGGCTCGGGCAAAGCCCAGCGGTCGGGCAGCTGCCGGCCGGTGGAGGTCTTTCGATATTTCCGCACCAGGGGCAACCCGGCGTCCCGCAATGCGTCAACGCCCGCGGCGATGGCGAGACGACTCGCCGTATCGAGGGCATCCACAAAGCCGCTGTCGAGGCCGTAGTCTCCCACCAGATCGATGTCCCCGAGCCGACCCGCCAATTGAATCACCTCACCAAGCTCCTGAAGCTTCTCAAACTCGCCGGTGGTCTTGTTCAAACGCAGGACGTTCTTGTGCACGATCTCCTGCCGAGCATCGGCCTGAATCGGCTTGATGAAATTCTCGCCCGCAAGAATCGGCCCAAACGAATCTTCACTCAACTCCCCCACGGGGTTCACGGTTGGCAGCATCACCGACATTCCGCTGACGCTCAGGGTCTCCTCCGCCTGCGAAGGCGCCGGTGTTGACGTCGGGGCTGGGGACACAGCTTCGTCCCGCAGCACGGGAATCTCAGCGCTCCTGTCAAATTGCACCGGGAGCCCGGCGGCAGCGAGGGCAGCGAGAGCGTCCATCAGGCACTCGTTCCCGGTCTTTTTGTGATGGTTCGTCGCGACTGCATAATGGGGCCGCTTGCCGAGGATATTCCGCACAAAACCCGTGATAGCGCGACGTGGTCCCACCTCCACAAAAGTCCTGACGCCCTCCTGATAGAGCCGCTCCACCTGCCCGATGAACTCCACCGGCGACTCCAACTGCCTGGCCAAAAGCGTCACCACTTCATCCACACTCTCGGGATAGGGCTTGGCGTCGACGTTGGACAGAATGGGACACGTGGGCACCCGAATGTCGAGCCCACCGAGAACACGCGCCAAAGGCTTCGCCGCGGGCGCCACGATCTCGCTGTGAAAAGCATGAGACACCGGAATATGCCGCGCGTCGATCTTGAACTCCCCAAACCTTTCAACGGCGCTATCCACTGCATCGCTCGCTCCGGCGATCACCGTCTGGGAGCTGCAGTTCTTGTTTGCCGCGATCACATACCCCTCGACGGTCTGCAAGATCTCCTCCACCCGCTCAGAGTCTGCTGCGACGGTGGCCATTTTTCCGTTGTCCTCCACCTTGACCCCGGCCATCTCCCGACCGCGGGCGCTCACCGCGTAGAGGGCATCCGCGAAGGTCAGCACCCCCGCCGCCACGCAGGCCGCATACTCTCCAAGAGAGTGCCCCACGACAAAATCGGGGCGCACACCAAAAGACTGCAGGAGCCGCATCATGGCCACATCCGCGGTCAACATCGCCGGCTGGCAAATCTCGGTCTGCTTCAATCGCTCCGCCGCCTCGGGAGAGTCTGGAGCCAGATCCGAGGGCCACACGGTTTCCGTCAGGGTGCCCTCGATCAGCGGCCTGAGGATATCATCCGCCTCCCGAAAAGTCTGCTCCACCACCGGATAAGTCCCGGCAAGATCTTGAAACATGTTGATGTATTGGGAGCCCTGGCCAGGAAAGAGGAAGGCCACCTTGGAGTCGGAAGGGGCCGCCTCATCGAGATAAATCCCTTGAGCGGTGAGCGCCCGTTGCCGGCGTCGCTCCGCATCGACAGCTTTGGTCTGTGCCTGCTTAAGATCTGCGGCTGCGAAAGCCAATCGTACGGGCGCTTTGATGGCCACGTCCCGCGTAGCCACCAGCTGACTTGAGAAGCCACTGGCATCATTCAAGGTCTGTTGCGCTGTCTTCAGCACCGCCTCCCGAGAGTCTGCGCCAAACACAAACACCGCGGGACTCTCCAGGGGCTCACCTGCGGCCTCCTCCGCATCGTCGGGTGCCCTCCGGGTTGCGGCCACGTAGTCCACCACGGCGTTGAGGGTCTGAACATCGGCCAGGCGAAAGCTCTCATCGCGGACCATTCCGTAACGCTCGCGGAGCACTCCAAAAATCTCAGCCTGCTTCACCGTGTCGATGCCAAGGTCTTGCTCAAGCTCATAACCCGGATCAAGCTCCTCAAGGTCATAGCCGGTGGTGTCAGCGAAGAGTTGTGTAACCTCCTGCAGCAATTGATCGCGATTCATGTCAACTCCGTGGGAAGGGCCGCGACCGGGCGCGACGGGGGGAATAGATTGTGGAGAGGGAGCCACCGGAGCAGTTGGAGGAATGGACTCCTCCAAGAGAGGCCCCCTCCCACTCTCTTCGAGGACCACATGAAAATTGGTGCCCCCAAAGCCAAAGGCGCTGACTCCCGCGCGGCGAGGAAGGCCGGTCTCTTCCCAGGGACGAGCGGTCTGAATCACCGACAGAAACCCCTGGTGCAGGGGCGACTCCCTGGTGGGCGAGTGAACGTTGGCGCTGGGGGGAAGGGTCTTGTGATGCAGCGCAAGGGCAGTCTTGATGAGAGCCGCCGCGCCGGCCGCGCTCTTGAGGTGGCCGATCATGGACTTGACCGAGCCAATGGGTGTTTTGGCCGGCGCCACCCCCGACTCCTGAATATAGTCCGAGAGCACCTGCAGCTCGGTCCCGTCCCCAACCACGGTGGACGTGCCATGGGCTTCAAAGAGCCCCACAGACTCCACGGGCACCCCACAAGACTGGTAGGCCCGCTCAATGGCGGCGCGCTGTCCACGGGGATTGGGAGCGGTCATCCCCTTACCCCGTCCGTCGCTGGCGGTGCCGACACCCCGAATCACAGCATACACCCGGTCACCGTCCCGCAAGGCGTCGGGCAGGCGCTTGAGGATCAACACCCCCGCTCCTTCCCCCATCACAAAACCGTTGGCCCGAGCGTCAAAGGGGGCGCTGTGCTCCGCGGAGAGGGCACCAATCTTTGAAAACTTCGCGTAGGTAGGAGGATCCATAGACCGGTCCACTCCACCGCTGATGGCCAAATCGTACTCCCCAAGCCTCAATCCCTGCACCGCGGTGTTCACCGCCGCCAGAGAGGCCGCGCAGGCTGCATCGGTGGTGTAATTGGGGCCCCGCAGGTCAAAGGTGTTGGCGATGCGTCCGGTGATGCAGTTGGAGAGTTCCCCGGGCATGGAGTCTTCGGTGACCTTTGGCAGCCGGGACTTAAAACGCGCCTCGATGTCCTGCAAGAGTTCCTCTTTGCCCGTGTCGGGGAGATGCTTCAGGGCGCCACTCTTTTCGAGAGCGTCCACCATGGACGGGTACCAGACGCGCAGACTGGTCAAGTCTTCAAACTCGCCCCCCATGGCGTTACCCATGATCACAGCGGTCCTCTCGCGGTCAAAGGCACGGCCCTCCACCCCACGCCCGGCGAAGACCTCGAGGCCGGCATCTTCAAGGGCGTCAGCCACCGCGGTCAGGGCGATCTTTTGAATGTCGTCCACGGACTCCAGGGTACGAGGCGGAATGCGGAAACGTTTTTTGTCGAAGCGAACTTCATCGATAAACCCACCGATTCGAGAGTAGGTTCGGTCCGGCGCGCTGCGATCCTCCGACCAATAGAGTCGAGGCTCCCACCGGGACTCGGGGACCTCTTTAATCGCCACATGCCCGCGACAGATATTCTCCCAAAAAGACGGAACATCCCCCGCGTCGGGAAAGCATCCCCCCATCCCGATAATTGCAACCCCAACGTCTCGTTCAGCATCGTATCGACTCGTCACGCTCTCACTCCAACCCATACGGTGAGCCGTCATTCATCCTGACATGCCTACCGGTTAGCAACACCCGGGGCTCCTGTAGCTCCCGGATCCTGACGCTCTTTCTGCCGGCAACCTGTGCCGATCCCATTGTGCGAAAACGCTCCAGACCCTGCACAGACGCGCTCCCGAAGGACACAAGCCCTCGAAAGCTCCTGAGCATAAAGCGCTCTCACAGCATGAACCATGCGGCTTGCCCATGGTTCGTTTCTCCAGCGCACTCCAGCGCCGTCTGCAGGATAAGCAAGAGCCATACCATGCAAGCTAAGGGAGCCAACCAACGCGACTAAGAGCTGAAGTTGACTAATTTGTCGAATTATTTTTGGACGCGGAGCAAGCCTGCTCGCCCGCGCCCCGCAAAATTCCGCTGCGAAGTGGAAGACGAATCAGCATTCAGTAAACCCTCTTCCTGAAGGCACCTCCCGCTGTTCACCATGAGCAATCCCCTTGAATCCCCAAACGAAAAACCAAACCCGAAGGAACGCTGCGTCCAGAAGGTGCGTATCTTCCTTCACACTCTCCTCTCGATGCTGCGTCGGGCCATCATCAACGAGGGGATGTTGACACCCCTTGGGGCCTTGGTTACCGTGCCCTGAAACCTTTATGAGGAAGCAGGAATGCCAACACCCCGCCCTGAAGTGACCCGCGACGCCCTCATGCTAAAGGGCGCAAAGGAGCTTGAGCGGAGGCATCCCGGTATTCAAGAATGGAGACTGCCGCCATGCTGAAGCTCTGCCCCGTTGTTGTCTGGTCACTCCCGCTGCTCCTCCTGCTCAGCGCCTGCGCGGGCCCCCCGGCCCCCGGGGTGCTCTTTGGCCCCACCCAGCCGGTCACCGCCGCCGACTACGACACCATCCTTAAGACCTGGACTCGCAGCACACGCATCTATGATGGGCTGGACACCAAGGCCTTCATCACCGCCACCTTTCACGCCCCGGAGTTCAGACGGGTCTTCGCCCTGGCTTTTCCGGACATCTACGGTCACGGCGGCGACGTCACCCGACGGGAGCTCGTGGACCTCACTGAAGACGTCGAGCAATACCTCAACTTTTTCGTGGCCCTCTACACCCCGGACCGAAAATGGAACGATCTCGCCAAAAACGATTCTATCTGGCGCCTGACTCTGACCGGCAATCATGAAGTCTCGGTGGCTCCGGTGGAGGTCGTCCCAGTGAAGATTGATGAGAACCTGCGAGCGGTCTACCCGCACCTTGGCAGGTTTGACCAAGTCTACATCGTTCGCTTTCCCCTGGCCGATCCCATGGGACGCCTGGTCCTGCATCCCTCCAGCGAAGGGTTCAGCCTCAGGCTGGCCAGCGCCCTGGGACACAGCCTGCTGAGTTGGGAGCTCCAGCCCCCCAGTGGCGACGCCACCTACCAAAAGCGCTACCCCCTCAAGATCAGCAGCTCAAGCCCCATTAGCGAATACCCCTGACCCCGGAATTTCCGGGCATCACCGGGCCTTTCATCCATAAAAACATGCTTCTTCAAACAGAGTTCGCCGGGTCAAGGCCTGCGATCGGAGCCACGGACAAGTTGACTTCCGAGCCCACAGATTGCCTCCGGTGGCTTGCATTCTGCCGCATCCCCCTCCATATTGCGGTCGACCGTGAAACTCTATGAACCTAAAGGACGAGAAGACCCGATGAGCGAAGCCGTATTACACGTCACCGACGATGGATTTGAAACCGACGTCATCAACGCAACTCAACTGACCCTGGTGGATTTCTGGGCCGAGTGGTGTGGCCCCTGCCGCGCGCTGACCCCAATCATCAATGAAGTAGCCGAGACCTATGCGGGTAAGGTGCGTGTCGCCAAGATGAACATCGACGAAAACCCCGGCACCCCCGGAAAATACTCCATTCGCGCCATCCCCACCATGTTGCTCTTCAAAAACGGTGAAGTGGCTGAAGAGCTGGTTGGGCTTGTGACCAAAGCCAAATTGGATGAGGTCATCACCAAGCACCTCTAATCCCCCCAAACGCCTTTCAGGCAACTAAACGCTCCACTCAGGCGGTGCTTCTGCAGCGCCAGTGGACGTTTAAGAGCAATCCCAAGCCGAGCATGGTCGTTATGATGCTCGATCCCCCATAGCAAAAAAGCGGCAAGGTCATCCCCACCACCGGGGCCACCCCGATTACCATGCCCACGTTGATGAGGGTCTGCCACAAAATGAGCGCAGCCACCCCAACGGCCAGAAGGGCTCCATAAGTCTCCCGCGCCTCCGCCGCGATAGCGAAGGCCATAATCAAAAGCAGAAGATAAAGCGCCAGCAGAATTGTGCACCCCACAAAGCCCTGCTCCTCGGCCCACACGCTGAAGGCAAAGTCAGTGTGCTGCTCCGGCAAAAACGAGAAGCGGGTCTGGGTGCCCCCTTTGTGTCCCTGTCCAAACCACCGCCCCGATCCCACCGCAATTAGCGATTGAATGGCGTTCCACCCGGCCCCGTGAATGTCGTTCTCCGGATCGATGAAGGTCAAAATGCGCCGCTTCTGATAATCCTTCAGGACCCCAAACCAGCCCACCACGGCAACCACGCTCCCAAGCACTCCCAAAATGGCGATGGACTTCGCTTTAATCCCCACCACAAAGATCATGGTCATTCCGATAAAGACGACGATCCCGGCAGTGCCCAAATCCGGTTCCACAAGAATCAAGAGCGCAGGAAGCGCCAGCAAATCAATGGGGGCGATCATCAGGTCGATCAGGGGGCCCTTCCAGCGCCGAAAAGAGAGGATCGAGATGATCCCATAAAGCGCAACAAGAGCGCTCAAGGTGCCCCGCAGCCACCATCCGCCGCCGAGGGTGCGGTACATTCCCCCGGAGCCACCTTCAAAGCTCAAGAAATTCATCAGGGTGGCAAAGGGATCCCGCAGCCAGTCCCAATCCCAAAACCACGCAAGACAGCACAAGGCCAGGGTCCCAACAATGACCACCCCCCCAATCAATCGACGCCGACGCAAGGGGGGCCAGGGATTCAGCAGCGCCTGGGCCTGGGACGCGCGAACGATGCTCCAGATTAATCCCCCCGAGCAGACGAAAATCATCACCAAACAGAAACAGCGAAACCACATCAGGTCTTCAACCTGAAAAAGAGCGCCCCCCATAGTGGTGTGAATCCACCGCGCCAGCTCCCCCACAGGATCCAACATCCACGCTTTGTTCCAGCAAACAACCACCACCCCCACCACCAGCAAGGGCCGGCTAATGTTCAAGGGACGAAAGAGTTCCGAGAGAGAATAGCCGCCCTCTTTGACTCGGGGACCAAAATAGCGGGCCAGACACAATATCGTGGCGATCTTGGCCAATTCCGAGGGCTGAAAGCGAAACGAGCCCAGGGAGATCCAACGCTGAGCTCCCCCCGCCTTGGTACCAAAGAGAAGCACCGCCAAGAGCAGGACGCAGATGAGCCCGTAGACGAGATACGCCAAGTTCTCACTGAGCCGATAATCCACAGCCATGGTCATCACCACCACGACCGCCCCCACCCCCAACCAGGAAAGCTGGGTCCAATAGAGATCGGGATTCTTAGCGGCCGCCGCCGAGTGCAGGTTATAAACCCCCAGACCCGCCACCAGCACAATGAGGCCAATCAGGGGCCAGTGCAGCTCCCAAAAACGCTCTTTACGAACCTTCATGGCACCTCACCCCCTTCAAAAGTCGACGCCGCTCCCGACCCAAGGGCCAAGGTGGAGCGCTCTGCCTTTAATTGAAAATAGGCATCGATCACCTTCACCGCGATGGGGCCGGCCATAGCGCCACCATGCCCCGCGTGCTCATTCACCACCACAACCACAAGCTCCGGCGCTTCAATTGGGGCGTAGGCTGCAAACCAGGCATGATCCCGGGAGAAATATTTCATATCAGCGGACTTTTCCCGGACGGAGCCAAGGCGAACCACCTGAGCCGTCCCGGTCTTGCCTGCCATGGAGACCACCGACGAGCGACGCAGGTATCCCGTCCCCCCCGGCTCCT
>JAZAIZ010000213.1:0-3553 GCA_036230545.1 Myxococcota bacterium
TTGGAAACAAAGGAAAAAAAGGAACGAGGTGGTCTGCTACCAGGGGAGATTGGGTGACCAATTTCGTCGCTTGAGTTTAGGGCTTTTTCTTCTTCTCCTTCTCCTCTACAAATTCTTGCCATTGTGAGCTCTCAAGGATCTCGGCGAGCTCCATTAAGGTCTCGAAGGTCTCAGCCCTCTTGGGGTCTGGGCTTAGTTTCTCCCAGACGCCTTCAAGAAAGCGGTGATCCACGGATTTGCACTCAATCTCCCAGAAGTTTTCAAGCTCTGTCTTGGACCACTTTGTGATGGGGCGCGCCTCTTGTGACTTTTGTCTGAGCAGCGCTTCAGCCAGAGTCAGGCCCTGCTGTAGATCTTCGACCGTTTCACGGTGACGTGGTTGATGCTTGGCGGGGACACGGTCGTTATAGATCTGTGCCGGATCGATAATCTTCGCGATGCCCGTTGAACTCTCGATGATGACCTGCAAATCAACAATGCACTTGTTTTTCGTAAAATAATTCAGGATTGCGCCTAAGCTATCCAGGAGCGCCTGACCTCTCTGTTTTCGGTGTTCGCCGGGCACGTCATGAAAAAATTGTCGCACGGTGGTGGGGAGTTGCCCTCTGATTTTCCACACGTCGGCTTGATAGCCTTCCACCCAGTCGGTGATTAATGCGGGTTTCTCGTTGAACTCGCAGAGGGGTTGGTCGCCTGAGGTAGAATAAACCCTCGGCAGAGGAAGCCCTGCCGCCCGTAACTCAAGCATGAGGCGCTCCTCATCTTGAAGTCGCTGAAGATGGGTCTCCGTGTCTTTGAGCGGAAAGGCGATTAGAAATCCCTTATCGCTACGGTGAACGCGTTTCATATTGGCTGACCAGGGGGCGAGATGTCCCACCTCTTTAAGGAGAAGTGGTGCCCGTGTTGCCAGGAGGGCCTTGCCTGCTGATGCGGGGGCCCTCGCCTGTGGGGCATTGGGGGGCCTGAGGGCTGGCTTTGAGGAGGGAGCGAGGTGGTGTCTGGGGTCAGGCCGTGGGGCATGCTCCATGGAGTCCACAGAGGCCGCTTTTGGGATTCTCTCCGGGGGGGGCGATTGTTGGGGCTTAATGAGGGTGGAGTTGCTTCGGGCCGGAGTGCGCTTTTTCTTGTCGCTGATTTTCATGGTTATTCAATCCCACTCCTTTGGGGGAGAATCAATGCAGGGGACCCCAGCCCCAAGGGGGGGGCTTCAATTTGCCCTATTATCAGTGCATTCGGGGGGGGGATCTTCCCTCAGGAGGTCGCCGCTGCACGGCTCTGGCCCCGGGGGAGCTTCTGAGTTTTCATGGGCAGTCCTGAAGCCTTTTATCTGGTTGGTTCTTTTTTTTAATGCCAATTCGAAACTTTTGAGCCGCCGCCGCGATACTGTCTGCATGAGCCCCTTGTTAGCCCCTTTGGAGATGTAACCATGAAATTATCGATAACCAATGAATACACTATTCCGGGTTCTTCTGATCCCGTGAAAGCCTACGAAGACCGTTGCTTGCGGGACCCCTCCTGGCAGGCAACCCTGCAGGATAAGATTGGCAGTGACGCCAAGGTTTTGAAGAACGAGATCAACGGCGACAAGCTCCACCTTGAAGTGTTGGTGCAGCCGCGCAGCGAGACCATCCCCGCCCTTCTCAAGACGGTTATGGGGGAGGACGCCCTGGATTTCGTTGAAACCACGGATTACAGCTTCAAAACCCATCGGGGTACATTTTCAACGCAGATGGAGAATTCGGCGTTTCAAAGCTTCTCCACCAAGGGGAGCTTCTCTCTGCGCAGCGATAGCCCTGAAAGGGTCAAATGGACCTCTGAAACCGACGTCAAATGCAAGATGTGGATGGTAGGTCGAAAGGTGGAGCGAACCATTGTCAACGAAGTGAAAGCGCGCAACCCGGAAATTCGGGGCTATATTCAGGAGCACCTGAATAGCACCGATGAAGGGTGAGGTTGCCCCGGCTACGCTACGAACTGAGCGATTGTCGTTTCTGAGAATCTCTTAGAGTTGGAAAAGGTCACGTTTGAATGGGGGCTGATTAGCTCTGCATTTGCAGCCAGTTACTGTTTTTAGACTCCTGAACTCTCCCGTGTTTTTTGTTTTGGTGCTGATTTTTCGGTCCAATGCGCAACAATTGAGAGCGGCGGTCGATGTTGAATTTATCATCATTGGACTGAATTATTTATGCCACTTAGGAGCTGTTATGAACATCCACCCCTTAGCATCAACATCTTGGAATCCCGCGACAACGGATTCTTCCACCCCGGACTCCCCCGCAACGAAGCCGCACATCACAAGCGACAGGGATGTTATGGAGGTCTCTTCCAGGCAAGGGGCAAACCTTCCACAAAAGGTGGAGTTCAGGAGCACCGATATTAGCGGGAAGGCCCTTGGCATGCATGCCTGGGGCGCTGAGCGCTCTATCGATCCTGAGAGCGCTCGAGTCTCCTTTAATGGGGGGACCAGCTATGGCCCCGCTAATTTTCTGGTGTCTGTGGGCGGTCCTGTTAACGAGTGGCGTTTCAAAGGGCGAAAAGGCTATTCGGCTCGGACTTACTTTCATGGTTTCGATAAAAACTCTCTTCCTCCCTTCGCGCCTTTGAAAGAAGGTCTCTCGCTCACCGGTTCGAGTGGCGCCACGCTTCATTACGCGGCGGGGAAGTTGACCCTTGAAACCAAGCAAGAGATCTACTCCGGCTTCTCCGAAAAAGTTGCACGAATTGACCGTTCACAGGTTGAAATGACGATCTCTCCTTATTTGCAAAATATCACCTCTCTTCGTTTTGTGGAGACGCACCAGAAGAACCACTGGCTGTGGGGATTTGGCGAGCCTGAAATTAAAACGGACGTCACCATTTCTAACCTGGTAAAGCAATAGAGGACGTAGAGCACTGCGCAGCAGGAAGCGAGCCGGCGCTTAGTCGTCGGGGGCGTTCCTGCTGCGGCTGCTTTTCTGGACTTAGTTGGCTAAGCCGGATTCTTTAAACACGCGCTCGGCGATTTCCACCTTTTGGAGCAGAAGCGAGCGCATATCAGTCCCTTCGTCTGTTTTCATGTCGTCATCCTCGGCGCTGGATTGCAGAAACTCACCGAGGGCGGCTTGGTTTTCAAGCACCTCCACCCAGCCTCGTTTCATGCCCGTGATAACAGCCGCCCTGTAGTCCTGGTCTGGCATATCGTAAAGCGGCGGGGCTCCTTGCATTTTCGTAAGCTCCGGGCCGTCCAAAGCACCTCTCAATGACTCCATCACCTGGTTGGTGAGGTGGTGAGGTGCGCTGTCGGCTCCAGAGCCTTCTTTGATGGAGCGCGCCACATCCTGCATGTAAAATTCAAAGGCCCGCAACTCCTTGGCCAGCCCCTCCGGTTCCCCCACCCTGTTGACGGTGCTGCCGAAATTATCAATGGCGAAGCCGGTGTCCACATGGACCTCTCCTTCGACGGTCTGAAACATGATATTGCCGGTGTTCATCGGTGAGCCTGCGACGATCTCCTCTACGTCGGGGAGGTAGGGGGGGGAGTCCTTTCCGGGGTACATTCGAATAATTCGGTCAC
>JAZAIZ010000214.1:0-19689 GCA_036230545.1 Myxococcota bacterium
TCAACAGCCTGCACAAGGGTCTGGGGATCCAGCCCCGGATAGTTGCCAATTAACAGCTTCGATTTAGGCTCCACTTCAGCCACCAACCAGGCCTCGGTCTTAGGAGGGCCGCATTGCGTATTTTCACAAAACTCTGCGTCCGGATGCACCTGGACGCTCATCTGCTCTGAGGTATCCAGCCACTTCAGCAGGAAGGGAAAGGGCCCCTCACCGCTCCCGCCGAGCAGCCCCGAGCGCCAGAGCTCTCCGAGCGCCTCGCCCTCTCGCTTGCCGGACTCCACCACGCTTCCCCGGCCTTCGAGCTCAAAAAGCTCCCAACTCTCCCCCACGGAACCTTCGGGAAGCTCACGTGAAAAACAGGATTCGAATCGTCGGCTGCCCCATGGCTTCATTTCATAATGCGGTTTGAATCTAAGCATGCTTCTCTCTATTGGCGACGTGAACCAGGCACGGTTTTAGCGAAAAACTTACAGGTTATAGTCGACAGAATCAATTCCTGACCGAGCGCTCACTCCCTTTTCAGGAGCGGGAGGTTACGCAAAGCTCTCTGACCAGAAATTCGGCGATACTCTTCATCGCGGGCCTCATGTGAAGAGCGTTGGAGAAGCGATGATCGGCTCCATCCACCAGGTTCAAAGAAGCTGCCCGCGCCGCCGCCGCGATGTCATGGGCGTCGGAAACCGGTACCGTAGCATCCTCCACCCCGTGCACCACCCACAGGGGAGCGCGTATGACCCGAACCGCAGACACCACATCATGGGTCAGGGCGTCATCCAAAAAGGACACCCCAATAAGCTGCCCTCCCAACTCAATGGAGCCCTCTTTCCGCCACCGGTGGGTGTCCACGGGGTAGCGCTCCTCCACCTCGGCTGGATAAGCTACCGCCGCGATAGTCCCAATCGCCACCACGCGCTCCTCCCGAGCCGCCGCAAGCAGGGCCACCGAGCCGCCCATGCTCGAGCCAAAGAGCCCAACACGCTCCACCCCGCGCGCCAGGAGATAGTCTATAGCGGCCTGCAGATCTTCCATCTGCCCGGAATACGTGATGTCGTTGGGCCCCCCTTCGGACTCCCCGCGCCCCGAAAAATCGAAGCGCAAATGGGGCATATTCGCCGCCCGTAGCTGCTCAGACAGATAGGCTATTTTGGTGCTCTCCCGACTCGAGAGCATCCCGTGGCAGAGGATAACCGCGGCCGGTCCCTCCTCCCCCTCAAAGTCGCCCACCAGCTTCAAGCCGCGAGGGTTGCTGAAAAATACTCGACTCAAGAGTCCCTCCTTTAATAGGTCAACGAGCCGTAACCCACAAAACTTGGGGACGACGAAACATCGGAGCTCAAATAATGGGAGACTAGCCGGGGAGCCTGCCCCTCAGGTGGTGGCTCAAAGGATTGCCGAGCCGCCAGGGCTGCCACCGCCGCCCCCGGACAGCAAGCGCTGCTTTGGGTCAGGGCGTGGTCGACCGCACCCGGCCAATCATGGGCCACCAATGCATCCAGAAAACCCCGATCATTTTCTTCGCGAACCCACGCTTCGGCTACCTCCCCGGTGCCGTGGGGGGAGAACCCATAATTGGGACCATAATGCGTAAGATCTGTAGAACCAATAAAGACGGTATCTCTTGCCAATTTGCGACAAACATCTCCCACTCTTTCACCCAGGGTGATCCCGAAGGGGGAGGCCTCAACCCCAAGCATCACCACCTTGGCCCCGGGGAACGCGTGTCTAATAAAAGGCATATGTACCTCCACCGCGTTGTCGGGCCTCAGGGGAGCAGGGGGCTCCTCAAGCAGGGAGAGGTCTGCGTCGAGTGCCGCAACCACCTCGCGATCAATAAGCGCGTCGCCCAGGGGCGTCTGCCACCCCTCCCCACGGTAGATCGTATTGGGGCCCTCCGACCCGCGGTGGGACCCGAAGATCACCACGAGCTCCGGTGCAGACTGCGCCTTAAGAAGCGATTGGTAGCCCAACCCCATCGCGTTGCCAGAGTAGAACCACCCCGCATGAGGCGCAATCAACGCCCTCCAATCCCCCTCCACCGCCGGTTGCCACGCTGCGTGCTCGTCAAGTGCTCCTCGACAGGAAGCCTCATCCCCCGGATACCACTGCCCCGCCAAATACGCTGGTCTGATCATCTTCCCTCTCTGGTCTGCACCCTCTGTCAGGACAAGTATAGAGGGACCCCGAGGTCTTCGATAGAGCAAGTTTCTCCCACAGCTCGACAAGCGCTTCTCAACGCCCCTTGCGGCGACGAAAATAATCCACCTGCCACTTTTGCACCGCCTTATTGTGACACGCCAGTGTGGGGCAAAAAACATGCTCTCCGTTGTTCTTAGAGACAAAGAAGAAGTCCTTGCACTCACTGGGGGAGCGCACCGCCTGCATCGCCAGCTTACCGGGGCTCGCGATGGGCCCCGGTGGGAGACCATGGCGAAGATACGTGTTGTAGGGGTTGTCCATCTTCCTCAAATGCGAGCGCTTAATGTTCCCATCGAATTGGGGGTTCTCCAGCGTCGCCGCGTAGATCACCGTAGGGTCGGTCTGCAAACGCCAGGCCGGCCGGGCCTTAAGGCGATTATAAAAAACACACGCGATGCGCGGCCGCTCTTTAGCCGCTCCGGTCTCTTTCTCAACAATGGAAGCGAGGGTGATAAACTCTCGCTCACTCAAACTCATGGGCCCCTTCCCTGACTCAGTCAACGCCGTGTAGGCCCGTCGATACGCCTGGAAAAAAGTCTCAAAGAGGTGCCTCGCCGAGACCCCGCGGGCAAACACATAGGTGTCCGGAAAGAGGTAGCCCTCGCAGCTCGGCCCAGGAATGGAGTTGGCGCGCAGGAAATCTTCCGAATCGCAGAGCTCGTCAAAGACCTCTGCCTCGATCCACCCCGCCTTGGCGAGACTGTCCCGCATATCCCATCGATTGCGCCCCTCAATCAGAGTAAGCGTCTCGGTGACAACGCTCCCCTTCTGCAGGCTGGTTAAGATCTCCAGTGGTGTCTGGGTGGGCACAAACTGATACCCCCCGGTCTTCAGTGCCGACACCCCGGTCAACCTCGCGTAGAGATAGAGCCAGTCGGAGTGAGGCAAAAAGTTCATCCGCTCCAAGCGATTAAGGGCTGGCCTCAAGGTGTCCCCAACCTTCACCTCCATGGACACCGGCTGATACCCGCCTACGGGTCGGCTGAGGTACTGACGCCCCTGCCACACCAACAAAACCGCCGCTATAACTGCAACATTGAGGAGAGTGATGACCGTTTTTTTCATTGAGGGTTCGCATCCAGATACGATTGAAGAATCAACGAAGCTGCGATCTTATCGATCGCCTGACGACGCTTTGAACGCCGAACCCCGTCGTTAATCATAAGTCGATCAGCCTGAGCCGTAGACAGGCGCTCGTCCCAAAGCTCCACAGGTAGATCGGTTTTGGTGCGTAGCACCTCCACAAATTGCGCAACGTTCCGAGCCGCGGGCCCCTCTTCACCGTTAAGCTGAAGGGGGTTGCCCACCACGATTCTGGTCACCTCATATTCCTGAATGATCTCAGCAATTCTTGGATAGGGTGATTGGTTCTTTCCTTGAATCACCTCCAAGGGCTGGGCGATAAGCCCCAGAGGATCGCTCAACGCAATCCCTATTCGGACGGTACCTACATCAATCCCCAATAATCGAACCATAAGAGTTGGGCTATCAATCCACAGGGGCCGGCACAACCCCAAACGACGCCGGCGCCCTCACCGTCCCCGGCAAGTCCACGCCAATTATTTTCGTATTTTATCTTTGAGAGCGGCCAGGCGACGACGAATGTCATCCAGCTCGCGGCTCACGTTCTGCGTGACCACATCCACACTTCCCTGAAAACGCTCCTCAAAGCCCCGCTGGAGATCATCGAGAGTACGTTGGGTGTTGGCGTAAAGATCTTTCACCGGGGTGGGGCCTGCGCCCTCTTCAGCCCCTCGGCGTCCCACCTTATCATCCCACTGGGAGCGGACCTTGCCCTTAATCTCCGTAACCTGCTCTTGAACCCCCTGAGCGCGGGTGTGAACCGTCTCTACCTGATCCCGGGCAAACTCGGAGAGGACGTCACCGCTGTTTTGAATCAACCCCTTAAGGAGATTAAGTGGCATAAAGCTGCGCTTCTTCTCCGCCTCGAAGATAATCTGAGCCAACGTAACGGAGGTAAGATCTTCACCACTTTTGTTGTCGATCACCTGAACATCCTCTCCACCGCGGATCATCACCGAGATATCATCGAGGGTCACATAACAACTGCGCTCAGTGTCATAGAGCTTGCGATTAGCGTATCGCTTAACGATTTTGGGTCCTGCCATGGGGCCTTGGTAGCACGCCGCATCATTCACGGTCAAGAAACGCCATCGGCTCACGCCCTGTAAATGGGCGTAATTATCCATTGGGACGAATAATAGAACAAATAAGGTCAGGGGGAGATCTTGAAGAGAAGCACCAAAATGGTGCCCAGGCACGGAATCGAACCGCGGACACGGGGATTTTCAGTCCCCTGCTCTACCGACTGAGCTACCTGGGCACTCATAAGTGCGCTCGCAATTACACTTTCTTGCGTATAGAAGTCAAGCGCCAGAATGAGAATTCAGCGCATAATCAATCGAGGTCCACATCTCGAATATCAAAAACCACCGGACAATGATCTGAAAGGTGATTTAACGCCGGAATCTCATATTTGCTGAGCCCCTCACAACGCCTGGCCCGACACACCCCCCACACTTGCTGCACCCCCTCCTCAACTTCTTCCATCCCCTTGGACAAAATAACCTGGTCGAGGTAACTCGCTGCACCTCGTTAGTAATTCGAGCATGCGACCGGGGAATGCGCGAGGGTCATCTCCGGCTCCAAGGCACCGACAATTTTCTTCAAAAGATTATGCTCTTCGGCCGATCCCAACACGCCGCAATCCGGGGAGCCCACACTGTTAAAGTCCGCCGCAAACACAACATCGGGGTCAGAGTTTAGCTCTTGCCTCCGCTTAAAAACCTCATCGAGAGAACGCCACGCCGCCACCCGGTTATGAAAGTCACGAGTGTGGTCACCTCCATCGAGGTGACTGGAAACAAAATGAAAATCCACTCCTCCCTGAAGCGAGGTAAAATAGGCCCCCAGGGCGGGCCTCAAGACTCCCGGGCACAAGGGGTTCTCACTGTTGGCGAAGGAAGTGGGATCAATCTCAGGGTGACTTTTCACCGCGTCAATGCTTAGACGGTCGGGCCGATATAAGAGAAGCACATGGGGAGCCGCGGGGTCTGCACAGTCATCGGAGATCCAACGCCACTCAACCCCGGAGAGCTCCCGCAGGTGCCCTACCAACACGTCGAGAGCCGCTCGGCCACGCCGAGTTAATTTCACCTCTTGAAGGCCAACCACATCGTATTGCAGATAGGTCAAGACACAGGCCAGCCATTGAACATCTGTGGCCCGCCGAGATGTCGACCTCGTCCCCGGTACACCATCCGGAAACCAGCGCAAATTCCAGGTTCCCACCCGAACCCGATCATCCTGCAACCCCTGTCGCTTTCCCGCGCCCACCGCCTCGACGCAGCGCAGGGGGTCATCCCAGATCATCCCCACCCGAACCGAGGGCATAAGAGCGGGGGCAGAGGCGGATCCCCCACGGCCCCACTCACAGCCGCTCAACAAAACACCGCAGACCACTGCAGTCCCTGCTATACACAGGCGCAGCCCTGACCGGAGGCTCTCGCGAGACATTCTCATCTGTTCTCTCTTTTTCTTTATTAGTTATTAGGGGTTAGGGGAGCACTTTCAGGGCGCCACCATCAGGAGACGGGTTCTTTTTTCTTCGCTGCCTTAATGGCCTTCCCGCTCTCTTGAACGGGAGCCTCACGGGCCTCCACAGAAATGGACAAGCAATCCTCATCGGCATCAAAATCCACCCTCGCGCTGCCCCCCTCTTTTAACGCACCAAAGAGAATATCGTCGGCCAATCGGCGACGAATCTCTTTGTCGATTAAACGAGCCATGGGACGCGCACCAAATTTACGGTTGTACCCATTTTTGCCCAGCCACTCCCGAGCTGGCTCACTAAGGGTCAGGCTGATCTTTTTGTCGCCCAATTGTTCCTCCAATTCGGCGACCATCTTGTCTACAATCAAGCTGATGCTGGTCTGCGCGAGGTGGGAGAACCGAATCCACGCATCCAAACGGTTGCGGAACTCCGGGCCAAAGAGCTTTTCAATGTCTTTTTTGCCATCAGCGCTCTGAACATCACCACCGAAGCCAATGGCGTTGGCGTCCATCGCGTAAGAGCCCGCGTTGCTCGTCATAATCAGGGTGATATTGCGGAAATCAGCCTTTCGACCGTTGTTGTCCGTAAGAGTGGCGTTGTCCATCACCTGAAGTAAGAGGTTGAAGAGATCGGGGTGCGCTTTTTCTATCTCGTCAAGAACAAGCACCGCATAGGGGTTCTTGAGAATGGCGTCCGTTAGCAAGCCTCCCTGATCAAAGCCCACATACCCCGGAGGAGCGCCGATGAGCCTGGAGACGGTGTGCTTCTCCATGTACTCACTCATATCAAAGCGAATGAGCTCCACCCCCAGGGATTTAGCCAGCTGTCGTGCCAGCTCCGTCTTCCCCACCCCCGTTGGTCCAGTGAACAAAAAACTGCCCACCGGTCGCCGCGGAGCGCTCAGACCGGCTCGGGATAATTTAATCGCCGCCACCAAAGCCTGAATCGCCTCATCCTGCCCATAAATCAAAAGCTTTAAATCTTCATCGAGGGTCGACAAACGCTGCCGATCCGTCGTTGATACCGTGCGGGGAGGGATTCGCGCGATCTTTGCCACCACCGCCTCAATGTCTTTGGGGCGAATGGTCTTTTGCCGCTTGGATGCCGGGCGAATCTTCATGAGAGCCCCCGCCTCATCGAGCACATCAATGGCCTTGTCGGGCAAATGCCGATCACTAATGTGCTTGGAAGAAAGCTCCGCCGCAGCCCGAATCGCCTGAGCCGTATAAGTGATCTCGTGGTGCTCTTCGTAGCGCTCCTTAAGGCCGCGCAAAATCTTCACGGTCTCTGCCACCGATGGCTCACGCACCTCAATCTTTTGAAAGCGCCTGGCCAGTGCGCGGTCCCGCTCAAAGACCCCCTGGTATTCCTTAAACGTGGTGGAACCAATACAGCGCAGCTCCCCCGTAGACAGCGCCGGCTTTAAGATGTTGGAAGCGTCCAGGGTCCCACCATTGACGGCACCCGCTCCTACGATGGTGTGGATCTCATCAATGAAGAGGATGGCCCCCTCTTTCTTCACAATTTCTTTGATCACCGCTTTTAAGCGCTGCTCAAACTCCCCCCTGAACTTTGTGCCTGCGATTAGCGCCCCCATGTCCAGCGCATAAATCTCAATCCCCTTCATCACATCGGGAACGTTGTCTTCCACAATCGCCAAAGCCAACCCCTCGGCGATCGCGGTTTTGCCCACCCCTGGCTCCCCCACATACACCGGGTTGTTCTTTCGACGACGACTCAAAACCTGCAAGGTGCGCTCCAGCTCGGGCGCTCGCCCAATCAGCGGATCAATCCGCCCCTCTGCGGCCTTATCATTTAATAAAACAGTGAATTCTTTGAGAGGATCTTTACGCTTCTTCGGCGCCCCCTCACTCTGCTCGTCCGCCAACTCCCCAAGGGGCTCGCCCTCATCGTCGGAGCCCACCTTCGAGATTCCGTGAGAAACATACTCAAGCACATCAAGCCGGGTAACCCCCTGCTCTTTCAAGAGGTACACCGCAAAGGACTCCGGCTCCCGAAACAACGCCGCCAACACGTCACCAGCGTCCATCTCCTTCTTCTCCGAAGACTGAACATGGATCGCCGCACGCTGCAAAACCCGAGTCAGCGCCAAAGTCTGATCAATATCAAACTCGATCCCCTCAGGCACCGTATCCCTGGAAGCGATGTTCTCTTCAAGCCCCGCCTTAAGCGCATCCAGGTCTGCACCACAATGCACCAGGATCTCCTTAGCCCGAGGATCGTGAAGCATGGCCCAAAGCAGGTGCTCCAGAGAGATCAAATCGTGCCGGTGACGCTTGGCCTCCCGCAACGCAATATTAAACACCATTTCAAGTTCACGGCTTACCATTATTCAGGCTCCATGCTGCATCTCAGGGGGTATTCGTGCTCACGAGCAAGGCTCATGGTCTTCTTAACCTTCGTCTCCGCCACCTCGTAGCTGTACACCCCGGCGACTCCCACACCTTTAGTATGCACGTGAAGCATCACCTCCACAGCACGATTCTCCTCCAGGTGAAATACCGAGGAGAGCACCAGTACCACAAACTCCATACTGGTGTAATCATCGTTATGAAGTAAGACTTTGTAAAGACTTGGCTTTTTGGTTTTTTGTGTGGTTCTGGTGACGACGGCGACATCACCATCGCCGTCATCATAATACTCGGGATTTTTGGGGTCATCAGACATTGCCCGCTGAATATATTCACTTCAGCAGAGAATGTCAGCCACCCAGACACCGGGGGACTTAAAAGTTTGCAGAAAACTCAAGCCCAAAATAGACCTCGGGCTCTGCCTGCTCAAAAGCACCGTCCTGGTCTTCATCCACCCAGCGCTGTTCAGCCCGAGCAATCAAATAGAGAGGGTTGAAGATCTCAAGGCGACCTTCAGCAATCGCATAGGATTTGTCATCCATGGTGAAGAGGTCATCAGGGCCCTCCACTCCCCGGCGCTCGTAATAGGCCTTAAACTGAATCACCTCAAGGGCAGGCACATTCACAAAGACCGCTACGTTAGGATCCATCCCTCCAGAGAAATACCCTTCATAAAAGGCCCCAAGCTGAATCAGCCCGACAAAATCAAATGCCAGGTCGGCATAATAACCATGGATGCCGTCCTTACCGGACTGGTCCTTGCGAACATGGTAGCTCTGAGAGGCCCCGGTTGAGCCCGGATAGCTTGAGCGCTCTTTGTCGTAAAAGGTCGAGAAATAGGTAGGGAGATAATCCCCTTGGAAGCGCCGATATTCAAGGCGAATGGGGAGCTGTAAATCCAAACCGATGGGTAATTTGAGTTTGCTCAAGATCCCCAAGTGCCACCCCATGCCAGCCTCGGAGATAAAGTTCAAATCGGTGTAAGGCGTCAAATCAACCAAGGGGTTGCTCAAAACGTCCGCCTCCAAATCCAGTCCCCAAACGCTCTGGGACTGAACCCTCGCATGAAGCTCCTCCCCCTGCTCATCCCGCCGTACATAAGGGGCATTTCTGTCAGTAATGGCGGTAAATCCCACTGCAAAAATATTGAACGCGCTCTCGGGGTTCACGAAGGCCCATGGCTTAACATAAACCCGCCCGCCAACAATCTGAGAGCCACTTGCCTCGGAATCCAGGTTCGCCCCAAGATCATTGATTATGGTCTCAACACCACCCCAATCGGTATTCACATCCACCTGCAGCCCTAAACGGAAGGTGTTCGGGTCGAGGTTGTTGAGATAACGCCCCATAATCGTGCCATGACCAATATCCGCGGCCAGCTCCCCAGCCCGAAGATACCAAGGGTCCCGTTTGTGGCCCAGGCGAACATAGCGAAGCACCTTGAGCCATTCGGCGCTATCATCCCAATCTTCGTAGCGAATCACCCCCCAATAGTCCTTATCGCCGGCACCATCCTTACGCCCAAGGGGACTTCGGACGTTAAGGGGAACTTGAATCCCGAGCCCCACCTTCCCAAGGTTCAAATCCAACCGAGGAGTCAGGGTGAAAAACTGCTCCCCTTCAATAGTGGTATACCCCAACTCAGCGCCGCCACGCTGCTGGGTAGATAAGATCTCCTCAAAGCGCTCCTCTCCGGGGATTGGATCCAGCGCCCAGGCAGGCCCCGCCCCCAGAGTAAGACCAACAAAGAAAAAGAATGCCGCTTTTCTAACTAGATACATCGATCCCTCGTTACTTTCTGCGGCGCACCGCCGCCCGCCTGACGTGGAGAGGCACTCTACCGACGAAATCAACATCAGTAAAATTTCAGGATATTGAAAAGAAAAAGCGCCTCTGGACAGAGGATTATTCAATGGTGCAAAGAGAAGCGCCGCCGTCCACAGCGACCCCCTCTTCGGCGCTCAGGCCTTTGACAACACCAGCGCGGGGAGCCTGCAGCTCGTTCTCCATCTTCATGGCCTCCACCACCACAAGCCCCTGCCCTTCTTCGACCTCCTGGCCCTCTTCAACCAGAACAGCAACAACCTTACCGGGCATCGGGCTGCTGATCACAGCCGGACCCTCCATCCCGCCGGAAGTCTCCTGGGCCTTGCGAAGTCGGCTCGTGCGCAAATCCAGCACCTCAACCTTAACAAGCTCCCCTCGCACAAGCAGGTTTTCACTGCCATCGACAGCCAACTCCGACTCGATATTGTAGGACTCGTTATTGGTCAAAAGGGAAAGCGTCGTCTCCGAGACCACCCGAGCGTCCACCTCCAGGGATTTACCATCAATCACCACGCTGTAGACCTCAGGCTCCCCCTCCCTAATCTCAACAGCATACTCCTGCCCACCGATCATCGCGACATAGTGCATCAACCACATCCTCCTCGCCAATGACCACCACCACGCCAGGAGCTCACCCGCGCAGTGTCTGCGCCGTGATCTGCCGGGGTCGCGCTATGGTCACGACGAAATCGATTAATCACCGCCGCAGCGATGGCTACTTCTTCAAGCTCAGAGTTCACAGGGGGTTTCTCGTCGCTCATCATCTCCGCGATGGAGTCAGTCGTATAATCTCCCGACCTAAAGCAGTCGGTGTTTAAGAGGCGCCGGAGAAAAACGATATTTGTGGTAATCCCCTTCACCGCGGTCTCATCAAGTGCCCTCAAGAGACGCCGACGAGCCTGCTCCCGATTCTGCCCCCACGCTACAATCTTCGCAATCATAGGATCGTAGTATCGCGGCACCTCAAAGCCCTTGGCCACACCACAATCCACCCGCACACCGGGCCCCTGGGGAAGTACCAGGTCTTCAATCAGCCCTGGAGAGGGCATAAACTGACGCTCCGGATCTTCAGCATAAACACGGGCCTCAATGGCGTGACCCTGACAGGCGAGCTCTTCCTGCTCCCAGGTCAGCAACTCTCCCTGGGCCACCCGCACCTGCGCCTCTACCAAATCAATGCCGCTGCACATCTCGGTTACGGGGTGCTCAACCTGCAAGCGGGTATTCATCTCGAGAAAGTAAAAATTCCCCTCATTGTCGGCCAAAAACTCCACAGTCCCAGCACCGACATAGTTCACAGCCTCGGCGGCCTGACAGGCCACCTCCCCCATCTTTCTCCGCATCTCGTCATCCACCAGCACCGATGGGGTCTCTTCAATAACCTTCTGGTGACGTCGCTGCATGGAGCACTCACGCTCCCCCAGCCAGAGCGTCCGGCCGTCTGGACCACTAAGAATCTGGATCTCAATATGGCGTGGATTCACCACCGCCTTCTCAAGATAAATCGTGTCGTCCCCAAAGGCATTTTTGGCCTCGGATTTAGCCGACCGATAACCCGACTCCAACTCCGCATCGTTGTGAACCAGGCGCATGCCCTTCCCGCCCCCACCGGCGGCGGCCTTCAGCATCACCGGGTAGCCAAATTGCGCGGCCATCGCCAACGCCTCTTCGGCGCTCTCGAGGGCCTCGCTCCCCGGGACGATGGGCACCTGCGCCCGCTTCATCACCTCTCGAGCCTCGGTCTTCGAACCCATCAAGCGCATGGCGTTGGAAGGAGGCCCGATAAATGTAACCCCCGCCGCTTCAACAGCGTCGGCGAAAGCAGCGTTCTCAGACAAAAAGCCATATCCAGGATGGATCGCATCAATCTCGTTATTAACCACGATATCGAGAATTTTATCGGTGTCGAGATAACTCTCCGTCGCCGGCGAGGGACCGACATAATACGCATAATCACAGGAACGAACGTGCGGTGCCATCCTGTCTGCATCAGAGTAAATAGCCACCGGGGAAATCCCCATGTCGCGGAGAGTCTTCGCCACGCGAACGGTGATCTCACCCCGGTTGGCGATTAAGACCCGCTTGAACGCTCTCTTAGCCATGGAGCCCTCCAAAACTACCTAAAGTGGGATGTTGCCGTGTTTACGTGGCAGGTTGTCCTGCCGCTTGTCTCGAAGCATCTCAAGGGCACTGACTAAGCGTGAGCGCAGATCCTCCGGCGAAATAACCTCGTCCACATACCCCAGCTCAGCCGCCTTATAGGGATTGGCGAAGGTATCGCGATACTCAGTGATAAGCTCTTCACGCCGGGCCTCAGGGTCATCGGCGCCCTGCAGCTCTCGCTTAAAGATGATATTCACCGCCCCCTCGGGCCCCATTACCGCGATCTCTGCGGTGGGAAAGGCATAATTAATGTCTGCTCGAATATGCTTGGACGCCATCACATCATAAGCACCGCCGTAGGCCTTTCGAGTAATGACCGTGATCTTGGGTACCGTCGCCTCTGCATAAGCATAAAGCAGCTTCGCCCCGTGCTTGATGATCCCGCCATATTCCTGGTCAAGGCCCGGCAAAAACCCCGGGACATCCACAAAGGTAACAAGCGGAATATTGAAGCAGTCGCAAAATCGGACAAAACGTGCCGCCTTGGTGGACGCATCAATGTCCAAACACCCCGCCAGATGATTGGGCTGGTTAGCCACCACCCCAACGCTCGCGCCATTACTCCGTGCAAAACCCACCACGATATTAAGCGCATAGCCCTCTTGCACCTCAAAAAATTGAGCGTCATCCACAGCGCTGAAGATCACCTGCTTAATGTCGTAGGGCTTGTTCGGATTTTCCGGGATAAGATTCTTAAGCTCCGTGCATCGTCGCTTGGGATCATCAACGCAAGGCTTGCGCGGCGCATCCTCGGTGTTGTTGGCCGGCAAATACGAGAGCAACTCGCGGACCTGATCAAGGCAGGTCAGATCGTTGGGAGACAAAAAGTGCGCCACACCGCTGGTCTCATTGTGGGTCCGCCCTCCCCCCAGCTGCTCCTTGGTCACCTCTTCGTGGGTGACCGTCTTGAGCACTTCAGGACCGGTAATAAACATATAGCTCGAGTCACGAACCATGAAGATAAAATCGGTGATCGCAGGAGAGTAGACTGCCCCACCAGCGCAGGGCCCCATGATGCAGGAGATCTGAGGAACCACACCGGAGGTTAGAACATTGCGCAGAAAAATGTCGGCGTAACCCGCCAGAGACTCCACCCCCTCTTGAATCCGCGCCCCACCGGAGTCAGCGAGCCCCACCACCGGCGCACCAACCTTTGTCGCAAGATCCATCACCTTGCAGATTTTCTCCGCATGGGCGCTCGAGAGGGACCCGCCAAACACCGTGAAGTCCTGGGCGTAGACAAAGATCTTACGTCCATCCACGGTGCCGTAACCCGTAACAACCCCATCCCCCAGGAACGTGGTCTCGGGCATACCGAAGTCGTTGCAACGATGCACCTTGAGCTTGTCCAGCTCGGTGAAGCTGCCCACGTCAAGCAACGCCTCAATGCGTTCACGGGCGGTCAGCTTTCCCGCCTCGTGCTGCTTCTCTACACGCCGCTGCCCTCCCCCCTCTTCGGCTTGAGCGTTTAAATCCGCCAGAGTTCTCGCAACCATTCCATTCACCTTTTTAGGGAGATATTCAACCGATTTTTCCGGATAGAACACGTTCTAATTATTGTCAACGCAAGACCGGCGCCGCGTCACGGAAATCATTCACCCGGTCTATCAAGCCAAACGATACGCCTGACCTCGACCATCCCGAATAACCTCAACATGCCCAGCCTCAACCAATCCTCCCACTTCACGTCGCGCCTCGGCGCGGGTGAGCTCGTACTCGGATTGGATGTTCTGCAAAGAAGCCTTGCCTTGCTGTCCCAGGAGCCCAAGGAGCTCTCGCTGCAAACGGCTCAGATCCTGAATTCGATACTCGATGGGAATAAAAGCGATGCTGCTCTTGGGCAGAGTCAACTTCATACCGGTCGCTGTGGTGGCCGCTTTAAAATGCTGACTCCCCTTAAGCTGCTTCTGCAACGCCTTAAAGGTGTTCTTCACCACACGCAGCTTCTGCTTCTCAGTCAGGTCTTCCTCATCCTCGTCCAAGGGCTCGGAGATCTCATCGTAGGCCAGGTCAAATGACAACACACGCGGAGAACACGACACCAGTTGAGAACACAGTGTCAACGTCTCATCATCGGAGATTTCAAATTCCTTTTGCCCCTCGATGACCCGATTGTTCTGGATATCAATAAAAATATTGTACTCCGCCGGATCGAACCACCCCATAACCTCCGTGCCGACCAACTCCGACTCTCCCCCCGCGAGCTTATGACAGCGCTGACGCGGTGGAAGCGATAATTGCGTGAGCAACGCGATCGCCATGTTTTGACGGAGTTCAGGCAGTCGCCTCAACTCGGCAACCCAATTCTTTCGTCGCTCCAAAACAAGCATGCCCTCGTCGTCAAGCGCCGCAAGCGCCTCTCCCAAGCGCCACATGAGCGCGCCGGTCACCGGATGCAAGACACCCACGGGGATTTCACGAAAGCAACGCTTGGCTGCATCTAGCTTGCCCTTCTTAAGCAGCGCGATGCCCGTCAGGATAATCGCGCGAATCCGCACTTCCCGAATCTCAACACGTTCGGCATGGGCACCCACGCGAGGCCCAAGGCGAATCGCGTTCGATAAATCGCCGTTAATAATATAGGCCCGCAAGAGATTGACCGAGGTATAAAGCGTCCCCAGATCATCCCCGAGCTTCCGCAGCGCCACCATAGCCTCTTTGCCAGCTTCAACCGCTTCGGCGGGCTCGTTATTGATCAGATGTAATTCACTTTGGAGCTCACGGGCCAAGGCGATAGCACGAGCGTGCTGAATGGTGTTGGCAAGCTCAAGACACTCTTTCGCTCTTTTTGTCGCAAGCTTAACGTTCCCCTCATCCAAAGCCGCATGGGCAATGCGATGCAGGGTGAGCGCCTCTTCCCGACGATTACCCCCTTTAGCGAAGAGTTTTCTCGCCTTGCTCAGCTCGGTCATCGCCTTCTTCGTGTCTTTTTGACGAAGTCGAATCAGCGCACTCTCCCGAAGAAACGTCGCCACTCGCGGACCCTGAACTTTTGCATCGAGTTGCTCCAGCGCCAGATCTACAATCTCCCGCGCGTCATCCAGCTTCCCGCAGGCAATCAAAGAGCGCACGCGACTGGCTCGCAAAATATCCGCAATGTTCCGCTGTCCGGCAGACACCCAGCTATCGATGACGGGCTTAAGCATATCTGCCGCTTCTTCGTGACGTCCGCGACCCGCCGCGAGCAGCGCCTTGGCCGCAGCCAGGTAGCGCTTAAGACGACGGCTTGATCCTGCTCCCACGCTCTTTTCAACTTCCGCAACAATCTTCAAGGCCGTGGTCAAATCACCGATATCAATGCACACCCATGCGTCGGTCAACTCGGCGATCTGAATCAGGTTCCGATCTCCCCAGCGCACCGCGTAGGCATGAAACTGTTGAAACGCCTCTCGAGCCTTTTCAAACTCACCAGTCTCCCGGTGCAAATCACCAATGTACCCGAAAGCCGTCGCCGCGTGATAGAGATCTCCCGCCTTCTCAAAGCATTTGGCAGCGGCCGTTGCCTGCTCAACCGCGTCCTCAAGCCGACCCGCCTGAGCACACACACGCGCGATAAGCCGATGCATTCCCCCTTCTCGCTCGTACTGCTCTCGCCCCTTCAGGGCCTTCAGCAAACGCCGAGCCAGATCCTCTGCTTCACTCACCCGGCCCAAACGCACCATGGAGATAGCAGCGATGGTGCCACCCTGAATCAACGTCTCTTTTTCGGGCTTAATAGCCTCCAACGCCGTGTAAGCCTGAACAACGCCCTTATAATCACGGGTTCGGTTGTAAATATAAACCAAGGCCGCCAATGAACGCGATTGAGTCCAAGGGTCATCGGTTTTGGCAAGGGCCTCCATCTCGTCCCGCAACATCGCCGGGTTTCCCTGACGCATCCGAGCCCGAGCCGCTAAAACCCGTAAACGAACCGACATGGTCTCGTCCGCCGGGATCGAAGCCAACGACTTAAGGTAGGCTTGGAGGAAGCCAAAATCACGTACATCGCCCCACCCTTCAGACAACACCTCAACGGCCTCATCCACCGCACCCGCGTGGGCCAGGATCTCACCCGCCCTGATCACCCCCGTCGGTTCACAGCGCTGCACAGAACGCTCCCGCAGATGCCCAGCAATAAGATGAGCCGCCTTTAACTCCAGACGCGCGTCGCTCAGCTCCAACACCTGCCGCACCACCCAGTGCACATAAAGAGCGCCGTCAATCTCGTCGATCAGGTGCTTTCGGTGCAGACTCTCAATCGCCGAACCAAAAGCCTTAACCGCGATCTTCTTTTCAATGGGTGCCGCCACCGCCGACAGCGAAATCAAGGCGCCCTGCTCTTCCTCGCTGAGCACCTCCTGGCACCTCTCCCAGATCGATTTGAAGGAGCTAATGGAGCGCGCGGTCAGTGTTCGCAGGAAGTCCGTATCGGGGAGGTTCTCTCCCAACACCGACGCCATAAAAATAAGCGAGATCGGATGACTCGAAGAGCCCCCCCGAATCGCGTCCATCTCCAGGATTTCCTGAGCCTCATTCCCCAGCCCAAAGCTCGCCGCAAGAGCCTTCACGGACTCCGGCTTGAGGGGTCTCAAAGCTTCGATATGAACAAGAGCGCGGTCCATGGCCGAAAGATCGGGATCAGTCCGACTGGACGCAAGAATTCGATATTGTCCCTCGGTGCCCTTAATGGTGCGAACCAGCGCGGAGAGATCTTCCCGCTTGAGCCTGTCGAGATCATCCAAAACCACGAGTGCTTTGTGGGTGCTCAATACGTCGATCAGACGCCGGAAAGAGTCACTCTGCCGCTCACTGGACTGCGTAACGCGAGCTTCGAGTTGAGCCTCCACCCGAGCCAGCAGAGAGACAATGCCCTCCCCCGGCTTAACCGACAGGTAGATACATTTCTCTAACCCTATCTCTTTGGCGATGGGAGCCAACTGCAAAAGCAAGGCGGTCTTACCAATCCCAGGAAGGCCAACGTAGAGTGAGATTTTAAAATGGTCAAGTCGAGCGCGATATCGACTAATTGAGTCATCACGACCGACAAAAACCCCAGAAGATACGGGAAAAGAAGCAGGCATAATAATTGCGGTTCCTTCTTCAGTTCAGAAGATTCCTTATTACCCAAATCGACAAAAAATGCAATGATTTCAAGCTTCAGAGTCCCCCTCGCCTGATAAACACTCCAGAAAGCCCCCATAACATACTGAAATATTTATCGTTATCCTCCCTGGCCGCGTCTCCCCTAAATAACGCCCTCGCACAGTTCCGCCAACTCCACGCGCACCAATCTCAGAAAATGAGAATCATCAACATCCTCAGGGGTGTCCACGCTGATGGACAATCGGCCATTAGGAGTCAGACGATATCGATCCCCCTGAGTTTGCAGTAGCAGCGCCAACTTCTCTCCATCAATCCGCGGTTCAGGAACAAAGGACACCCCGATTCTCAGCTCCCCGGGCCCACTCAGCGCCGCCGAGAGCCCCATGGCCCCCATGTGCTTTAAACGGCGCCGAATCACCATCACCTCAGTGAGATGCTCAGCCTCCACGGGAGGCTTACCGTAGATCTCACGAATTTCCCTTGCAATTTCATACACTTCCTCATCTGTCTTCGCCAGAGTCATGCGCTGGTAATAGGCGAGACGTTGCATAGGCTGGGGCAGGTACTCCTCGGGCAAGACGGCGCTCACCGGCAGCTTAATATCCGGCTCCACCTCGGGCTTCACCTCCCGGCCCTTAACGGTCTCCACCGCCTCTCCGAGCAATTCCGTGAAAAGCTCAAAGCCCACCGCCGCAATATTACCCGATTGGTCAGCACCGAGAAGATCTCCGGGCCCACGCAGATCAAGATCATGGGTAGCAATTTGATAGCCGGCCCCCAAGTCTGAAAATTTCTTCAACACCGCCAACCGCTCGGTGGCCTCCTTGGTAATCCTGTCGGTTCGAGGCAAAAGCAGGTAGGCAAAAGCACGACGAGCGCCCCGACCAATACGCCCCCGAAGCTGATGCAACTGGCTGAGCCCAAACATATCGGCCCGGTTAATAATCATGGTGTTGGCCAGAGGGATATCAATACCGCTCTCGATAATTGCCGTGCAAATCAGAACGCTGCTCTCACGGCGTACAAAGTCCACCATAATTCTTTCAAGCTGTGTGCTCGACATCTGGCCATGCCCCACAGCCACCCTGGCTTCAGGAACAAGCTTTCTAACCAATTGGGCGAGGGCCTCGATGGAACTGACCCGATTATGAACCACAAAAACCTGCCCACCACGGTGCAACTCGCGACGAATCGCCTCGGCAATGACCCCCTCATCAAAACGTGTAATCTCCGTCCGAATAGCATTGCGCTGGGTAGGGGGGGTGGAGATCAACGAGAGGTTGCGAATTCCCACCGACGCCATGTGCAGCGTCCTCGGAATTGGCGTGGCGCTCATGGTCAACACGTTAACACTGTGGCGCAACTGCTTGATTCGCTCCTTGTGTCGCACTCCAAAACGCTGCTCCTCATCCACCACCAACAGACCCAGATTCTTAAAGACAACGTCATGGGAAAGGAGGCGATGGGTCCCCACAAGAATATCAACTTTGCCCTCACGACAATCCTGCAGGATAGCTGCCACTTCCTTGGGCTTGCGAAAACGACTCAATACCTCGACGCGCACTCCCTCATGCTCAAGACGCTCCCGAAATGTCGCCCCGTGCTGCTCGGCCAACACCGTCGTTGGCACCAGAACGCCCACTTGATACCCACCAAGGATAGACAAAAAAGCTCCCCGAATGGCCACTTCGGTCTTGCCGAACCCCACGTCGCCACAGATAAGCCGATCCATAGGGCAGGGCGCTGTGAGGTCCTCAATCACCTCGTTAATCGCACGAAGCTGGTCCGGGGTCTCCTCGTAAGGAAAGGCTGCCTCAAAGGCCTTGAAAGAATCATCTGGCGAGGGAAGGGCGAAGCCCTTAAGCGCCACACGGCGAGCATGAACCTCCAAGAGCTGATGCGCTATCTGAAGCACCGAGTCCTTCACCCGCTGCTTCGTCTTCATCCATCGATTGCCGCCCAATTTATCCAGGCGCGCGTGCCGGGTGCTTCCCCGATAACGCTGCAAAAGATTAAGACGATAAACCGGCAGATAAAGTCGATCACCGCCGGCATACTCGAGGTGAACAAAGTCGCCGTCCACACCGTTAACGATGAGACGCTTAAGCCCAAGGTAAAGGCCAATCCCGTGGTCAACGTGAATAATATAATCGCCCTCATCCAGATTACGAAGAGTCGTCAATCCATCGGAAGGGGGGCGCCTGACCCGACGAACCCGACTCTCTGGAGCGACCCCAAAGAGGTCTCCGTCGGTAACAACCGACACCCCTTGCTCCTGATCATCAAAGCCAGCGCTCAGAGTCGTCAGCACAAGGCCGCAACGCGCCCCACCGTGGTTTTCCCCGCCCATCCAATCTGCAGGAAACCCTTCCAAAACCGGCAAATCCAAACGCCGCTGATGAAGCAGCTCCCGCAGACGCTCCGCGTTGCTACGCTGATGACAAGCAATAAAGAAGCAGCCCTCGTCGGCGAGGC
>JAZAIZ010000215.1:0-16049 GCA_036230545.1 Myxococcota bacterium
CTTTAATCTTCTCGGAGATGCGGTTGAGGTGCATGTTGCAGGGAGTAACCTCGGTCCAGGTGTTGACCACGGCGACCAGGGGTTGTTCGATCTCTACCACCGAGAGGCCGGTTGCCCTCAGCATGGCCCGGGACGGTGCACGGGCTAGTTCTTTTAATTGGTCGCTTCGCTTCATCTTACTCTCCCTTGAATATGAACCCTGGATAGGGTGGCTCGCATAGCTTGAGCAGACCTGTCAACTCTTGAAGGGGCTCTTGGCGGGAAAGAAGTTCGGAGACAAAGACCCGATGGGGAAACGTTCGTGCGTGGTCTCAAAGCTTGAGAAAATGCCTGAGGGCTTAATATTTTGATTGACCACCTTCCAAGAAGGGCGCTAGTTTAAGACCAATTCGAGAAAGGCTTCTTTAGCATTATGGTCACGCTAGCTCTCCTTCCAGATTTTTCAGGCGACATTCTTGCGGATGTGGCTGCGGTCGTTGGAGAGGAGCTGGTGGTTCCCGTCGTCGTCCTGGACATTATTGTCGTGCCCTGTGCGGGCCTGGGTGAGGGACGAAGCTAGAGAAAGCAACATCGTCAATCACTTAGGCCGGTTAACTTGAGCAGTTGATCGGCCTTTTTTTTTTGTTAATGAGAAAGGAAATCCAGATGAAAGTCCTGACAACGGCAGACGCGTCCCTTGAGGCCCTCAAGGGCAGGAAAGTAGCGGTTATTGGTTATGGTGCCCAGGGGCGGGCCCAGGCGCTGTGCTTTGCGGACTCGGGCCTCGACGTCGTCGTGGGGGTGCGGGAAAATGGAAAGTCGTGGGGCGTGGTGCAGCAGGATGGGCTGCAGGTGGCAAGCATTGCGGACGCTGCGGAGCAGGGGGATATTATTCACATCCTCATTCCTGACGAGGTTCAAAAGGAGACTTACGCTGAGCACATTGAGCGTTTTGTGACGCCGGGCAAGACCCTGTCATTTTCTCATGGGTTTAATATCCTTTTTAAGTACGTGACTCCACCAGAGGGCGTGGATTGCATTCTCGTGGCGCCCAAAGCGCCGGGCACTGAGGAGCGCAAGGAGTATCTCGCAGGAGGAGGTGTGCCGGGGCTCATTGGGGTGGAGCAGGACGCGACTGGCAGCGCTAAAGAGAAGGCGCTGGGGTTGGCGCATGCGTTGGGCCTGACCCGCGCTGGGGTGCTGGAGTGTTCGTTCGCCGATGAGACCTACGAAGACCTCTTTGGGGAGCAGACCGTTCTTTGTGGGGGCGTGACCGAGCTGATTAAGGCGGGCTTCGAGACCCTTGTGGATGCGGGCTATCCACCGGAGATGGCTTATTTTGAATGCCTGCATGAGATGAAGCTCATTGTTGATTTGATTTACGAAGGGGGCTTGGAGCGTATGTGGGATGTGGTCTCCAACACCGCTGAGTATGGTGGGCGAACGGTGGGGCCCAAGATTATTACGGACCAGGCTCGAGAGGCGATGCGTCAGGCCCTTAATGATGTTCAGGACGGGACCTTCGCAAAAAACTGGATGGCCGAATACGAAGCGGGCAGTCCCGAGCTTGAGAAGATGCGGAAGGCGGAGCTTGAGCATCCTATCGAGGTCGTTGGGCGGCAGGTTCGGGCGCTTTTTACCAAGGGAAAGGCCATTGAGGCGTAGGGCCTACGTGGCTTGAGTGGGCACCGGGGTGCCGCATGGAGTGAAGTGATGAGCAAAATTTTTCTGTATGACACAACCCTTCGTGACGGTACCCAGGGGGAGGGGTTTGAATTATCTGTTCCTGAGAAACTCATGCTGGCTGAGAAGCTTGACGGGTTTGGGGTCAGCTATATTGAAGGTGGCTGGCCGGGATCCAACCCCCGGGATGAGAGTTTCTTTAAAGAGGCGGCGAGCTTGCGCCTCAAGGGCGCTAAGTTAACCGCCTTTGGGGCGACACGTCGCTTTGATCAGACCTGTGACGCTGACCGAAGTATTCAGGCGCTCTTGAGCGCCGGGACCCCGGCGGTGACGGTGTTTGGGAAGTCCTCTGCCTTTCATGTGCAGAATGTCCTGGGGATCGGGCCAGGGAATAACCTGGAGTTGATCAGCGACAGTGTCCGCTACCTCAAGGCCCGCACCGATGAGGTTATTTTCGACGCCGAGCACTTTTTTGACGGGGCTCGCGAGGATGAAAACTATGCCTTTGAGGTGCTCCGGGCGGCGGTGGAAGGCGGCGCCGACTATATCGTTCTTTGTGACACCAACGGAGGCAGCCTGCCGTCGTATGTCACGAAGATGGTGGATAAGGCCGCCAGGCTCTTTGAGTGTCCCGTGGGAATTCACACCCACAACGACTCCGAGCTCGCGGTGGCGAACTCCGTGGCGGCGGTGGAGAGCGGGGCGACCATGGTGCAAGGGACCATCAACGGCTTGGGGGAGCGTTGTGGAAACGCCAACCTCATCTCCTTGATCCCTGCGCTTCAAGTGAAGCTGGGGCATCATTGTGTGCCAGCGGAGAGTCTATGTGGTCTAACCGATTTGGCCCACACGGTGGATGAGCTCACCAATCATATCCCCATGCCCAGTCAGGCCTATGTGGGACGGCGCGCGTTTGCTCACAAGGGTGGGGTTCACGTTAACGCGGTCATGAAGGATTCGCGTTCCTACGAGCATCTGCCTCCTGAGTCTGTGGGGAATCACCGTCGGATATTGGTCTCCGATCTGGCTGGCCGCTCCAATATTGTGATGAAGGCCCGGGATTTTGGCATTGAGCTGGATCCTGAGCATCCCTTTACCAGCAGGGTGCTCGAGCGGATTAAAGCGCTCGAGTTTGATGGTTATCAATTTGAGGGGGCTGAGGCGTCGTTGAAGCTCTTGATGGAAGAGGCCCGTGGAAATCGTCATGAGTACTTCAGCGTTAAGGAGGCGACGGTAACAACGAGCGTCACCTCGGAGGGTTCGGAGGCGGCAAGAGCCGAGGCTGAGCGCTCTTATGCGCGGGTGGTCATTGGTGTGGGGGAACGCTCGTATGAGAGCGCGGCGAAGGGTAACGGGCCGCTGCATGCGCTGGGGAGTGCCTTTCGTGAAATCCTTGAAAAGTCCTATCCCTGTGTGGGGAGCCTTCGCTTGACGGACTACAAAGTGCGCATTCTCAACAGCGGCATGGGGATGGCATCAACAGTGCGGGTTTTGATCAGAGCGAGCAACGGGAGAGAGTCCTGGGGAACCGTGGGGGTCAGCACCAACGTGGTGGAGGCGAGCTGGCGAGCCCTGGTGGATGCCTTTGAATATATTCTGGCCAAAGAAGGTGTGGTGCCCACGAAGTGGGCGGAGAAGCCTTTGGAGTTTAAGGGGGAGGAGATGGTGGAATGTCAGGCGTAGAGGGTGATTATGTAAGAATTTTTGACACCACCTGTCGCGACGGGGAGCAGTCTCCGGGGGCGACCATGACTCGGGCGGAAAAGCTGCGAATTGTGAAGGCGCTTGAGGGCCTGGGGGTGGATGTTATTGAGGCGGGGTTTCCTGCGGCGAGCCCTGGTGAGGTGAGCGCGGTTCGTGAGATTTCCGCAACGGTGGAGACCTGCGAGGTTGCGGCGCTGTGTAGAACCCGCGAGGGGGACATCGATGCTGCGTGGAGCGCGGTGAAGGATGCGGTGAAGCCTCGCCTGCATGTTTTTATTGCCACCAGTGATATTCACCTTGAGCATAAACTCAAAATGACGCGGGATGAAGTCCTCGCGCAGATTGCGCAGGGAGTGTCGGCCTGTCGCTCTTTGACCTCAAGGGTGGAGTTCTCTGCGGAGGATGCCACCCGCAGTGAAGCGGGCTTTTTGAGGGAGGCGATGGCTTGCGCGGTGGAGCACGGCGCGACGATTTTGAACGTTCCGGACACCGTTGGTTATACGACCCCGGTGGAGTATGGGAAGATTATCAGCTCTATCGTTGAGTTGACAGAGGGGACCGACGCCATTGTGGCCTGTCATTGTCACAATGATTTGGGGCTGGCGGTGGCCAACTCTCTAGCGGCGATTCTGGCGGGTGCCCGACAGGTGGAGGGGTGCATCAATGGGATTGGCGAGCGAGCGGGAAACGCGGCCCTTGAAGAGGTCATCATGGCCCTGCGCACTCGCAGGGACGTGTTTGGAATTGAGACTCGGGCGGATTCCACAAAGCTTCTGGCTTTGAGCAAGCTGGTTAGTCGCATTACGGGGATCCCTGTACAGCCTAATAAGGCGATCATTGGCAAGAATGCCTTCGCCCACGAGGCGGGGATTCACCAGCATGGTGTACTTAATGAGCGGACCACCTATGAGATCATGGCTCCGGAGGATGTGGGGTTCAACGAGTCCAGCTTGGTTCTGGGGAAACATTCCGGGCGTCACGCGCTTCGAGATCGTCTGAAAGAGCTTGGGTATGCGCTCAGCGACGAGGAGTTGAACCGGGTCTTTACGAGCTTTAAGGAGTTGGCAGATAAGAAGAAAGACATCTACGATCCGGATCTGCACGCGCTGGTGGCGAACACCGTTCTCAATGTTGAGGATTATTACGAGCTGCTCAACATTGAGTTTACCAGTGGCAATGAGGTCACTCCTCACGCTCGAGCGAAGCTCAGAGCAGGGAGCGATGTTGTTGAGGCGGAGTGTGATGGCGATGGTCCGGTGAACGCGGTGGTTGAGGCGATCAAGGTTGCGTCGGGTCTGGAGAGCGTGAGCTTGAAGGATTACAGCATCTCGGCCATCACCGGGGGCTCGGATGCCCAGGGGCGAGTTAACGTCCGCGTGGATAAGGGGGGGGAGATTGCTCAGGGGCAATCGACCCACACGGACGTGGTGGTGGCGAGTGCTCAGGCGTTTGTGTGTGCGCTGAACCACCTTGTGTATCAGGAGGAGCTTAAGCGTCGGGCCGAAGGTTCGAAGAACGGGTATAAGACCCCTTCAGAGATGGGGGCCCCGTGATGACTGAGTTGAAGATCGTCTTATTGGAGGGGGATGGGATCGGCCCGGAGGTGGTGAGCGAAGCGGTGAAGGTGATGGACCTCCTTGAGGAGCAGACCGACCTCACGTTCGCGGTGGAGCGGGCAGATTTCGGGGGCGCCTCGCTGGACCACCACGGAGAGCCTCTCACCGATGCGACGGTGTCTCTGGTGAAGGACGCGGACGCGGTGTTGCTGGGGGCGGTTGGAGGTCCAAAGTGGGATGATCTGCCCCCGGATAGTCGCCCGGAGCGAGGGCTCTTGAGGCTGCGCGCGGAGATGGGCGTCTTCGCGAATCTACGCCCAGCTCGTTTTTTTGACAGCCTCTCTGACTCCTGCCCACTGCGGCCGGAGTTGACCAAGGATGTAGAGTTTCTCTTCGTGCGTGAGTTGATCGGGGGGATTTACTTTGGGGAGCCTCGGGGGATTTCGGCGGAGGAGGGGGTTCGTCGGGGTGTGAGCACGATGGTCTACGATGAGAATGAGATCCGACGGGTTGGGCGGGTCGCATTTGAGATCGCGCAGCGTCGTAAGAAGCACCTGGTCAGCGTGGACAAGGCAAATGTCCTGGAGGTCCAGCGCTTGTGGCGAGAGGTCATGAGCGAGCTGAGCGCCGACTATCCCGATGTGACCTTGGAGCATCTCTACGTGGACAACTGTGCGATGCAGCTTGTCACCCGGCCAGGGCAATTCGATGTGGTGGTCACTGGCAATATGTTTGGGGACATTCTCTCGGATGCTGCTGCGGCGATGACGGGGTCTTTAGGGATGTTGCCCTCTGCCTCTATCGGGGCGAGCGGCGGCCTGTTTGAGCCGGTGCATGGTTCCGCTCCGGACATCGCTGGGCAGGGCAAAGCGAATCCACTGGCGATGATTCTTTCACTGGGGATGCTTCTTGAGCACTCGGGTGGGCGGGCAGATTTGGCCGCGCTCATTCACGAGTCGGTGAACGCGGTGCTGGGGAGAGGATTTCGAACTCTCGACATCGCGTCCCACGGTGGGGGAGAGGGTGAGAGAGTGGTGGGGACGGTAGAGATGGGGGCGGCAGTATTAGAGGAGTGCCGGGCCCGTCTGGCGCAAAAGTAGTGCTGAAAGCTGCAGGAGAGCTATTATTATGATGACGGTGGAAGTTAACAAACCTGAGATTGGACCCTATGGTATGTCCCGAAAAATTTCACGCTCGCGGAAAAATAAGCCCCTGAAGCGCCCGTCGGTGTGTCAGTATTTTGATGTTCGGAAAGACGCCGAAGGCCAGGAGTCCATGAGCGTCTTTGTACGTGGGATCGCGGCGTTGCGTCTGGTGTTGATTAACAAGGGCACGGCTTTTTCATTCGAGGAGCGGGACGCGCTGGAGCTGCATGGGTTGCTGCCCTCGCATATTACGACGATTGAAGAGCAGATTGAGCGCTCCTATGCCAGCTACCTGGCACAGCCCGACAACCTGGGAAAGTATCAGTTTTTGCGGGGCTTGCAGGAGAGACAGGAGATTCTCTTTTATGCGGTGGTCGCGGCGCATCTGGAAGAGATGATGCCGATTATTTATACCCCCACGGTGGGGGAGGCGGTGCAGCACTTCTCGTCCCTTTACCGCAATCCTCGGGGCTTGTCGGTGTCTAATCGAACGGTCCACTTGGCGGACAGGATGTTGGAGAATTATCCACTCTCAGATATTCGCCTGGTGGTGGCGACGGACTCCTCTGCGATTTTAGGGATCGGAGATCAGGGGTATGGGGGGTTGGCGATCTCCATTGGGAAGCTCGCCCTCTACACCGTGGGAGGGGGGGTGAGCCCCTTTCACTCGATGCCAGTCTGTCTCGATGTGGGGACCAACCGTGAGGACCTGCTCGCAGACCCCCTTTACCTGGGGGTGCGGGAGCGCCGACTTGAGAACGAGGCGTATTTTGATTTTCTGGACCAATTTGTAGAGAGCCTGGTGCGCAAAGCGCCCAATGTGGTGATTCAATGGGAGGATTTGTCCAAAGAGACCGCCTTCACAGTGTTGGCGCGCTATCGCGATAAGGTGGCCTCCTTTAATGATGACATCCAGGGGACCGGAGCGGTGACCTTGGCGGGAGTGTTGCGGGCATGCGCGGTGAAGAACGAGGGCATGGGAGACCAGCGCTTTTTGGTGTATGGAGCGGGGGCCGGGGGGATTGGGGTTGCTTCGGCCCTGCGTGAGGGTTTGAGAGCTGAGGGGCTGACCGACGACGAAGCCCGTAAACGGGTTTTGGTGTTTGACTCGCAGGGGATCTTACTCAACAACCGCTCGCTGCCGGAGTATAAGCGGGACTTCGCCCAGGACGAGAGCGTCCTTGAGGAGTGGGGCTTTGTGGGGGATGTTCGCTCCCTTGAGGATGTGATCCGCGCAGCAGGGGTGACGGGTTTGATTGGGTTGAGCGGTCAGAAGGACTCCTTCACCCGGTCTGTGGTTGAGGCTGTGGCGGAGAACACCCGGCGGCCTATTATCTTTGCTTTGTCGAATCCGAACAGCCATTGTGAAGGCCAGCCTCAGGACGTGATGGATTGGACAGAAGGGCAGGCCCTTTTGGCTACGGGGAGCCCTTTTCCGGATGTTGAGTGGGGGGGAAGAGCTTTTCCGGTGGCTCAGGGCAACAATGCCTTTATTTTTCCAGGGCTGGGTTTTGGGGCGATTCTCAGCGGCGCTTCTCGTATCACCGACCGAATGGTCACCTCTTCAGCCTACGCGCTGGCGGAGTATACGAGGGAGTTTCATGGGGACGCAGGCTTGCTCTACCCGCCCCTGAGTGAACTCCGGGCGGCGAGCTTGAAGGTCGCTGAGGCGGTGATTCGCAGCGCCCTTGAAGAAGGGGTCGCTACTGAGGATGGGCTGGAGGCTGAAGATTTGAGGGCCTATGTTGAGCGCAAGGCTTGGGAGCCGGCCTACCTCCCTATGGTCGCGGGTGAGGATCGGGTCAGGGACGTTAGGGAAAAGTGATGGGAAAGAACCTCTACGATAAAGTGTGGGATGCCCACACCGTTCGGACTCTGGATGATGGCAGGACGCAGCTTTTTATTGGCCTGCACCTGATTCACGAGGTCACTAGCCCCCAGGCCTTTGGGATGGTGCGTGAGCTGGGGCTGGGGGTGCCCTACCCCCAGAGGACGTATGCGACGGTAGATCATATTATTCCCACCCGGGTTCAGGAGCGGCCCTTTGAGGATCCCCTGGCCGAAGAGATGGCTCAGGCGCTCAAGCGCAACACCGAAGAGTTTGGGATTGAGTACTTCGACTTGGAGAGCGGCAAGCAGGGGATCGTCCACGTTGTGGGGCCGGAGCAGGGGTTGACTCAGCCGGGGATGACGATTTGCTGTGGGGACTCTCACACATCGACCCATGGGGCTTTTGGCGCCATCGCGTTTGGTATTGGTACGAGCCAGGTGAGGGATGTTCTGGCCACCCAGACCCTCGCGATGGAGCGCTTAAAGGTTCGGCGGGTTGAAGTGAAGGGGACTTTGGGGCCGGGGGTTTATGCCAAGGATGTCATTTTGCACATCATTCGCATGCTGGGAGTCAATGGGGGGATGGGGTATGCCTATGAGTTTGCGGGTAGCACCATCGAGGCCATGAGCATGGAAGAGCGGATGACCGTCTGCAATATGTCCATCGAGGGAGGCGCCCGGGTGGGGTATATCAATCCAGATCAGACGACCTTTGAATATATCAAGGGGAGGCCCTACGCGCCTGCTGAGGAGCGCTGGGGTGATGCGATATCCTATTGGGAGGGCGTAGCGTCGGATGAGGACGCGTCTTACGATGATGTGGTGACCTTTGACGCCGCGGAGATCCCTCCGACGGTGACCTGGGGGATTAACCCCGGTCAGGCGGTGGGGGTAGACCAGCGTATTCCGAAGGCGTCGGAGCTTGAAGAGGGAGAGCTCGGCACCCATGAGGAGGCGTTGAGGTACATGGGGCTGGAAGACGGACAGGCCATCGCCGGTGTTCCCATTCAGGTTGCCTTTATCGGTAGCTGCACCAACAGTCGGCTCTCGGATCTGCGGGAGGTGGCGGCCTATGTGCGGGGACGTCGGGTGCAGGAGGGGGTGCGTGCGCTGATTGTGCCCGGATCTCACCTGGTTGCAGCTCAGGCTATCAAAGAGGGGATGGATAAAGTCTTTGTTGAGGCGGGCTTCGACTGGCGGGAGCCAGGTTGCTCCATGTGCCTGGCCATGAACCCCGACAAGTTGATTGGGGCTGAGATGTGCGCTTCTTCGAGCAATCGCAACTTTAAGGGTAGACAAGGCAGTCCCACTGGACGCACAATTTTAATGAGCCCTGTGATGGTTGCGGCTGCGGCGATTAAGGGTGAGATCTCCGACGCCCGTGTGGTTTTCGGGATGGACGGTGAGCAGCGATGAGTAAAATGATTGTTAAAGCTTCGGGAAGGGGCGTGTGGGTGAGAGGCGATGATTTGGACACCGACCAAATCATCCCCGCTCAATTCCTTAAATGTGTCACCTTTGATGGGTTGGGGGAGTACGCATTTTACAACGACCGATACGACGAGAAGGGGACTCCCCTGGAGCATCCTCTCAATGACGAGCGCTTCAAGGGGGCCGAAGTTTTGTTGAGCGGGCGCAATTTTGGTTGCGGCTCCTCCCGGGAGCACGCGCCTCAGGCGCTGTACCGCTCCGGAGTGCGTGTGATCATTGCGGAGAGCTTCGCTGAGATTTTTTTTAGTAACTGCACCACCCTGGGATTGATTTGTGTTTCGGCGTCCCGGGCAGATCTGGAGCAATTGGGGCATCTCATTCAAGATGACCCCTTATCGATCATCACGGTTAATCTCGACACCCTTGAAGTGCAATGTGGAGCGCTTGGTTTTGATTGCTCCATTGCGTCGACGGCGCGTGATGCGCTCCGGGGCGGGTATTGGGATCCGCTTGCGGGGCTTTTGGAGCATTCCGAGGCAGTGGCTGGAACGTACCAGCGCCTCGTTTATCCGGAGTTTAGCCCATGACAAGCGCTGGGAACAAATTGGATGAGCACAGGGAGGAGAGCTCCTTGAGTGTCTCTGAGGCAAAGAAGATGACCGGGGCTGAGGCGCTGGTGGAGTGTTTTCACCGACACGGCATCAAGAAGATTTTCGGGTACCCCGGGGGGGCTGCGATCCCCATCTTTGACGCGATTATCGAGTCTCCGATTGATTTTGTTCTTTGCCGTCATGAGCAGGGCGGCACCCACATGGCTGACGGCTATGCCCGGGTGACGGGAAGGGCCGGGGTGGTTCTAGTGACGTCGGGGCCAGGGGCCACCAACACCATTACCGGGATCTTAACGGCTCAAATGGACTCCGTGCCGATGGTGGTCATCACCGGTCAGACGGTGACCTCCAACCTGGGACTCGACGCCTTTCAGGAGGCGGACGTCATGGGGATGACCATGCCCATCGTTAAGCACTCTTACCTGCTTAAGGATGTTGCGGACATTCCGCGGGTGGTGAAAGAGGCGATTTATTTGGCAGAGTCGGGTCGGCCGGGGGTGGTGTTGATTGATGCCCCCAAGAACATTTCATCGGCTGAGTTTGTGCCGGATTATGAGCCGGTGATGCAGTTGCCTGGGTATGAAGTTCCCGTGCAGGGAGAAGTTGAAGGGCTCGCTGCGGCGGCAGAGGCTCTGCAGAAGGCCAAGCGTCCCTTATTGCTGATTGGTCATGGTGCTTTGATCTCAGGGGCGAGTAAAGAGCTGATAGCCTTTGCTGAGCGCATGCGGCTCCCTATCACCAACACCCTTCTGGGCAAGGGCGCCTTCCCGGAGACCCATGAATTGAGTTTGGGGATGCTGGGGATGCACGGCACCGCCTACGCGAACAAAGCAGTGGTGGACTGTGATTTGATTATGTCCATTGGGTCTCGGTGGGATGACCGTATTGTGGGGAAGCTCTCGGAGTTTTGCCTGGATGCGTTTAAGATTCATGTGGATATTGATCCCTCAGAGATGGGCAAGATGGTCAAGCCGGACATCTCCATTGTGGGGGATGCGAAGATTGTCATCGAGCAACTCGACAAAATAGCCACGCCCGGGGACACCGCCGAATGGGTGGAGCAATTGAGCCAATGGAAAGAAGATTATCCCCTCGCCTATGAGACGGAGGGAGGGCTACGGGCTCAGTACGTTATTGACGAAATGTACCGATTGACCGGGGGCGAGGCGATTGTCACCACCGACGTTGGTCAGCATCAGATGTGGGCGGCGCAGTTTTATCGGGTAGATCATCCCGACCACTGGTTGTCTTCGGGGGGCGCAGGGACCATGGGTTATGGGTTTCCGGCCGCCATCGGGGCACAGTTCGCCCGGCCGGAGGCATTGGTTGTGGCCATTGTGGGGGACGGTGGCTTTCAGATGACCCTGGCGGAGCTCTCTACCGCGGTGATTCACAAATTGCCTCTGAAAATCTTGATCATCGACAACAAATATCTGGGCATGGTGCGGCAGTGGCAGGAACTCTTTTATGAGAATCGGCTCTCGGGTGTTGACCTGGTGGGGAACCCGGACTTTGTTAGTGTGGCCGAGGCCTATGGCGCTAAAGGGATTCGAATCAGCACTCCCGAGGAGGTCACGAGTGGATTGGAAGAGGCGTTGGCCTACAATGAGGGGCCTTGCGTGATTCACGCCGAGGTCATCAAAGAGGACAATGTTTATCCTATGATCCCGGCGGGCGCGCCGTTGAAGTCGATGATTCTGGGGCCCAGCGATGAAGTTCTGGAGAAGCCCGAAGGGAGTACCTGATGTTGTCTCCGGTGAAGTCTTTTACGATCAGTCTCTATGTCAGCAATAAACCCGGGGTTTTGAATCGGGTTATCCTGGTGTTCTCCCGTCGCGGCTGGAATATCGACAGCCTCTCGGTGTCCCCTGATGAAGACGGCCTCTTCTCTCATTGCAGCATTGTCGCCAGTGGTGATGAGAGCACTCTGTTTAAGATTGTTGCCCAGCTGAACAAGATCGTAGACGTGATTTACGCTCAAGAGCACTTTGTGGACAGCGTCGTCAGCAGGGAGTTGGCGTTGATCAAAGTGGCTTGTTCACCGGAGCGCTTTCATGATTTGCATAAGGTCCTTGATGGGGTCCTGTGGAAGACGGTGGATGAGAGTGTCTCTACGAAGACCGTTGAGGTGGTGGGGACCCGGGATGTAATCAATCAGGTTCACGCAGATCTTGAAGCGGTCCTCGGGGTTTTGGAGCTTGTGCGAACCGGTGCGGTCGCGCTGGTGAAAGGGAGCGCCTTTACGGGCAAGCCGGAGCGGACGGGACACGTCGCTTAGGGAAGCTTATCGAGATTTTTCGGGCAACCCCTTCAGGGCCAGAGATTGATTCAGGTAGCGCGGATCGTGGGTGACCTCCTCGCCAAACCATGCTGGGATCTGGTCCCGCGAGAAGGTTTCGTAGTCCGCTTCAGACTCAAACTCAACTTCTACGGTGGCGAGGCCTTGGAGCGTCCCCTCGTAGATATCCAACTCGGCGGTGAGTTTTCCCTTAAGGGGGACTTTGTAGCGGGTTTTGGTGAGGCGTTGGTGAAGGGTTAAGGGCCACAACGCGTTGAATTGAGCTTCGGATAGTTCAATCTCAACTTCATATCGGGTGAGGCCCTGTCCCTGCTTAACACTTTGAATGAGCTTTTGGCCCTTACGACGAAGTCTCAGGCAGCAGTTGTCAGTGGCGAGAACATATCCCTGTAGAATGGGTTGGCGCTCGCAGGTCTCCAGGGACTCCGGGAGGGCCTGGACCAGGAATTTAGCTTCGATTTCAGTTGGGAGCGGGGCATCGTTCATGGGAGCGGAATAGGCACTGGCAGGGGGGGGGCGCAAGAGGCGTCGAGGATCTTAGGGGAGCACGACCGTCTCAGGAGAGGTCTCTCTGAGTGGTTTAAACGGGCCTTTCGTGCTACGGGTTCCCGATGCGACTAAAACTATCAGCGATCTCTGTGATTTGTATTTTACTTTTTTTGGCCAACTGCAAGAGTTGTGTGAAGGCCGAGCCTGACACGCTTCTCAAGTTGGCTCCTGTTTCGACCTCGCATTTGGTTTGGATTCCCAACGGGGTTACCCTGGTCTCGAGCGCGCGAGACTTCATCTCTCAGGCAACCCGGCGCGGTGGCGCTGCGGTGGTTAATCGACTTCGAAGTGGCACCTCCAAGCAGTTGGGGGTCGACGTTTTGGACGCGGACTCTTTGAGTGAGCGCGGTGTTCAACCCGAAAAAGGAGGACTCCTTTTTTTGGAGGGCGCTTCCTCTGAGCCTCTTTGGGCCTGCGCTGTTTCGGATACGAAGAAGTTCGACGCTTTCATCGCGGAGCTGATGACCCGGGTTGATGGTGCCAATCGGGTCTCTGAGATCCAGGAAGACGGCGTGGTGATTCAATCGGTGGGGCGCCCCTTTGGCAACGCTACGATTCCGGTGATGGTGTGGAGTCACGTGCGAGGCTTTGTTTTGCTGGCCCGTCCTGAGGGGATGGACGCCTTGAAGCGGGCGACGAAGAGAATTCTTGCGGTGGATTATTCACGTCCGGGCTCGAGTATTACCGATGACCCTGTCTTCACCCGCTTGAAATCCCGGGTAAGCGAGGGGGAGTTCGTCGTCTTCTCGCGTGGGGGGGGGAGTCCTGCTCTGGAGGGAGTAAGTGAGGGGCTAATGATGAGTGGTCGTTTGGGGCTAAGCGGCGCCTCTTTGGACGCGTTTGTGGATTTGAAGGTTCCGGGGCTCAAGGAGGCGTTTGGGAAGGAGCCCACCCTCCCCCTTGCAGAGCGCATTGAGCCGGATGCGCTGCTCTCTTTCTTGACCCGGGTGGCGCGGCCGGAGGGGTTGAAGGCGGTGCGCAACAACAAGCCCCTGGGAGTAGCACTGGACAGCGTCTTTGGGAGCATGGGGGCGATGACGGCTTTGAATGTTGAGGAGGAGGTTGTGCCTCTGTTGAGCGGCCCTTTAACGGCGACGCTGCATCTTAGCAATCTCTCCAGGCTTCCGGCGGATTTACTGCAAAAGCGACATGCCTTGATGCAGAGTTTGAGCGCGCTTTTGGATGTGTTCCATGTGGTGATCACAGCGGATGTGGCAGACAGAGAGGGGATGAAGTCGCTCCTGGCGAAGTCTCAAGCACAGCTGGTGAAAAGAGGGACCCCCATTCGAGCGCTCACGGAAGTGATTGGTGGGAAAGAGGTGCTTATTTACGAGCATGATGTTGAGGCGCCGCGTTTGGGTTGGGCGTTGGTGGAGAATCGCTATATTTACAGTGCGGGCACAGGTCGACTGCGTCAGACCCTGGAGCACCTGTTGGGAGGAAAGCCGGGCCTGAAGGCCGGACTGACAAAGAGTGTGGGCGGCGCCTTGGCTGCGCGACCCTCTTCAAGTGTTATGATCTTACGCAGTGAAGCTTTGGCTGACGGGGCTGTGGATCTACTGAAGGGGTTTCCCGGGATGGTGCAGTCGACGGGGATGGCGGCGCTGGCGAATCAATTTGTGGAGGTAATTCGTACGGTGGGGGATGTGAGCGTGGGGATCTCCGGGGAAGATCAGGGAATTCGAGTGGTGGTGCGGGAGCAGCTTCAATGACGACACCGGCGCTGCGGGCGAGCGGCATCCACAAGCGCTTTCAGGATGGTGACGAGACCCGCCACGTGTTGAAGGGGGTGGACTTAAGCCTGGAGGAGGGGGAGACTGTCGCCCTGGTGGGGCCGTCGGGATCGGGCAAGACCTCTCTGCTTAATATTCTCGGGGCGTTGGACCCGGACTACGATGGGGGGGTGTTTATTGGTGGGCACAGGCTCTCCGATTATAACGATACCCGTCTGGCCGAGTTGAGAAACGAGCACCTGGGTTTTGTGTTTCAGGGCTTTAATCTCCTGAATCATTATTCGGTGTTGGATAATTGCGCGTTGGCCGGTCGCTTCTCGCCCTTGGGGGTGGATGACGAACGAGCTCGTTTTTTTCTCGAGCGGGTGGGGTTGAAGGGCCTGGAACACAAGAGGCCCCCGACCCTTTCGGGGGGCGAGCGGCAGCGGGTGGCCATTGCGAGGGCGCTCTACCAGAACCCGCGGGTGGTGCTGTGCGATGAGCCCACGGGCAACCTGGACTCCGGCACGGCGCAGGAGATTCTACGGCTCTTTGAGGAGTTGCGGGATGAAGGGACGACTTTTTTAATGGTGACGCACGATAACGCCGTCGCGGAGGTGGCCCACCGCACCCTGCGCCTGGTGGAGGGGAGACTGCGATGAAAAGAGGGGGGCTGGTGCATGGGGCGTGGCAGGATTTGCGGGGGGCTCCGCGCAGATCTCTGGTGTCGATGCTGGGTATTGCTATGGGGGTGGCTATTTTGCTGGTGATCGTGGGGCTGGGCCTGGGAGCTCGGAACGCGGTGCTCAAAAAGATTGTTCAGGAGTTGCCCGTTGATCATATCGAGGTGGTGCCGGCGAATATAGATCTGGGGATTATTCAGGTGGACACCAGCTCCCTCTTTGGGGGAGCGGGATTTGGACCGCGGGCGGTGGAGCAGCTTCAAGAGATTCAGGGGGTTGAGGCGGTTTACCCAAAACTTGAGGTGAAGCGTCCCCTCGGCGCGCGTGGGGGCGGGCGTTTTTTTGGGAGAGCGCTCTACACCGATCTCTTTATGACCGGCGTTCCTCCTGCGCTTCTTAAGGCGGAGGTTCCCCTTGGCTTTGAGGACTCGAAGGATGAGATCCCGGTGGTGATTTCGAACCAAATCATTGAGATTTACAACGGCTCGGTGGCGTCTGCCATTGGGACGCCCAAGATCACGGGTGAGACTCTCAGGGGGTTTGAGTTTGATGTGGTGGTGGGTCGCTCGTTGATGCTTGGGGAGCGTGGGGTCAAGAAGAAGGGGGTGGAGCGAGGCCGAATTGTGGGAGTGTCGCGTTTTGGGATTAAGCTTGGAGCGACTGTCCCTATTAGCGTGGCCCGACGTTTGATGTCCACCTACGGGACAGCGAAAACTGAGACCTATTCCTCGATGATTGTCAAAGCTTCAGAGCCGGCCCTGGTCCCCGCAATCATTGAGGCTATCGAAGCGCAGGGCTTCAGAGTGGACAAGCGGGCGGAGCGAACCCGGGACATTCTGATGACGCTTATTCTCTTCGGAGGCTCTT